>JACQJQ010000097.1 GCA_016204945.1 Elusimicrobiota bacterium
TCGGCGTCGGCGGCTTCTGCCTCTACCGCGGGGCTCCGAGGACCGTCGCCGCGTTGACGTCCCGTTTGCGCCGCCTGGCCAAGCGGCCGCTCTTGATATGCGCGGACTACGAAGAAGGCGCTTGGGGGCATGTTTCCGGGTCCACGCCCCTGCCGACCAGCCTCGGCGTCGGCGCGTCCGGCTCCGCGGCGATCGCGCGCGAAAAAGGCCGGATCACGGCGCGCGAGGCGCGCGCGATGGGCGTCGATTGGGTGCTGGCTCCCGTGCTCGATCTTCTCAGCGAGCCGAAAAATCCGATCGTGAACCTCCGCTCTTTTTCCGCCGATCCGAAAGAAGCCGCCCGCCTCGCGCGGGCCTACCTATCGGGCCTGCGCGCGGGCGGCGCGCTCGGCTGCCTAAAGCACTTTCCCGGCCACGGCTCCACGACCCAGGATTCGCATCTGGATCTTCCGATCGTGAACGCGCCGCTGAAGCTGCTGATGAGGCGGGAACTGGCGCCCTTTAAAGCCCTGGCGCGCCGCGCCGACGCCGTCATGCTCGGCCACTTGGTCGTTCCGGCGCTCGATTCCTCGAAACTGCCCTTTACGTTGTCTCCGGCCGGTCCGAGGCTGCTGCGGCGCTGGGGTTTTCGCGGACTGATCGTCACCGACGCGCTCGACATGGGCGCCATCGCCAAGCATTGGGGGCAGAGGGAGGCGGCGCTGCGGGCGCTTCGCGCGGGCGCCGACATCCTGCTCGCGCCCCAGGACGCCGCCGGGCTGATCGCCGAACTGCGCGTCGAAGCCGGGCGCGACGCGGCTTTCGCGCGGCGCTGCGCCGAGGCGCGGCGCCGCCTGGACGCGGCTTTGCGCCGCGCGCGCTCCCCGCGGCCGGGCTTGTCCGTCGTGGGCGGCGCCGCGCACGGGCGTGCGGCCGCCCCTCTGTTCGCCGCCTGCGCGCGGTGGACGCGGCGTCCTTCATGGCCCGCTCCGAAGCGCGTCGCGTACTTCGAGCCGCAGGGCGGCCCCCTCGCGGGCGCCGCCTTCGTCGCCGCCCTGAGGCGCGTCGGGGTCCGCGTCCGCATCGCGCGCGGCGGCGGGACCAGGAAGGGGGAGACCTTGGCGGCGGGAATATTCCTCGGGCCGCGCGCGTACTCCGGCCGCATCCGCCTCGACGGCGCGTCCAGCGCGCGCCTCGCCGCGGCGCTTTCGGCCGCGCCGGGCTCCGTGGCCGTCAGCTTCGGCAGCCCCTTCGTTTTAGCGGGCCTTCCCGCGAAAACCGCCGGACTTTGCGTCTACTCGCGCGCCGCCGGGGCTCAAGCCGCCGCCGCGCGCATCCTGGGAGAAAAGAAATGAACGAAGGAGCTTCTTGGTTCGCGGGCGGAACGGCGCTGACCTTGGCGGACTTCACCGTCCTTCTCGGCACGCTCGGCCTCATGTTCCTCATCGGTTGGTGGGGCGGGCGCGGCGCCAAGGACACGAATGATTTCTTCCTGGGCGGCCGGCGCATTCCCTGGTGGGCCGCGATGCTCTCCTTCGTCGCCACCGAGATCAGCGCGATGACCATCATCGGCGTGCCGGCGACGACCTTCCGCGAGGACTGGAGCTATATGCAGTTCTTCATCGGCTCCTCGGGCGCGCGCATCCTGATCGCGTTCCTGTTCATTCCCGCCTTCTACAAGTACAACAGCACGACGATTTACGAGTACCTGCGCCAGCGCTTCGGCGCGCGCAGCCAGTACACGGCCACCGGCTTCTTCTTCGTCACGCGCCTGCTCGCCTCGGGCGTGCGCTTGATGGCCGCGAGCGTCGCGGTCAGCGTCCTGCTCGGCTGGCACATCGCGCCGACGATCCTCCTGTTCACCCTCGTCAGCGTCGCCTACATCGCGTACGGCGGCATCGAGTCGGTGGTTTGGACCAACGTCCTGCAGGCCCTGACTTTTCTCGGGGTCGGAATTCTCACGATAGCCTTCCTCATTCACCGCATCGAGGGCGGCCTTCCCGCCGCCATAGGCCTGGCGTCCGACGCCGGGAAGCTGCGGATATTCAACTGGGGTCCGAACGTGCTGGAGCCCGGATTCCTCGCCAAGTTTTTCGGGAATCCGAACATCATCTGGATCGCCATCCTCAACGGCTTCATCGGCTCGACGGCCGCGTTCGGCACGGACCATGAGATGACGCAGAAGCTGCTGACCGTCGAGACGCGCCGCGACAGCCAGAAGACGATCCTGCTGTCGATCGCGGGCTCGTTCCTGACGCTCTGCGTTTTCGTCGGCGTCGGCTCCCTGCTCTTCGTCTTCTACAAGCAAAACCCGGGCCTGGCCCTGCCGACCCAGCTCGACAAGATCTACCCGCACTTCGCGGCGACGGTGATGCCGCGCTTCCTGCGCGGCGCGGTGCTGACGGCGATCGTGATGGCCTCCATCGACTCTCCGCTCGCGTCCTTGACCGCGGTCTTCGTCAACGACCTCTACAAGCCGCTGGCCGCGAAGGCGGCGTCCCAGGAGCATTACATGAAGGTCTCGCGCGTCTGCGTGGCCCTGTTCGCCGCGGCGCTCGGCGGCATCGCCTACTTCTTCAGCTTCTTCGACAAGATGCTGTGGCTGGCGTTCAAGATCGGCGGCGTGACCTACGGCTCCCTGCTCGGCGTGTTCCTGCTCGGCATGCTGACCAAGCGCAAGGGCGACAAGGCCGTGGTCGTCGCGATGGGAACGATGGCCGCCGTCAACGCGGTGCTGCTCGTGCTGTCGGAAAAGGGGATGGTGCCGCTCGGCTGGAGCTGGCTCGTGATCATCGGCACGGCCGGGACGTTTGGATTAGGCTGGGCGCTCGCTCCGGCCCTCGACGGGGAGGGCCGCGCCGCTTCGGCGGCTTGACGGTTTCCAGAAACAGTTCTAGTACAAAAGAACCGAACGGCGCGCGGCTTCGAAGTCGCGCGGCCCCTTGTCGAACAGGGCCAGGAAGGCCTCGTCGCCGGCGCCCGTCTCCCATAGGAGGCGGAACTCATCCACGCCGACCATGCGCCTGACCTCGTCCCAACGCCATTCGAATTCCTTGGGATTATGCTCGCGCAGGGCGAGCGCCAGGTGCCGGAACACCGCGAGCGGACGCATCGCGTCGCGGTCGGTCACGGTGATTTTTACGCCGCGGCATAATTGGCCCGCGAAGACGCTTTTGCTCGGCGTGTAGTCCTGGACCGAGAACTCGACTCCCTCGACGGTCCCTTTCAGGCGCGAGACGATCTCCGAGGCGTTGAGCCACGGCGCGCCGATCCAGCGAAACGGGATGGGCGTGCCGCGCCCGACGGCGAGGTTCGAGGACTCGAAAATGCCGATGCCCGGATAGAGGGCGGCGGCCTCGATGTCGGGCATGTTGGGCGAGGGGGGGACCCAGGGCAGGCCGGTCTGGTCGTGCCACAGCGCGCGCGTCCAGCCGCGCAGCTTGACGACGCTCAGGTGCTGGTGTCCGACGGAGCGGTTGTGCCACAGCGCCATCTCGCCCGCGGTGAGCCCGTGGCGGACGGGAACCTGGAAGTAGGCGGTCGGGGTGACGAAGCGCAGGCTCGGGTCGGCGAGGATCGGGCCCTCGACGACGTCCCCGCGGATGGGGTTGGGGCGGTCGAGGACGACGAAGTCCACGCCCGCGGCCTTGGCCTCCTCGAGCGCCATGGCCATCGTGGCGAGGTAGGTGTAGAAGCGCGCCCCGATGTCCTGGATGTCGAAGACAAGCACATCCAGGCCTTGGAGCTGCTCGGGCGTGGGGCGCATGCCCTTGATGCCGCCCGCGTAGAGGCTGTGCAGCGGAATCTCTTTGCCGCGAACGCGGGTGAAGCCGGAGGCGATGTTCTCCGATTCGCTGGCGGCGGCGTAGCCGTGCTCCGGCGTGAAGATCGCGGCGAGATCCACGCCGGGCGCCGCGGCGATCAGCTCCACGATCGCGCGCCCGCGGCGGTCGACGGCGGTGCTGTTGGCGAGCACGCCCACCCGCTTGCCGCGCAGGGGGCGGAAGCCGTCCGCGACGAGGACGTCGAGCCCGGACATCGCGCCGGAGAGGGATGAGCGCCGCGCGGCGGGCCCGGCGCAGGCGGCGAGGCCGGCGGCGAACGCGAGAAGAGCGAAGCGGGCCGTTCTCAAAGGGATTTATCCAGCCGCACCGTCACGCCGCGATCGCCCGGATGGGCCGGCTCCGGCCTGCGGCCCTCGAGGTCCCCCGGCTTCGGGGCGTCGAGGGTGCCGTGCGCGTTGAGCCGGGCGACGATGGTGAGGTGCTCGTTGCGGCGGATGCCGGGCACGAGCAGGTCCTGCGGGGACATCGCGAACGCGGCGGGAAACTCGGGATTGACGATGCGGTGCACGGCCAGGGGAACGCCGCCGCCGTTCTGCGCGATGACGAAAAGGACCGAGTTGGTCTTCGGCGCCCGGGCCTCGAGCTGCGGCGCTATCTCGACCTTGCCCGAGAGCCGGAAGTCCCCGGTCAGCCAGTCGCAGCCGCCGGCCAGGGCGGCGAGCAGGGCCAGCGCCGCGCCGGTTCTCAAACGACCGGGGTCGCGGCGGCCGCGTTGGCCTTCACGGCCAGCCAGAGGTAGATCATGGTGGCCGTGATCGAGGCGGCGCCGGAAAAGGGAATCGAAAACGGCAGAAAGGCCATGGCGATCCGCGCGAGAAGAGCGGCCGTCTGCGCGTGGATCGCGATCTGGTAGAGCGAGCCGAAGGCGAGTGCGCCGCCGGCGGCCGAGTTCAGCGGCATCGCGAAGAGGGCGTAAAGCAGCCCGGCGAAGGCCGTCCAGGCCGCCGCGAACGCGAACACGGCGAGGATCGCGAGGGGATAGACGACCGTCTTCAGCGCGCCGGCGGCGTCGCGAAAAAATGCGGCGTCCACGACCATCGGGCGCTCGAGCGCGGCCTTCGACAGGTCGTAAACTTCGATTTGATCCCGGTGCTTCGCGAGGTACAGCGCGTTGTTGGTCAGGTAGGCGAGCACCTTGGCGTCCCGCATCGCCTGCAAAGTCACCGGCTCCACGCGCGCCGTGTCGATCATGACGGCGATCTCGGACGCCCGGGGGTGCACCAGCCGCTTCGGGGCGGGCTCGGAGCTCGAGACCTTGCCGGCGGAGAAGGTCAAGGTCGGCACCTCCGCGCTGAGCCAGACGAAGGTCTCGTCGACGACGGGCCCGACGCGCAGGCGCATCGCGGCGCCGCCTCCGACGGTGAACAGGAGGCTGAGGAAGAAAAGATAGAGGGCGGTGCGGCCGGGCTTCTCCGCGGCGAAGCGGCGGTAGGCTTGCGTCGAGGCGATCGAGCCGAGCAGGTCCTGGATCATGCCGACAGTTTAGCAATCAGCGGCGGCGAGGCGGAAGCTTTTTGAGAATGAGGTACAGCTCGCCGGAATCCCACACCTTGGCGGCCTCGGTCTTGGCGTCGGGGCCATGGCCCAGGAACAGGTCCACGCGGCCCGGGCCTTGGATGGCGCCGCCGGTGTCCTGGCACAGGACGAAGCGCCCGGATTCGGCCTTGCCGAGCAGCCGTCCTTGCGCGTCCGCTTGCGGCAAGGGCAGCCGCGCGTAGGCCGGGACGCCCAGGGGGATGGACTTGGGATCGACGGCGATGGAGCGGCCTGGAGTCAGCGCCCGCTCGATGGTGCCGAAGGGCATGCCGTCTTCCGGCGCCTCCGACACGTCGAAGAACACGTAGCGGGGGTTTTGGCTAAGCAGCCAGCCCTCCCCTTCCGGGTGCTCGATGAGGTACTGCTTGATCGCCGCCTTCGTGGCCTCCTCGCGCGTCATGGCGCCGGAGCCGACCAAGGCCATGCCGGCGCTCTTATACGGCGCCCCGTTGTTGGCGGCGTACTTGGCGATCATGAAGCGCCCGTCCGGAAACCGGAGTAAGCCGCTCCCTTGTATGTGGAGATCGAGCCGGTCGAAGCCGTTGTCGAGCCAGGCGGCCTCCAAGCCGCGGCCCTCGAGCTGCTTGCGCACGTCGATGTCGCGGCGATTGAAGTAAGGAACGAGCCGGCCCCCCGCGTCCAGGCGCGCGCTGATGGTCTCCCCGTTGTATTTGGGGTTGAAGGCTCCCAAGTCCACGGTCACGAGGTCGGGGGGGCGGCGGTACAGAGGGTAGGCGAAGCGTTCGGTGCGCTTGGGACTGGCCGGCAGAATGGGTTGATAATAGGCGGAGAAGAAGGCGCCTCCGCCCTGAGTCGCGCCCATGACGCGGAAAAGTTCGAAGCCGTCCTTCAAGCCCGTCTCGAGCTCCGCGGGCGTGCCCGCCTTGCGGCGCAGCTCGAGCAGAGCCTCGACGCTTTCGACCAAGCGCCGCGCGCCGACCGTGCTCGCGCCGATCAGGAACGTCTTCTCGCCGAGGCCGCGCAGATAGGAGAGATTATGTTCGGAGGCGCGAGCGAGCGAGTCGAGATCGAGGTCGTCCTGGATCCTCGGCCACTCGTCCGCGGGTAAAGGCCGGATCGCCTGACTCGTTGGAGCGCCGCGGGGAGGGGCGGCGCAGGCGACGAACAGAAGGGCGGCGAATAGCGCCGGAAGGAATCGAGAAGGCATGCGGAGATGATACATGAGTCGCGGGGGGCGGGTCCCGCGCTCCCGTTCTAGATTCCGTTCGGCGCCGGGAGGGGACAGGAGAAGTAGAGCGCGGGATCCGCTCCGGCGGCGCGCAGGGCGCCGAAGATCTTGACCAAGGACGGGCCCCAGGCGGAATTTTCCAGGAATTCGTCGCGCGTGTTCCCGCCTCCGGCCAAGACACCGACGATCCTGCCCTGTGAGTCGAAGATCGGGCTGCCGCTCATACCCGAGAAGCCGTCGGCGTTCATAAGGATCAGCGCCCCCGAGGCCACGCCGGGACCGTGGACGCGGTAGGCGTTTTCCCGGCTCACCGGGCTCATCTTCTTCAGCCACCCGCTGGAACGCATGTCGGCGACGGCTTCTCCGTAGGTGACGTGCTGGGAGGCGCCGAGGGAACCGGGGGCCCGCGGGCGCCGCGCCTCGGCGGGGTAGCCGACGGTCCACAGCGGCTCGCCCGGAGGAACGGCTCTGACCTCGGCCGGAGCGCAGGGCGCGTTCGTCGCATTTTCCGCCTTCACGATGGCCCAATCGCCGCCGGCCCCCAGCTCGGCAAGACGCGGGAAGAGCTCCGGACGGCCTTCCAGGCCGCTGAAGTCCAGCAGATCATGGAAGGGCAGGAGGTAGGCGTAGCCCCGGCCGGCGGCCAGCAAGACGAGGGGGCTGCCGTCGACGCTTAGGTCCGTGGGGGCGGAGTCGTAGAAGGTCGCGTCCTTGCCGTGATCGGTCAGCCGAAGCGGAGCGGCCGTTTCATGCGCGGCCCGCGACATCGCCTCCTCGACGCAATGCGCGTTGGTCAGGATATGGCCTTGTCTGGAGATGTAGCTTCCCGAGCAGTGCATGCCCGATGGCCCCTGCAATTTGGGCGCGGAACCGAGGCGCGCGAGAACGCCGCCGCGCCGCGGAAGAGTGTCGCGGTCGTAAAACCCCTCCGCGGTCTTGAGAAAACGAAATCCGTCGTTGAGCGAGGCGGCGAAGACCGCGTCGGATCCGGCGCGGGCCGGGAGCGCGCAGGCTAGGGTCAGGGCCAGGAAAATCGAGCTTTTCATGGGTATAGCATGCCCGGGAAGCCGTCGAAGTGCATGGGCCTTTAGGGCGCTGATTTTTAGGCCCGACATGGGTCCGTTTCAGCGCGCGTCGCGGCGCGAGGCGACGAGGACGCAGGCGATCATCATGGCGGCCGCGAAGGCCGCCAGCGCCGCGAGGCACGCGTTCATCGAGGGGGCGCCCTCCGCGACGACGGCGGGAAGCAGGGCGCGCTGCAGGCCGGCGACCGCGTAGGACACCGGGTTGGCCGCGATCACGATTTGCAGAAAGCGCGGCGCCGCGGCGGCGGGAAACAGCGCGCCGGACAGCATCCACATCGGAATAAGGAAAAGATTCATGACGGCATGGAAGCCCTGCGAGGAGTCGAGCACCCACGCGATGCAGAAGCCGAGGCCCGTCAGGCCGATCGAGGCGAGCGTCAAGACGAGCGCGGCCCAGGCGTAGCCGTGCGGGCCGGGATGCAGGCCCGCGGCGCCGGCCAGCAGGAGGAAGGCGAGGCCCTGCGCCAGCCCCACCGTGGAGGAGCCCAGCACCTTGCCGAGCACGATGGACAGGCGCGAGACCGGGGCGACGAGGACCGACTGCAGGAAGCCCTCGCGGCGGTCCTCGATGATGGAGATCGTCGCGAAGATCGAGGTGAACAGCACGATGAGCACCAAGGTCCCCGCGTAGAAGAACTGGAGGAAGCTCAGGCCCTCGGGCGCGCCGGGCACGCGCACGGACGTGCCGAGGCCGGCGCCGATCAGGAGCCAGAACACGATCGGCGGCACGAGGCCGCCGATCACGCGCGGCCTGTCGCGGAAGAAGCGCACGATGTCGCGTTCCCAAAGAGTCAGCATGGCGCTCATGCGGCGGCCTCGGCGTCGGCGAAGCGGCGGCCCGCGTGGTGCAGGAACGCGTCCTCGAGGCTCGGGCGCGAGAGGCTCACCGCGCGCAGGCGCCCGGGGAAGGCCTCGACGAGCTGGGGGATGAAGGCGTGCCCCGAGGCGCGCTCGAGGCGCAGCTGGCCGCCGAACGCCCGCGGCGTGACGCCGAAGCGCTTGGTGATCTCGTCGCGCAGGCCGGAGGCGTCGTCGGCCTCGATGGTGATCACGTCTCCGCCGATCTCGGCCTTGAGCGCCGCGGGCGTTCCCATGGCCACGATCTTTCCTTGATCGAGGATGGCGACGCGGTCGCAGCGGTCGCCCTCGTCCATGAGATGCGTGGTCGTCAGGATCGTCGCGCCCTCCGCCTTGAGCGCCAGCAGGTGCTCCCACAGGTCCTGGCGCGCGGCGGGGTCGAGGCCGGTCGACGGCTCATCGAGAAGAACGACCTTCGGCTTGTGCAGCAGGCTCTTGGCGAGCTCGACGCGCCGGCGCAGCCCCCCGGACAAGGTTCCGCAGAGGTCGCCCGCGCGGGCGGCCAGGCGGTAGCGGGAGAGCATCTCGTTGATGCGCACCGTTAAGTTCGTTCCGGAAAGGCCGTAGAGCCGTCCGCCATGGACAAGGTTCTCGCGCACCGTCAATTTATTGTCGAGAGACGGGCTCTGGAACACGACGCCGAGAAACGGGCGCGCCGACGCGGGGTCGGCGATGAGATCGCGGCCGAGGATCGTCGCCGAGCCGCTGGTCGGAGAAAGAGACGTCGCCAGGATTCGAAACAGCGTGCTCTTGCCTCCGCCGTTCGGACCCAAGAAGCCGAAGATCTCGCCCTCGGCGACGGAAAAAGAAACGTCGTTGAGCGCGCGTCGAGCGGGGGATTTTCATTTGGCGGGGTACTCGTGAAGGACGCCCTTGACGACGATCGCGCTCATTTTTTTAATCCGGTCCACGGCGTCTCGGCATGGCCGGTTTGCTTATTGACAAAGCGCGCGGCGACGAACAGCCAGGTCGAGAAGCGGTTGAGGTAGACGACGACGCCCTCCGGCAGCGGCTCGGCCGCGGCCAGCTCGACGACCGCGCGCTCGGCGCGGCGGCTGACGGCGCGCGCCAGGTGCAGGGCGGCGCCCGCGCGCCCGCCTCCCGGAAGGATGAAGGTCTTGAGCGGAGGCAGGTCCTTGGCCCAGGCGTCGATCTCGGCCTCGAGGCGCTTCGCGGCGTCGGGGGGAAGGCCGGCGTCGAAAGGCGCGGAGAGCTGTCCGAGCTTGTCGGCGGGAGTCGCGAGCAGGGCGCCGATGACGAAGCACTCGGCCTGCGCGCGCGCCAAGCCCCGCTCGACCGAGGCGAGGGCGGGGTCCTCTCCGAGCTCCGCGCGCGCGGCGCCGAGCGCGCTGTTGAGCTCGTCGATTTCCCCGTACGCCGCCACGCGCGGATGGCTTTTGGGCACGCGGCCGCCGCCGAATAGGCCGGTCTCGCCCTTGTCGCCCGTCCGCGTGTAGATCGCCACTCTAGAACTGGGCGCCGAGCCCGAGGTCGAAGCCCGGGATGCCGTGGCGCAAGGTGTAGGCGCCGCGCAGGCTGACTAAGGGGAGTGGGTGCAGGTCCACGCCGGCCGAGAAGCGCGAGCCGCGCGCGGTGGCCTTCGCGCCGGAGACGCCCGCCGTCGCCGCCGCGCCGACCTTCACCTCGGTGACGTCGAAGCCGGCGAGAAAGAACGGCTTGACGATCGGCAGGTTCCAGGTCGCGACGGCGTTGAAGGCGCCGTGCGTCGCGCTGAAATACTTATGGTTGACCTTGTCGGCGAAGGCGGAGACCGAGACGTTCGGCAGGAAGGTGTCCACGAGCTCGGTGCGGTACAGGCCGTAGCGCAGGCCGGCGCCGTAGATCGAGGCGCCCATGGCGCTGATGCCGTGCACGATGACGTCGATCTTGAACGGCAGTCCCACGCCGATCTCGATCAAGGGCACGCCGAAGGCCTTGACGCCCGCGTCGCGCAGGACGCGATCGTCCCGGTCCGGCCGGAACTGGACCGCGGCGACGCCGCCCGCCCAGAAGCCGGGAAGGCCCAGCGCGCGGCCGGTGTGGGCCGAGGCGCCGCCCAGCACGCCGCCCAGGTCGAGGGCGAAGGGCTTGACGTAGTCGGTCTGGATGCGGGTTTGGAAGTCGGAGAAGGGATCGGCGTGCGCCGGCGCGGCGAGCAACGCGAGCGCGGCCAGGAGAGCGGGGATCGTTTTCATAGGGACATTTTGCCAAATTCGGAACGATTGCGGTACACTGCGCGGATGGCATTATCCCGCGAGGACCGGTGGCTGGCGTTCTGGCTCCTGGCGGCCCTTCTCATCGCGGCGGGATTATTCGCCGTCAACGCATTCTTCTTCCGCTACACCGGGATATCCTACTTTCCGCGCGAGTGTTGGTGGCTCGCCTTCGTCGCTCTCGATCTGGCGGTTTTTGGCTATTGGATTCGAGACCGGTCGCCGCACGCGTCGTTCGCATCCGTCAATCTCGCGTTCTACGCCCTGACGGCGGCGGTCATGGGCGTGCTCACGACCGCGATCCAGTACTCGCCCTTCCCTCGAATAGACGACATGCTGGCGAGTTGGGACGCCAGCCTCGGTTGGGACACGGTGGCGGTTCTGCGCCGGGTGTCCGAGCGTCCGTCTCTGCGGTCCTTTCTCAATCTCTGCTACAACTCGACCGAGCTCCAGCTCGCGCTGGCGCCCTTCGTCGCGGCGCTGGCCCATGACCGCCGCCGCCTGCGCGTGCTGCTCTATGGGACCGTCTATTCCTCCATCGCGGGCAGCCTCTTCTATTATTTCTTCCCGAGCTCGGGCCCGGCCGGGGTCTTTCAAAGCCCCGACTTCCTCCCGGTCCAGCGCCTGACGCATTTAAAATTCGAGCAGGTTCATCATTTCCAGCCCGTGACGACCTTGCTCGGGGGTTTGATCGCCTTCCCATCCTTTCATGTCGCTTGGTCGGTGCTCGCGACCTACGCCGCCTTGCCGCGGCCGCGGCTGTTCGCGGCGGCCTTAATCCTGAATGCGTTCGTGATCGCCTCGACCGTCCTGCTCGGCTGGCACTACCTGGTCGATCTTCCCGCCGGCATACTGCTCGCGCTGTCGTGCTTGTGGGCGGGGGAGGTCACGCATCGCGAGGTCTGCGATGGTCCTGGGAACGAGGTTTCAATATAATCTTCCCCCACGAACCGATGCTTTTTACCCTCTTCTTCGCAGGGCTGCATTGCGCCGCATACGCCTCGGCGCCCGCCGGCCCTTCCCTGCTGCCGTCCTCGGCGACCCGCATCGAGCGCGTGATCGTGCGCGCCGAGCACGCGCATGTCTGGGACGTTCAGCGCTCCGTCCTTATCAATGAGGCCGTGTCCGCGGGCGACCGCCTCGTCGCCCGGTTTTCCATGCGCTCGGCGGATCCTCGCGGCCGCCCCGCGCGGCTTGAAATGGTCTTCGAAGGCCGCGCTCCCCGCTACGAAAAAGCCGTGGCGCGGCACTACGCCGCCGGCCCCCGGTGGCGGACTTTCCAAGTCGCTTTTCGCGCGCTCCGGGACTACGCGCCCGGCGAAGCTGGCCTAAAGCTCCGCTTCGGCTTCGGCCCCCAGGAGCTGGAAACGGCGGAACTTTCCCTCGTCAACGCCGGCCCCGGCCGCGTCGAGGATATACCGTCCACCCCCCTCGACTATCAAGGCCGCAAGTTCGACGCGCCCTGGCGGCGGGAGGCCCTGCGCCGCATCGGCCGCCTCCGCACCGCGGAGCTTCAGGTGAGAGCGGTCGATTCCCGAGGCCGCCCGATACCCGCCGCCAAGATACGCGTACGCATGCTCCGAAGCGCCTTTCACTTCGGGGCGGTCGTGCGCGACGGACTGCTCTTGAAGCGCCGCGCGCCGTACCGCAGGATATTGGAGGATTCCTTCAACTCCGCCGTCATCGAGAACTCGCTGAAGTGGCCGTTTTGGAACGGCAAGCGCCGGGAACGCGCCCTGGAGGAACTGCGCTGGCTCAACGAGCGCGGCCTGCGTGTTCGGGGCCATTGCCTCGTTTGGCCGGGCTGGTCGCACTTGCCGGCGGAGCTTGCCGCCTTGGACAACGCCCGCCTGGCCGAAGCGGTGATCAGCCACGTGACCGAGGAGGTCTCCACCCTCAAGGGCCTCGTCGCCGAGTGGGATGTCGTCAACGAACCCATCGATAATCGCGACCTCTTCGAGCGTCTCGGCGCGGATGCGGACGCCGCGTGGTTCTCCGCGGCGCGGGCCGCCGATCCGGGGGCTCGATTGGCCGTGAACGATTTCGGCCAGCTCGGGGACGGCGGCGGCCATCTGGCGCACAAGCGGGCTTTCGAGGCTTACGTGGACCGTCTCCTCAGGCTCCGGGCCCCCCTCGATCGGATCGGCCTGCAGGCGCACTTTGACGAGCGCCTCCCCGCGCCCGAACGCTTGCTCGCGGATCTCGACCGTTTGTCCCGCTGGGGGATGCCGCTCGAAATCACCGAACTCGAGATATCCATCGCCGATGAGCGCCTGCAGTCCGATTATCTGCGCGACGTCCTTCTGGCGGCCTACAGCCACCCTGCCGTCTCCGGAGTGACGCTGTGGGCGCTGTGGGACGGCGGCGGCGACCGGTCTTCCGCGCTCTATCGCCGCGACTGGACGCCCAAGCCCTCCGCGCGCGCCTGGAACGACCTGGTCCGGAAAGCCTGGAGGACCGACTCCGTCGTCGAGGCCGACGCTCACGGACAGGCTCGCGTTCAGGGGCATCTCGGACTCTACGAGATCTCGGAGGAAGGCGGGGCCGCTCTGCGGATGGAACTTCCAGTCTCCGGCGCCGTCGTCACGTTAAAACGACGGCGCTAAGCCGGCTCGGACGGGAGGCGCCATTCGTAGACTTCACAGCCGTCGACGACGCGTCCGGCGGGCTTGAAGTCGAAGCGGCCCAGCAAAGGCTCGATGGCGTGCTTGGTCACGGAGACGGCGTCGATCGCGCCGTGCTTCTGCATGTGTCCGGCGATGTCGATGACGCGGTCCGTCATCTCCTCCATCGGGATCAGCTCGTCGTAAGAGACCTCGCCGGCGTTGACGCCGATGCGCAGGGCGAAGTCATGCTTGATGGTCTTCACGCGCCGATTGAATTCCGCGAGGCCGCGCACGATCTCCTGCCCCGCGCCCACGGCGTCATCCACGGAGTTGAAGCAGATCATCACTCCGTCCGGAGTCCAGGCCGACTTGAGGCTGCGATGATTGTTGAGGGCGCGCTCGACCATCTTCTTATATAAGATGAAATCGCGCTCGGCCGTCTCGCGGGCCTCGCCCAGCTTCATCCCCGTCGAATTGACGACGTCGATGGAAAGGAAGGCGACGTAACGCTTCTGCTTTTCGAGCGTTTTCTTTGTTTCGGCGTATATCTGAAGCAGCTTGCGGCGATCCAGCGACTTCCCGCTCGCCAGCGCCTTCAAGGTGTGCTGGAGGTCGACCATGTCCCCCTCGTTCACCCCGCCGTCGCGGCGCCGCCGAGCTCGCGCCGCGACCTCGGCGAGCCGCTCCGCCCAATGTCCGAGATTTGTCGACAGAACGTAAATGAAGAAGGCGAAAAGCCAGCGGGAGATATCGCTGCCTTTGAAGTTCGTGGGCATGGCGCGCTTGATCAGCGATGTCGCCGGGCGCTCCACGTCCGCCTGCGCGGCGACGAGGCGCGCATAACCGCGGTGCCTGCCCAGGTCGCTGAAAAAGGCGAGCCCGGTCGCCGCGAAGAAGATCAGCAGCTCAAGCAGCAGCGCCAGTTGCAGCGCGCGCAGCGCGTATCCTCCGCCCGCGCAGGCGGCGATTTTCGCCGTCAGCAGGCGGCGACCGCGGTTTGCCCCGGCCGGAGCCGCGGCCTTAGCGTCGCGTGAGGTCCCACTCATAGAACCAGGTCAGATAGGCTTGGATCGCGCGCTCGGTGCGCTTCAACTCGGGATAGTAGCGCCAAGCCTGCTCAAGGCCGAGCTGCATGGGGCCGCGGCCGAACTCCAGGCCGGCCGCCGGCCCGTGGACGTTGAAGTAGCGCCGGTTTTCGCTGCGCAGGCGCCAGCGGTACGCGGCGAACGGAGTCACCAGGACCGCCCCGGGCAGGCGAATGATGTCGACGCCCTGCTGAACCCAGCCCTGCGTGCCGTTGCCCTCGATTCCGTCGAGGTCGCGCGTGAGCCGCCCCCAGGTCGAGAGCGGAACTCCCAGCAGTGGACCGCCGAACAGCGCCGGCTTATGTCCACGCGCCAAGTCGACGCGCTTGTACCAGGCTGCGAACAGCTCATGGTGGTCTTCGCGCAGCCCCAGTTCCGGGTACCTCTGCCAGTGGAAGTCGGTGCCCAGCGAAAGGAAGTCCTTGCTTATCTCGGCGCTCAGCGCCGGTCCATGGGCGTCGAAGTAGGGGCGATTCTGCGTCCGCGAGCGCACGCGATAGTAGGCGAAGGTCTGCAGGGGCATTTCCCCGGGGAGCATGGTCCAGGTCACGCCCTGCTTGATCCAACTCTGGACGCCCCAGCCCTCAAACCCGGAGAAATCGCGCGAAGCGTTGCCCCAAATGGCCCCGGGGTAGCCGAGCGGGGCGTAGGCGGACGCCGGCGCCGCCAGCAGCGACATCATGGCGAGGAGGCCGCTAACTCGTCGCATTTTCCAGCTCCTCGATGATCGCGGGGCTCAGGTGCTCCGGAACCAGGAATTTAAGCCCGCAATGGACGGGGCGGCCGTCGCGCAAGGCGAACTTCTGCCGGGCCCCGATCCTCGTCTCGTGCACTCGGAGGCACCGCACCTCGACCGGTTGCTCGCCCGCCAGGAAGCTGAGCGCGACGCGCTCCGGCAGGCGCGTCATCGGAGGCATCCGGATGGTGGCGCCGATGACGCTCAAGCCCACCATGCGGACGGGGATGTTCATGCTCCCGGAGCGGATGACCGCCTCTTGGTTGAGATGGATGCGCGCGCGCGCGCGGCGCGCGCGCCGCGGCTTGCGCATGCGCGGGCGCAGCAGGGAGGAGACGATGTGGGCCATGGCGGTCAGCGAGCCGACGAACGGCCGCTCATGCTCGTCCCAGGAGTCCGGCGCGGAGAACATCTGCCTCAAGAGGCTCTCGTGCCGCTGCGGCGTCATATCCGTGAATTTAATCCCGCTCCAGCTGCCCCGGCCGCGGATGTCCTGATGCACGACCTCGCCGTCGAGCTCGGTCATCTCTCCGCTCAGCCCGTTGGCGCGGTCGTAGTCGCTGCTGTAGATGTGTATGCGGAGCACGGGCGGAAGATGTTCGTCGGTCTCCAGTTGCACCAGCGCGCCGGACTCGCCCAGCACCGCGGCGACGCCGTTGAAGCGGCGCCCGTGATAGCGCAATTCCGCCGCCAGGCTGCGGTGGACCCGGTAGCCCGCGCGCAGATTGGGCCGCTCGCGCGTTCCCTCGATGGCGCAGCCGAGCAATATGGAGTTAAAGGATGCCCAGAGGCAGCTCAGGGAGTAGAGGTCCAGCTTGAGCCCGTACGACGCCATCCGGCGCGTCGCCAAGATGACGCCGGCGAGCAGCAGGACCAGCAGGACGGTGTGCGGCAGCACGTAGAGCCAATGGACCTGGTGCGGCCGCTGCTTGGCCTCGCCCTTCGGGGTCACCTTGAATATCAGGCGGTTCGGGTGGAGCACGGTCACGAGCGCCGTCCAGCTCAAAGAGAACGCCGAGGCGGCTTCGTAGACGTCGGACCAGAAAGGGTTCCGGAATTCCCGGCAGATGACCAGCGCGGCCAGATGCGCGAAGACGTAGTGGGGCAGAAAGTAGGTCATCAGCGTGAACACGTCGCTGATGACGGGCTGGGTGTTGCCGTAAAGGAACGCCAGCGGGATCAACAGGAAGACTAGACGCGCCCAGCCGTGGAAGAAATAGAGAATTGACGAGAAATAAGACAGCCTCTGGGCCAGGGAAAGCCCCGGGCACAGCAGCGGGTTGTCCAGCACGAAGAGCTGGATGCCGCCGCGCGCCCAGCGCATGCGCTGGGTGAGATAGCCGGAGTAGCTCTCCGGGGAAAGTCCGGCCGAGACGGCCCGGTTGTGATAGATGCCTTTCCAACCCTTGGCCTGGAGCCGCATGCTGGTGTGCGTGTCTTCGATGGCGCAGATCGTCTGGATGCCGCCGATCGAATCGAGCGCCGCGCGCCGGAGCACCGCCGAAGTTCCGGCGAACATGACTGAATTCGTTCTTTCCCGGCCCGGCTCGATGACCTGGAAGAACAGGTCCTGCTCGTGGACCAGCTCGTTGTCCAGGTGGAGGTTGTGTTGGAAGATATCCGGGTTGTAGAAGTGCTGAGCCGTCTGGACGAAGGCGACCTTGGAATCCTGGAAATAGCCGATGGTCTCGCGCAGGAACGAGCGGACCGGGACGTGGTCGCAGTCGAGCGACAGGATGAACTCGCCGCGGCTGTGTCGCAGGGCGTTGTTCAGGCTGCCCGCCTTCGCGTGCCGGCGGTCGGGACGGGTCAGGTAACGGCAGCCGTATTTCGCGGCCATCTCGCGGACCGAGTCGCGCGGGCCGTCGTCGAGCACGTATATCGAGAGGCGGTCGCGGGGATAGTCGAGCGCGGCGCAGGCGACGAGAGTTACGTGGAGGACGTGCAGGGGCTCATTATAGATCGTGATGAAAACGTCGACGGCGGGCAGCGAGCGCTCGGGAACCTCGACGATCTTGTGGCCCACCGGCTGGCGCGCCTGGAAGTAAAACAGGAAGACGGAAACGCAGCCGTAGACCTCCGCCGCCAACAGCGCGAAACTGATGGCCGCGTGCAGCGGCGTCGCCGTGTTGAGCGTCGATGCGGCCCGCCAAACCAAGTAACGGACGCTCATGAACACGCTGATCGCGATCAGCGGCTTGCGGAGATCGATGAGGGTCGCGAAAAATCTCGCCGCGCGCGGATTGTCGCGGATGATGTTGGGCTTGGTCGTTCGAGACATTTTCCTTGTGTGACATTATCGCTCATCCAACGGACGCGCGCATAGGCCCATCGGGCAGCCCCCGCGGCCGATCGGCCCACGCCATCCGAGGTATAATGGCATCTCATGGCCGGCTGGCATTTTTACTTCCTGGGAAAGCTGCTGCTGCACGTTGTCGGCCGCCTGCAATTGAACGCGCTCGCCGATGCGCTGCTGTTGTGCTTCGTCGTATTCCCCTTGCCGTCCATGCCGGAGTCTCGCGCCCGGCGCTGGCGGCGCGGCCGGGCCGCCGCCGCCGGCGTCGCGGCCGCCGCGCTGGCCTGGCACGAATCCTGGCTGCCTCCTCCGATGACGGTCGTGCATTTTATCGCCGACGCCGACCTTCGCCCTTCCCTGGGCTATGCCCTGGACTTCCTCGCGCGTACCGCGGACTGGAGGCTGGCGGCGGGCGCCGCCGCGCTGGGCGGCGCCATTCTCGGGGCTTCGCGCAGCGGCCTATCCCTGACCCCCCTGCTGATCCTGGGGCTGGCGGCCGTCGCCGTCAACGACGCATCGCGGCGGCCGTTCGGTCCCGCCGGGAGCGCGCTCGAGGGATTCCGAGCGTCCGAGGCGGCGCGGATCGTCCGCCTGCCGTCCGTCGCCGCCGAGCCCGACTTCGACGTCATCATCGTGCACGTCTGCTCGTTGTCCTGGGACGATCTGCGCGTCTCCGGCTTCTCCGGCGACCCGTTTTTGGGCTCCTTCCACGTTCTTTTGACGCGCTTCAACTCGGCCGCAAGCTACAGTAATCCCGCCGCGCTGCGCCTCCTGCGCGCGCCCTGCGGCCAGGGTCCGCACGACGCCCTCTACGGGCCGGCCGCTCCGGACTGCTACCTTCTGGACGTCTTGCGGAGGAGGGGCTTCGTCAGCTGGGCGGCCGCCAACCACGACGGCGCCTACGCGCGCATGGGCGAGGAGCTGCGCGCCGGAGCTCATGCTGATGCCCCGCTGCCCCTTGACGGCTTGCCGGCGCCCAAACTGAACTTCAACGCGGCGCCCGTCTATGACGACGGGGCCGTGCTGGACCGGTGGTGGCAGGTTCGGCAGCGTTCGGGCGCCAAGCGCGCCGTCCTCTACTACAACACGGTCAGCCTCCATCAAGGCGTCCATCGCCCCGGACAGGCCGACGCTTGGCGCCAGGACCGCATGCGCGCTTATCGCGATTCGGCCGGCGCCCTGTTCGGCGACCTGCGCCGTTTTTTCGCCGCGATCGAGAGCTCGCGCCGTCGCGCCGTGATCTTCTTCGTTGCCGAGCACGGCGCGGCGCTCGAAGGTTCCTCGATACAGGTCCCCGACCTGCGCGACATTCCTTTGCCGGCTCTGACGCTGGTCCCCAGCGCCGTCATGTTCTTGGGGCCGGGCGCCCCGCCCGCCGCGCGCGCTCTCTGGCCCCGGCCGGCCAGCTACTTGGCGCTCACCGAACTGTTGGGCCGGCTGCTGGAGCGCTCCCCGTTCGGTCGAAGCGCCCTGCCCGTCGACGCCTACCTTCGCGGCTTGCCCGAGACCACGTTCCTCGCGGAGAATGAGAACGCCTTGGTGCTGGAGGACCGCGGACGCTATCTTATGCGGAGCAACCGGGGGGGCTGGAAGGAATTGCCTTCCGACGCCGCCCGCGATGCGACGCCATGAGCGGGCCGCATGCTGGAGCATGAGATCGTGATGTCGCTTCCCGCTGCCGGCCAGGCGCGCCTCCGTGTCCCGTTGGAGGGCGGGAAGCGAGGCAACGTTGGTCATGGCCTGGGAGATCCACGCTTTGAGTTCCGTGGCCCGGGTCAGCAGCACGTAAAGTTTACGTCAAGTCAGGCGTGGTCCCGCCGCCCCGCCCAGTTGTAGATGAAGAGCCAGTGCAGCAGCGCGCCGACGATGACGAGGACGTGGAACAGCTCGTGCGCGCCGATGACGCCCGTCAGGATCACGGGCCCCTCCAGGGAGTCGATGAGCGCGCCGGCGACGTAGGAGATGCCGCCGAGGAAGAGGAGCGAGGATTCCTTCCAGCCGTAGCGCGCCGTGATGTGGGCGTAGGAGACGACGCCGAGCGAGGCCACGCCGATGTAGGCGGAGACGATCGACCAGTACGGCAGGCGGGTGAAATACACGTCGATGAGGACGAGGCAGGTGAGCGCCGCGCCCCAGAACAGCGAGATCAGGCCCCAGCGCCAGCGGCCCTTGAACAGAAGGATGTGCACGGGCGTGGCCGAGCCCGCGATGACGATCCAGATGCCGGCGTAGTCGAGCCGGCGGAAAATGGTCCGCCACGGGCCCGGCGGCAGGGCGTGGTAGACGCCGCTCATGGAGAACAGGAACAGCAAGGAGGCGCTGAAGATCATGAGGGAGGAACTGCGCAGGGCGTCGCCCCGCCCCTTCCTGTACAGGAAGTGGGAGCCGCCCAAGGCGGCGACCGCGGCCAGGATATGGCTCACGCTCGAGACGGGGTCGTTGAGGCCGAAATAGTGCACGAGCCGCATCAGAGCGCTCCCCTCTCGCGGTCGTGGCGCTTTTCCAGACGCTCCCGGAGCGCGCCGCGCAGGACCCTCGCGCCGAAGAGCTTCGAGGCCTCGACGAGAAGCCTGACGCCGCCCTCCACGTCCGACAGGCGCACCTTCTCGGGCGCCACCGCCCGGGCGCCCCAGCCGTTGTGGTAGTTGACGAGGGGAATCGCCACGCCGCCGGCCTCGTAGCCGAAGGCGAGATAGGCGGTCGCCTCGCAGGTGCCGCCCGTCAGGCGCAGGCGCTGGACCGCCGTGCCGCGCCCGCGCAGGACCGCGGCCGCGTCGTCGAGCAAGGCGGTCAGGTTGGGGTCGAAGGCCGTGGCCTTGTCGCCGAGGCGGATCGTGGGGCCGCGGCCGGGCTTGGAGCCCGGCAGCTCGCGCGAGGACTCGATCGACAGGTACGAGTCGCGCGCGGACAGGATTTCGGAGCGGAGCATGTCGAGGGCCCCGATGAAGCCGACCTCCTCGGCGCGGTTGAGCAGGACGGTCAAATTGACCTTCGCGCGGGCCTTCGCCAGCCGCCGCATCGCCTCGAGGCTGATCGCGCAGCCGAGCAAGTCGTCCACGGAGCGCGAGAGGAGCCAGCCCCTCGAGACCTCGCACGCGGGCAAGGCCAGCACCGCGAAATCGAGCTTGGCGCCCGCCTTCGGCGCTTCGGTCCATCGGATGGTCCACGGTCCGCCGTCTTTTTTCGGCCGCGGGCCGAGCACGCCGCGCGCGAGGGGGCGGTTGTCCTTGGGCGCGCGGGCGAACGCCTCGACGCGGGCGCCCGCCAGCAGGTGCGGGGGCAGGCCGCCGCGCAGGCGGGCCGCGGCGCCGGCGCGCGAGACCTTGAGCAGGTCGAAGGCGGGGTGATCGAGATGGGCCGCCAGGCACAGCGCCGGGCCGGGGCCCGCGCCGCGGTAGGAGACGATGAAGCCGCCGCGCGCGCGGCGGACCTTGACCCGCGCGCCCAGGTTCGCGCGGATCCATTCGAGGGCCTTGCCCGACACGGCCGCCTCCCGGAATGGGGCGGTGGGGATGGAGGTCAGGCGCCGGAAGAGGGGGAGAACGCCGGGCTCGGCTTTCACCCGGCTATTCTACAATTGCCGGAGCCAGGGAGAGGTGCTCGGCGAGGAACGCCTCGGCCTTGGCGTAGAAATCGAGGCGGTTGGAGGGCTTGGCGAAGCCGTGGCCCTCGTCGGGATACAGCAGATACGCGACGGGCTTGCCCTTGGCGCGCAGGGCCGCGACGATCTGCTCCGCTTCCGCCTGCTTCACGCGCGGGTCGTGGGCGCCTTGGGCGATCAAGAGCGGAATATCGATCTTGTCGACATGAAACAGCGGGGAACGGGACTTCAGGAATTCTTCTTCGCGCTCGATGGAGCCGACGCGCAGGTCGAACACCCGCTTCATCGGCTCCCAGTAGGGAGGGATCGATTTGATCAAGGTGACGAGGTTCGAGGGTCCGACGACGTCGATGGCGCAGCGGTAGACGCCGGGCGTGAAGGCGGCGCCGGCGAGCGCCGCGTAGCCGCCGTAGGAGCCGCCGTAGATCGCGACGCGCGCGGGATCGGCGATGCCCCGCGCGACCGCCCAGCGGACGCCGTCGGTGAGATCGTCCTGCATCTTGGCGCCCCACTCGCGGTCGCCGGCGTGCAGGTGGCGCTTGCCGAAGCCGGATGAGCCGCGGTAGTTGAGCTGGAGCGCGGCGCAGCCGAGGCTCGCGAGCCACTGCGCCTCGGGGTGGAAGCCCCAGCGGTCGCGCACCCACGGGCCCCCATGGACGAGCACGACGAGGGGGAGTTTCTCGGCCGCGGCGCCGTTCGGCGTCGTGAGGTAGCCGCGCACCGTCAGGCCGTCGCGCGCCGCGTATTGCACCGGGGTCATCGGGGCCAAGGTATAGGGCGCGAGCCTGGGGCGCGCGGCGAAGAGGGGAGAGGCGGCGCGCTTGAGGCGGTCCCAGCGCAGGAAGGCGGGGGAGCGGTCGGGCCTGTCCACCAGGACGTACCAGACGGCGTCCGCGTCGTCGCGGCTGACGATGGAGACGTCGCCGTCGAGGGCGGAGAGCGCCGCGAAATCGGCCTCGAGCTTGGGGTCGAGGACGCGCCAGGCGCGCCGGTCGAGCTCGAAGGCGGCGGCCTCGACGGCGTGGTCGCGCGGATGGAGCAGGACGGCGCCGAGGTCGGACTCGGGGTGCTCGGCGATGATTTTCCCGGGCCCGCCCGCGAGCGGGGCCTCGAACAGCGCGGTCGTGTCGCGATCCACGCTCGACTCGATGTAAATATTTTGACCGTCGGGCGAAAATCCGTGCGCGCCCAACTGGTCGTCGGGGCCGCATGTCAAGAAGTCGCGCCAACCCGCGCCGTCGCGGACGCGCAGAATCGTGCCGCCGTCCGGGGCCGCCGCCTTGTGCAGGCCGATCTTGAAATCGCGGTCCGGCAGCCAGCCGATCGCGTCGCCGGGGTTCGTCGCCTCGAGCGCGCGCTCGCCGGTTTTGAGGTTGAGGCGCCAGACGTCGTGCAGCTTGGGGTCGCGGTCGTTGAGCGCGACGAGGATCTCGTCCGGGAAGCCGGGCTCGGTCGCGACGATCTGCGCCTGCACGCCCGGGTAGGGGGTCAGGTCGCGGGCGACGGAGGTTTCCAGGTCGGCCTGGTAGAGGTGCCAGTTCTCGTCCCCGTTGAGGTCTTGCAAATAAAGAATCGAGCGCTCGTCCTCCGCCCACAGGAAGACGCGGATGCCGCGGCCGCGGTCGCGGGTGAGGGGCTTGGCGGGCCCGCCCTCGGGGCCGACCCAGATGTTGAGGACGCCCTCGTCCGGGGCGAGGTAGGCCCAGAGCTTTCCGTTCGGGGAGATCTTCGGCGAGGCCTTCTCCGGGTTGCCGAAGAGCAGCTCGCGCGGGACGCGTTCGTTCATGGGCTAAAAGCGGTATGCCGTCGAAACCTGCAGGCGGCGCACGAAGGTGCCGCCGGAACGGTCCTCGTATTCGCCGTCGAGCTTCAGCTCCAAACTGTCGAAAGGCTTCATGCCCAGGCCCAGGTGATACACCGAGGCGGTGAAGGAGTTGAGCGAGCCCGAGCCCGCCTCGAAGGGCTCCTCATAGCGGCCGAACGAGGGGCTGAACCGGAAGGTCTCTCCCCGGGCGTGCAGGTTCGAGGAGAGCAGGTAGCCCCAGCGCAGCAGCGCGGCGCCGCCTCGGAACTGGGTGGTCGTGGCGCTCAGGCGCGCGCCGAGCTCGGCGTAGGGCCGCGGCCAGAAGTAGAGGGCGGCGGACTGCGTGTAGACGTGGGTGGGAGCGTACTCGGAGACGCGCGCCGATCCTTCGGCGTGCAGGCCGGGTATCAGGGAGCGTCCCCAGGATCCCTCCCAGTTCCAGCGCGGCAGCACGGCCGCGCGAGGCGCCACGGACAGGCGCATGTAGCCTCCATGGGTCGGCCCCCTCCAGGCGGCTCCCAAGGACTGGGACTGGTCCGTGTTGTGAAAGCGGCGCAGCCTCTCGGCGCCCGCCAGGAAGGACCAGCCGCGGCGGACGGGGACGACGGCGTCCATGCGCCAGGAGTATCCCGGGCCCATGCGGTTGTACCGCTCGCTGCCGTAGGCCAACTCCACCTTGGGAGGGGCGACGGGCGAGCGGAGAAGCTCCGCGTTCTCCTCGCGCGGTCGCGACCACGAGAGCACGTCGGCCAGCCCCGATGCCGCGTCCCCGTGATCCGGGCGGGCGGCCAGGATCCTGCGGTACAGCGCCTCGGACTCGGGGTAGCGCTTGCTCCAGGAGTAGAGCTTGGCCAGGCGCGCGGCGGCGTCGAGATTCCCGGGATCGGAGGAGACGAGCGGCTCCAGCAGGCCGATCGCCTTGGTCCAATCGCCGGCCTTCTCCGCCTCGATCGCGCTCTCGAGGGCCGGCTGGGCCCGCGCTTGGAGGGCCGTTCCCGCGAGCAGCAGGACCAGGAGCAGCCTCATGCTTTCGCCATGCCCCGGCGCTCCATGTCTCCCCAATTCTTGGAGCCGCGCGCGAGGTCCCACAGGGCCCGGGTGCGGATGAAGGCCAGCGCTTGGCGGTAGCCGAAATTCTCCAGGATGCCGGTGGCGATCAGGCGGCCGAGGTCGAGCAGCTTCGGGTATCTCTCCATGGACACCTCCTCGATGAGAATGGCGAGCAAGGACAGCAGGATGCCGATGAGGATCGCCAGGGAAAAGAAAATGCCGAACGACTCCCAGTTGATCGTTCCCGTGAGAGCCCCGGCCAGGAACACGGCGTAGCCGAAGGCCTCGACCAAGGGGCTCAAGGCCTCGACGAAGATGAAGTAGGGCATGGCGACCAGCCCGATCCAGCCGTGGCGGGGGTTGAAGAGCATGCCGATATGCGCCGCGAGGCTTTCGCTGAGGCCCCTCTGCCAGCGGTTGCGCTGGCGCGACAAGACGCGCCAGCTCTCCGGCACCTCGGTCCAGCAGACCGGATCCGGCATGAAGTGGAAGCGATAGCGCTGCTTCTTCTTCGATAAGAGCTGATGCAGGCGCACCACCAGCTCCATGTCCTCTCCGACCGTGTCGGTGCGGTAGCCGCCGGCTTCCAGCACCGCCTCTTTCTTGAAGATGCCGAAGGCGCCGCTGATGATGAGAAGGGCGTTCATCTTGCTCCAGCCCAGGCGGCCGGAGAGGAACGCGCGCAGATACTCCACGATCTGGAACCTGACCAGCCAGCGCTTGGAGAGCGAGGCGTCGGAGATCTCGCCTTGGCGGACGCGGCAGCCGTTGACCGCCCGCACGATGCCCCCGGTCGCCGCCGTCTCCACGTAGGCCTCCATGAACGGGTGGATGACGCGCAGCAGGGCCTCGTTTTCCAGGATGGAATCGGCGTCGAGCGAGCAGATCAGGGGGTAGGTGCTGAAGTTGATCCCCGCGTTGAGCGCGTCGGCCTTGCCGCCGTTCTCCTTGTCGATGACGACGAGGTTGGCGACCTCCGCGGAGCGGTAGATTCCGCGCACGTCCTTGCTGGGGAGCATCTTGTGGTAGATCCGCTTGGTCTTGCGCAGCTTGAAGCGCTCGGTGAGCGCGGCCATCGTCTTGTCCTTGGAGCCGTCGTTGATGACGATGATCTCGAACTCGGGGTAGGACAGCTTGCGCAGGGACAGGACGCTGTCGACGACTCCTTTCTCCTCGTTGTAGGCGGGTAGGAGCACCGAGACGGGCGGGGTGATGCGCGCCTTGAGGATCTCCTGGGGGGTGGCGAAGCGCGCGCGCAGCTGGTGCCGGATGATCGCCCAGAAGGAGACGGCGAACATGATCAGATAAACGACGCTGACCCCGAGAAAATACAGGATGATCGAAGAGCTAAGAATTTTCAAGTTCGTCCAGCCATTGCGCGGCCATGTCCCGCGCGAATCGGTCCGCGGAGCCCTTTTGCGCCCGGCGCAGGGCCGCGCGTCCGGGCGCGCCCAGCGCCGCCAGCGCCTCGCCGGAATTGCGGCGCACCCACCACTGCCGGTCCTCCAGGCCGCGGCAGAGGACCGGGATGGCGCCGGAGGCTCCGACTCGCCCCAGCGACTTGGCCGCCTGGGCCCGGAGCTCCCAGACGCCGTCGTCCGCGCATGCGGCCAAGGTCGCCTCGGCGCGAGGGTCGGCGAAGCCGCCCAAGGCCTTGACGGCGGCGATCCGCACCCCCACCGGCTGGGGGGGCTTGGCCATGCCCAGCACCGTCTCGAAGGAGCGCGGGTCCCTGAGCTCGCCCAGAAGATGCACGACCAGGAGGCGGACCGCGGCGTCGGGGTGCCCGCAGACGGCCAGAAGCGGCTCCACCGCCTTCTCGCCGAGCTCGAAGACCGTGGAGGAAAGCCGCATCCCGGCCAGGCGCGAATAGCCCACCAAAGCGGTGATGATCGGCTCGACGACGTCCGCGTCGCCGATCCGCCCGAGCGCCCAGGAGCCGAGCAGGCGCACCTCCAGCACGCCGTCGCGCAGGGCCTCGAGCAGGCGGCCCTTGGCGGGGCGGCAGCGCATCTGCCCCAGGCAGCGGGCGGCCTCGGCGCGGACCCACCAGAACGGGCTGCGCAGGCGCCTTAAATCGCCGTCCATGAATCCCAGCTTTTCGTAGGCTTCGGCCAGCCGCGCGTGCGTCTCTCCCTCGGCCCCGAAGCTCCGCCGCACCAGGAGGTACCGCGCCGCCTCCGGGGCCCGCCGCGCCTGCGACGCCAGGGGCTCCAGGCGGCGGGTCGGGCCGGAGAGATGCTCCTCCAATAGCGGCGCCAGGACCGCGGTCCAATAGGCTTCCCGGCGGCGGCTGAGTATGCGCCCGGCCTTCATGAGCAGCAAGGCGACGATCAGCCCCGCGACCAGGAGCGCGAGGGCCTGGGTCGAGGCCCGCATCATTAGAAAGAGCGTCTCTTGGCTGAATCTCACGCGATCTTTTGGGATTGTATGATTTCTCGCGTCCATTTGCCTCGACGTCGCCGGAATTGGTAAGATGAGGTTCCCAACCTCCTCGGGGTTCTGGTGGCGCGTTCGTCTAGCGGCCTAGGACGCTTCCCTCTCAAGGAAGAGACCACGGGTTCAAATCCCGTACGCGCCACCAGGCCTCCGAGGATTTTTTATTCCGGACAATGAAGAAGGCCCCCGCTCGCGCGGGGGCCTTCCGACTTCCGGGACGAACCGGAGCGTCTAATGCGTTAGCTGAGGTGCTTGCTGACGAGCTTCGTCATCTCGAACATGTTGACGGTGGCCTTGCCGGCGAACACGGCCTTGAGCGTCGCGTCGGCGTTGATGTTGCGGCGGTTCTTCTTGTCCTGCAGGTTGTGCTTCTTGATGTACTGCCAGAGCTTCTTGACGACCTCGGTGCGGGGGAGCGGCTTGCTGCCGACGATCTCCGCGAGCTTGTCGCTCGGGGTGAGGGGCTTCATGAACGCCGAATTCGCCTTCTTCGCCATGTGAGTTGTCTCCTGGAAGCCGGCGCCTCAAAGGGCTTTCCCGGCGTTAACGCCCAATTCAACATGATTTCCCCTCGGAGGTCAAGGATTCTCCGTCGAGGCCTCGACGAGGCGGATGGCGTCGCGGCCGGACTCGCGAACCTCGTCGGGGACGTGGGGCAGTCCCAATTCCTCGTGGGTATGCCAGCGGATGTCGTCGCTTTCATCCGGGCGATGGGCGTGGGCGCCCGCCTTGGCGCGCAGGTAGTAGATGAAGTCGATGTGGTGGTTGTGCCCGGGGATTTCCTCGATCTGCACCCGCTGGGGCTCGTGCAGGGACTCGACGCGGCCGCCGCGCAGGACGGGCGCTCGCGGGGGCGAGATGAACTCGGCCTCGAGGCCGGTCTCCTCGCGCACCTCGCGCAGGACGCCCTCGTCCGTGGTCTCTCCCTCCTCGATGTGTCCGCCCGGGGGCAGCCACATCCCGAGCTTTTTGTGCTTGAGGAGGAGGGTCCGGCCGTCCCGGACCAGGTAGCCGGTGGCGACGAAGCAGCAGCGCCGCTTCGCCGCGCTCAAGGCGCCTGGTGGGAGGTGTCGAACGTGCGGCGCGCGGCGATGCGCTTCATTTCGGCGGCGGCGGCCGGATTCTCCCGAAGGACGAACTTGAAGTCGTCTGCGACCAAGGTGAACAGCGAGGTCGGCTCGGCGCAGACGACGCCGGCGTTGCGCGGCTCGTCGGAGATCAGCGCGGTCTCTCCCAGGAAGTCGCCGGCCCTCAAGGTCGCGACCTTCTTCGAGAGCACGAGCCAGCGCCGCAGGCGGATCTCGACGCTGCCCTGGTGGACGATGTAGAACGCGTCGCCCTTCTGGCCCTGCGAGAAGACGGTTTCGCCCTTGTCATAGGAGTAGAGCATGATCGAGGGCAGCACGCGGTCGAGCTGGCCGACGGTGAGCGGGGTGAAGAACTCGACCTTGCGCAGCATGTTGGCGAGGAGCCCGAGCGCGTCCGCGCCGATCTCGATTTTTTTCATGAGACGACTTTACTTTATTTCCGGGCGGGTTTCGCGTGCAGCTCGGCTTCGAGCAGGGCGGTGAACGCCTTCACCGCGGCGTCGAGGTTCTGCTTCGCGGTGGTCCTCGCGCGGCCCTGCCGGAAGGCGCGGGCCCGGCTGACTTCCGCGAGCGGCCTCTCCGCCTGGCCGGCGAAGATCTCGGCGAGCCGGGAGTCCGCGCCCAGGAAGGCGTCGTTGCGGCCGGGGTGAAGGTAGCCGATGACCTCGTAGAACTCGCTCTCCGTCAGGCCGCCGGCCTTGGCGAAGCGGGCGATTCGGTCCCGGTACCAATTTTGGTCGTGCGCCTCGAGCAGATCGGCCACCAGCTGGTTTTCCATCCGCCGCAGGATGAGCCCGAGCTTGTCCACGGTCTCCGGCGGCAAGGACGAGAAGAACGCGTACTGCGACCCCCCCTCCGCGCCGAAGCGCTCGATGGTGCCGCCCCGGGGATCGAAGCCGAGCTCGTAGACCGCCTTCCAGAGCAGCTTGGTCGCCTGCAGGATGTCGTTGGAAGGGCCCGGCGTGACGTCCAGCACCGAGAGGTCGCCGCGCGGGTCCTTGCTCATGAAGATCCGCTCCATCGCCCGCGAGCCGAGGGCGGAATAAAGCCGCGCGATCACGCTTCGCGCCGTCTGCTCCTGGGCGGCGTACTTCACGTAGCCGCCGACTCCCGGCTTAGGGGGGACGGCCGTCGCGTACTCGAAGCGCAGGCCTAGCCGGACGGCGGCGTAGGCATGGCCGAACTCGTGCACCGCCGTCTTGATCCGCTCCACGGGCAGGCGGCCCGTCGCGGCCAAGGGCGGGAAGATCAGCGCGATCTCCTTGCGGTAAAGCTCCAGTTTTTTGCGCGAGGCGCCGCTTCGAGGCGCGAGCGTGGCGATGATCTCGGACTTGCCGGGCTTGAAGTCGAGGATGATGGTCGCGGGCGCCGTGGCCAGGCGCGAGGACTTGGGGATGCGGGCCAGGGCCTCCTCCAAATGGGAGGCGATGCGGTTCTGCGCGACGACGACGGTGTTGCGCGCCCCTTCCGAGGGGATGACCGTCTCGCCGAACAGGTAGCGGCGGTAGGCGGGCGTCATCTCGACGGCGAGCCGGCTTTTGTCCGTCAGACGGGTCTTGGCGACCTTGTCGGCCTGAAGCGCGATGAGCTTCCTGTAGTCGGGAGCGTCGAGCGGATTCATGATGTGCGCGCGCGGCATGAGCCGGCTGACGGTCTCGGGCAGGAACATGCGTCCCAGGACCTGCTTGAGCGCCGACGGCGTCATGGCCAAGGTCCGCGCCGCCCGCCGGGTGTCCTCGATGCTGGTCAGCCGCGGGTCGGCCTCGAAGCCGAACAGGTCGCCGCGGAAGTTCATGGTGATGATGTTGTAGGCGTCGCGTATGTCGATGACTTTATCGCGCCCGTAATCGCTTTTCGCCGGGATCGACGCCGTGCCGTCCTGCAGCAGGTCCTTGATGGCCGCCATGATGGGGCGGTTGACGACCATGCCCTGCTGATCGACCTCGAAGACCTTGTCGAGCTCCTCGAACAAGACGACGAACTTGCCGCCCTTGGCCTCTTTGCGGGCCACGGCGATGCCTTCGGCCAGGGTCTGTCCGAAATTCGCCAGGGCGTCCTGGGCGTCCGACGAGAAGGCCTGCATGTTGACGCGGACGGCGGGAAGATCGAGGTGCTTGGCGGCCAGATTGGCCAGCTCCGACTTGCCGATGCCGGGGAAGCCGGCGAACACGAGAAAGGGGGGCTGGCTGGCGACGGGTCCCGGGCGGTTGAGATAGGCGTTGAGCTCCTTCTCCACGAGCCGGCTGTGCTCCTCTTGTCCTATGAGGGACGCGTTGATCTTCTCGGCCAACCCGGCGGCCAATTTCCGGCTCTTGGGGAAGCGGGCGGCGAAGACCTCTTTCTTGGTCGTGCGTTTTTCCTTCTCGGCCTGTTCCGGGAAATCGGGAGGGGCCGAGGCGATGCCGTCGGGCTGGGCGAAGAGCTTGGCGCTCGCGTCGAACTGCGCGGAGAACGTGAAGGCGGTTCCCGCCGCCGGTTTGCCGGAGCGCGATAGCCGGGGAGTGACGGTCACTTCGGCCCGTTCGGTCTCGGGATTGAAATCCAAGGAGATCAGGCGCGGCTGGGCGAGAGACGGATCGCCCTCCCTGGACGCCTTGGCGCCGAAATGAATCAACTGCTCGGCGAGAGCGTTGACCTTGGCGATCGTTTCGCGGGCGCCCGACGGAGCGAACACCGCGTTCCGGCGCAAGAACTCCATGAACGCCTTCGTATAGGAGACCGAGAGCCGCTTCGCGGCGTTGTCTTCCGTCGTCTCCTTTTCGATCGTGGCGTCGAGGGTCAGCTTGACGATTTGAGCGTAGTCCGAGGCCGAGAGCGGCTTCATGATGACGGTGTTCGGAGCCAGGCGGCTGACCGTGTTGGCGCGGAACAGGCTGCTGAGCAGCTTGTAGCGCGCCGCGGAGTCCTTCTGGATCCAGGCGTCGAAGGCCTGGAAGTCGTCGATCGTGAAGTCGTAGTACTTCTTGGAGGTCTTGAGCGCGCTCGCGGAGAAATCCTCGATCTCCTTCGGACTGAAGTTCATCGTGGTGATGATCATGGCGTTGGAGAATCGGACTTCCGTCGCGTACTCCCCGGAGAGGAAGCCGTCGGTCAGGATTTGGTTGAGAGCCCCGATGAACGGAGTCGTTTCCTCCCCGGTCGCCGTGATTTCCGGCAGCTTGTCGATTTCATCGATCAGCAGGATGTACGGCTTATCCTTGTTCCTATCCGCGATTTCTCTGAGATCGTCCGCGTAGTCCGACGCGTTTCCGCCGCCTTTGACGTACTTCTGGACGTCGAGGCGCTCCACCTTGAATCCCAGCCGGGCGATCGCGTCCAGGATAGCGGTTTTCCCGATCCCGGGCAGGCCGATCAGGTGGGCGGCGATGGGGTCCTTGGTCCGCGAGCCGAAGCCCTCGAAATACTGGACGAGCCGGTCCTGCACGATCTTCGTCGCGCGGTCCTGCCCGATGATCCTGCGATCCACGAGCTCCTTGAGGCTGCGCGCCTGCTTGATGAGAGCTTGGCGTTCGTCCTCCCCGAAGCGCGCGGCCGCGATCTCGCGCTTGCGGTAAGGCGCGGACGTCTCGGCGCGCGCGGCGCCGTTTTCCGGCGCGCCGCCCTCGAAGGCGGCCGCGGCGGCGTCGGCGGACTTGGATGCGCCGTCGAGCGCGGCCTTGGCCGCGACCGGCTGGTCCTGGGCGGGGGTCGCCGCGGGAACGAGGCCGGCGGCCGGCGTCAGGGCGATCGGCGCGGCGAGAGGCGTGAGCGCGAGGTTCGCGGGCGCGGGCGTCATCGAAAGGTTCGGAGCCGGGGACAGCCCGCCCAGCGCGGGGCCCACGGCGGCCGAGACGCCGGTCCCGGAACCGATCGGAGCGACTCGTCCCAGCGTCTGCGACCGCGCTTCGCGCGCTCCCGGTAAAGCGGCGAGAAAGGCGGCCAATGCCAAGCGCGAGAGGATGCCGTTGAGGGTCATCGTTTCAGTACCAATCCTCGATTTCCGTGGATGTGCCGCGCCAAAGCTTCCTTTCGGCGGCGCTCAGGAAGCGCTTGTGGACCACGATCTCGAAGACGTTCTGGTCGAACCACTCGCGGTAGAGATGGTAGACGCCCTTGTTGCCGGCCTGCTCGCCCCAGGAGTTCTCCACCTTGAACTTGACGACGGGCTTCCGGGGGTCCGGCTGGTCGAGGCCGGTGAGGACCATGGCGTGATTGACTCCGATCCGGCCGAAGTAGGCGGCCTGCTTGCGCGTCAGGGACGGCGTCGCCTCGTCCGGCGTGAACTCATAGAGCGGCGCGCGGTCGAAGACGTCCGGGTGCATGATGCCGGTTTTGTGGTCGATGTCCCGGCCGGCGTCGGCCGCGAACCAGACCGGCTGGCCGCCCCTGATCGCCCGGGCGGCCAAGGCGGCGAGGCGCTCCGAGCGCACGTTGAGGAAGCGGAGGTCGAAGCCGGGTTGCCCGGGCGAGGATTTGCCGATGGCGGAGTTCCTCACCTCGTAGACCTTATCCGTCTTTTTGCCGGGGTAGCTCGAGACCGAGAGATAGTCGTTCGGGTTGAACTTCACGAAGTCGCGGGCGAACTCGCGCGGAGTGTAGGTCTTGAGGCGCGCTTGCGTGCTCTGGACGCGGCCGGACGTCCGCGTCCGGCCCGCGCGCCGATGCTCGAAGCGCGACGGAGGCGCGCCGAGGTGCGTGACGAGGATCTTCCAGACGCGCGTCATGCCTCGCTCCTGGATGTCCCGGGCGAGGCTCGCCTCGCGGCCGGCCTTGTACTGCTTGGCGTTGGCCAGCATCTCCGCGCCGGTGGCGGCCAGGCTGTCCTGGAGCTCCGCGAGCATCGCCTCGGTCGCTCCGGAGCTGATGGTCTCGCCCATGGCGCTCTTGGGGATCAGGCCGTATTTGGAGACGAGGAAGGCGAAGTACTCGTACCAGCCTCCGTCCCCGAGATTGGGGGTGACGGCCATGCGGCGCCGGTCGGCGGGAAAATCTTTCGGCGACGAGCGCCGATAGACCTTTCGGGCGACCTCCTCGAGGTGCCGGTTGGATTTTTCCAGCATGTTGAAGAAATGGAGGTAGTTTTCCGAGAACTCGAAGTCCTTCGGCGCCGTCTTGTCGGCCAGCAGCGTGGACCGGATCATGTTGAGGCCGGCGAAAATCCAGCAGCGTCCGGACTGCTGCTGATCGGTGATGGGGCCCATGGGAATCTCGACGGTGTAGGCGTCGGCGTGATTCTCGAGAACCCGGCGGTTGATCGCGGCGTTCCGGAATCCCACGCGCTGGACGATGTCCTGCAGGCGCCGGCTCTGGGCGTCGGCGGACCGGCCGCGGGCGATCATGGCGTCGATCCACGGCAGCGGGATGCCCTCGCCCGGACGCTGCGGGCCGCTTCCATCGAAGGCGGCGTCGGCGCCGGACTTGGACGCGTCGTCGCTCGACTCGGGGGCGCCGAGGGCCACGGCCTGGAGCGCCGCGCCTTCGAGCGCGGCATGAGCGGCTGCCGGCCTATCCTCGGAGGAAAGCGCCGTCGGGACGAGGCCGGGGGCGGGCGTCGGAGCGAACAGGAGCGCGGCGTCCGGATTCGCGGGCAAAAGCGCCGAGGCCGGGATCGGCGCCGCCGAGGCCGCGCCGAGCGGCGCGCCGACCGCGCCCAGGCCCGGAACCGCCGCTCCGATCCTAATCGCGGTCTGCGCGTGAAGCGGGACTCCGGAAAAAACGGCGAGGAGGGCGCTCAGCAGGGCGCGCGATATGGGTTTCATCGGCCTATTCTAACGGCATTGGGCGCGCGCGCGCGTGGGCCAACGGGGCCGGGAGAGGCGGGGAAAGGGCCTATCTAAAGGGGGGCCAAACGGTCCGACCAGTCGACGTTCTTGAAGCGCCGGTGCGCCCACAGGGCCTGGGCGGGCCTCGCGCGCATCCAGCCCTCGAGGTGGGTCGCCAGGCGCTGGTTGTCGGCCTTGTCGTCGTCGGTCAGCGGGATCTCGGGCTCCAGGATGACCACCAAGCGGCCGTCGGCTTCGCGCCGCGCGGACGCGGGCAGGATCGCCGCGCCGGTGCGGCGGGCCAGCGGGGCGATCGCGGCCACGGTGTGGACCTTGACGCCGAACAGGCGCATCGGCTCGCCCATGGGCGGGGGCATGTACTGGTCCATGACGAAGATGACCCCGCGGTTGTCGCGGAGGGCTTTGAGGACGGCCGGGAGCGTGCGCGGCTGATAGGCGGCCGTCACGCCGACGGAGAGGCGGGTCTTCTCCATCCACTCGTGAAGCCACGCCGGCTTCAGCCGGCGCGTGACGATCGTCAGGCGCATGTCCGTGACGGCCCCGATGGATATGGCGATCTCCCAGTTCGCCATGTGCGAGCCGAGAAACAGCACGCCCTTGCCCCGCGCCGCCGCCTTCGCCCAGTTCTCGTGGCCCTCGATCGCGATGATGCGCTTAATGTAGGAGGGGAAATGGCCCGGCAGCGGCGCGAACATGTGCGCGAGCTCGAGGACCATCCGGCCGTAGTGCTCGTAGTTCTCCCTCAGCAGGGCGCGTCTGCGCGCGGCGGAGAGCTCCGGCAAGCAATGCGCGATGTTCTCCGCGGCGATCCGGCGGCGCTTGGAATCGACGATCAGCGCCGCGCGGCCCAGGAACGCGCCGAGCGCCATCTCCCAGGAGCGCGGCAGGGCGGCGGCGAAAAGACCGATTCCGTGCAGCGGGACGCGCAGCAGCAGCGCCAGGACCGGGTTCACGCGCGGCGCGGCAAGGTCGGGAGCACGGCGCGCGCGATGCTCGGCACGAACTCGGGGCGCAGGAGCCGCGGGTCGTAGGGCTTCAGGCGCCTCTCGTTCTCGCGCAGGCACAGCTCGACGAACGCGCGGGGGGAGACGTCGCCGAATTGGGAGTGGGCGTTCATCGTGAAGTTGTCCTGCCCGCTCTCGGCCTCGCCCTTGATGCGCATCGCCGTCTTCAGCCGGCTCAGCGCCTGGAGCCACATGGCCAGGCCGCGCCGGAACACGTAGCGCGGCCGGCCGGCGTAAGGCAGGCGGGCCTGGTTGTAGGCGACCCAGTTCACGTGGAAGATGATGTGGCGGCCCTCCTCCTGCATGATCGGCTCGAAGAGCTCGACGAGCGAGGGGGGAAAGAAGCCCGAGTCGCGCGCGAGCGCGAACAGGCCGAACGCGAAGAACGAGTCGAAGCACTCGCCGTAGCCGATGCGCATGAACGCCCAGCTCGGGTCGGAGGGCGCGGCGGGGGAGAACGCGGGGACGGGGATGCCGTACTTCGCGGTCAGGAGCTTTAGGATCTCGGCGTGGCGCTGCTCCTCGTAGCCCTGCAAGGCGATCGCCCGGGAGAGGACGGGGTCCTTTTCCGCGGCGCCCATGGTCAGCACGGCCAGCGCGGTCTCCGCCTCGGTGCGCACCGCCTCCCCCCAGATCGGCAGCGCCCGCAGGCGCGCGATCACGGCGGCGTCCAGCTCCGGCCAGTTCAGCGCGTCCGGGCGGTAGGGATCGTGGCTGTCCGTGAAAAAAGAGCACAGAAGCTCCTTGTGCTCCGGCGAGCCCGCGGCGATGGGGGAGGAGGCGGGGATCAAGGTCTGCATGGGGTCTTCGACGGAAATTCTACAAAATCGGCGATTGGGCGCCACGTAAAATTTGTCGCCGCGGACATCGGCACGGAACTGAATCGGGAGGATGTTTTTCTCCCAGTTCACGGGGTTTTAGACCCCAACTGTTTCCGGAAACAGTTGGACGGTTGGTACAGACCGGGATCACAGGCAACAGGTAGGTATTGGCTTCCCCGACAACGGGGACATGTTTTTATGTTGACGCTCGCCCCGGCGGAAGTTATGCTTCCAGGATGAGACACCTCCGCCCGCTCGGGCTTTCGCTGCTTGCCGCGACCATGTGCTCCTGCGGCATCCTTTATACGAACATCAAGGTGCCGCGCGGCTACCGGACGGCGACTCCCGCCGAGGTGAAGTCCGCGCCGGACGACCCCACGGTGACGGGCCAGGCCTGCAACCGCTCGGCGATCTTCCTGTTCGCCTGGGGCGACGGCTCCTACGCGGCGGCGGTCCGCAGCGCGCTCGGCGAGCGCGACGGCATCCTTTACGACGTGCGCGCCGACATCAAGGTCAACGCGTACGTGCTGGGCCTGTACACGAAGGTGTGCACGGTGCTCAGCGGCAAGGTCGCCAAGCCGTGAGCGCGCGCGTTTGCCTGCTCGCCGCGGCCCTTCTCGGGGCGCTTGCGCCCGCCGTCCGCGCTCGGGGCGAGAACGACGAGGATGTGGCGTCTCCCGGCCTCATTCCGGCGGGCAGCTTCATGCTGTTCTACAAGACGCAGGGCCCGCTGTCGTTCGTCGCCATGACGCCGAAGGACCGCCCCAAGGGCGCGCGCGAACTCGGCACGGTCAAGGGCGTCTCCTGCCAGCACGGCCTCTCCATCCCGATCTCGGCCGACGTGCGCGGAACCAGCATCACGGGGGCTTACGGCAACGGGAGCTTCGTGAAGGCGATCGAGCGCATCAAGAAGGAGAAGCCCGAGGTCGTCGGAATCTACGACGTGCGCACCGATCTGCGCATATTCAGCCTCCTCGGCATCTACCGCAGGCTGTGCACCGAAGTGACCGCGCGCGCCTTCGCCCTCTCATAATTCAGTCCTTGCGCAGCATGCGCTGGAGCCAGCCCGCGAGCCCGCCGCGGTGCAGGGCGCAGTCGCTGCGCGGCTCGGTGCCGGCGGCGAACCATTCGCCGCGCCTCCCGGGGCAGCCGGAGCGCGCGACCATGCCCGACTCCGGGCAGACGACGACCGAGACGACGTCTTCCGGACGGGCGGCGGGCTCCCCGGGGCGCTCCGCGGCGGCCTCCTTCATGAACGCGGCCCACAGCGGCAGCGCGTCCGCGGCGCCGGTGAGCCTGAGCGCGCGATTGCGGTCGTCTCCGACCCAGACGCCGGCGAGCAAGGACGGCGTGTAGCCCACGAACCAGGCGTCGCGGCCGTCGTTGGTCGTGCCGGTCTTGCCCGCGGCCGGGAAGGTCGCGCCGAGATTCTTGAGGCCGCGCGCTGTGCCTTCCTTGACCACGCCTTCGAGCAAGGAGTTCATCAGGAACGCCGTCGCCGGATCGAGCGCCGCCGAGGTTTCGGGTTCCGCCGCCTCGAGCACGACGCCCTCGGAGTCCACGACCGAGGTCACGAGGCGCGGCGCGGAGCGGACGCCGCCATGGGCGAAGGGCGCGTAGGCGCTCACGAGCTCGAGCAGGCCGACCTCGGAGGAGCCGAGCGCCAAGCCCAGGTCGTCGCTCAGGGGGCTCGTGATGCCGCAGTCCCGGGCCGTTTCCTGGATGCGCCTGAGTCCGACGCGCTCCGCGAGGTCGAGGGTCGCCGCGTTGAGCGAGCGGGCCAAGGCCCGGCGCATCGTCGCGGTGCCGAGGTAGACGCCGTCGTAGTTGGCCGGGGACCAGTCCTTTCCGGCGCCGGGCCACGTTTTCGGCTTGTCGCGCAGGATCGTCGCCGGCGTCAAGCCCATCCGGAGCGCCGCGGCGTAGACGAAGGGCTTGAACGCCGAGCCGGGCTGGCGCAGGGCCTGCGTCGCGCGGTTGAACTGGCTCTCGCCGAAGCTGCGGCCGCCCGCCAGCGCCAGGACCGAGCCGTCGCGCGGGTCCATGACCGCGAGCGCCGCCTGATGCCGCGACGCGGCGAGCGTCCTGCGCGCGAGGCCCTGCAGGACGGGATCCATGGCGGTGTGGACCGAGAGGCCGTGGCGATTGAGCGAATCGCCGCCGTAGCGCGGCAGGAGCCGGCGCACGACCTCGGCGGCGTAGTAGGCGGAGTCGCGCCGGTCTTCCTGCGCGGCGCCGCGCGCCGTCGCGAGCGGCGAGTCGAGCGCGGCGTCCAGCTCGAAGCGCGAGATCATGTTCTCCTCGCGCATCCGGCGCAGGACGTGGTCGCGCCGGGCCTGCGCCGCCGCGGGGTCGCGGAAAGGGTTGTAGGCGCCGGGGCCGGGTATGATTCCGACGATCAAGGCCGACTCCGGCAAAGTCAGGTCGGAGGCCTCCTTGGAGAAGTAGTGGCGCGCGGCGGAGCGCACGCCCATGACGCTCGAGGGGCCGTCCTGGCCGAGGTAGATGTGATTGAGGTAGAGGGTCAGGATGCGCTTCTTGTCGAGCCGCAGCTCGAGATAGACGGCGAGCGCCGCTTCCGCGAGCTTGCGCCGGAGGGTGCGGCGCGGAGAGAGGAAGAGGTTCTTCGAGAGCTGCTGCGTGATCGTGCTGGCGCCCTGCAGATCGCCGCCGCGCAGATTGGAGAGCGCCGCGCGCGCCATCGCGCGCGGGTCCAGGCCGTGATGGCGCCAGAAGCGCTTGTCCTCGGCGGCGACGACCGCGTCCTTGAGCGACGCGGGAATCTGCTCCCACGAGGCGGGCTCGCGCCGCTCGGCGCGGGCGCCCGAGAGTTCGACCATGAGCTCGGGCTCGAGCCGTATCTCGGGGATCGTGGCGCCCGACTCGTCGAAGACGCTCCACGCGCCCACGGCGGAGCGGCGCAGGATGAAGACCCCCTCGTTCTGCTCGGAGCCGGGGATGCGGTGGCCGCGCAGGAAGACGGCGAGCTCGGGCGGCGTCCAGCGGTACTCGCCCTTGGCGGGCATCTCCTCCGCGCGGCGGTAGCCGAGTCGCTCGAGGCGCTCGATGAGCCGCTCGGCCTCGCCGCGGCCGCCGTCTTGGATCGGAAACGGCGCCGCCCAGATGCGCGTCGAGAAGCTCACGCCCAGACCGCCGAGCACGAGCGAGGAAAGCTTGCGCTCGGCCTGGAACACGAGCCAGAGCGACGCGAGGGCGGCCGCGGCCAGGAGAGCCGCCGACGCCCGGAGCCAGCCGGAGGACCGGCGCGGCATTTAGAAGCGCACGCCGAAGCCGACGTGGTGGGCCTGGCCCAGAGTGCGCTTTTCGGCCATGGCGTAGTCGAGCGAGAAGCGGCCCTCGCGCATGCCGACGCCCACGGTCAGGCGCGCGAAGTCGGAGTTGAGGCGCCAGCCGGCGCGCAGGGCGATCGAGGTCGCGGCGCCGAAGTCCATCGCGAGCTCGGAGCCGAGCGCGCCGATGAGCGCCTCATCCCGCGTCTTGATCGCCTCGGCCGAGGCGAGCAGGCGGGTGACGGTGACATACGAATCGACGTCCTTGGCCTCGCCGCTTTTCCAGGACCAGGACGCGCCGCCGCGCGTCGTGAGGGGAAGGGGATCGCTTTCCCGCTCGAACTTCACGCCCGGCCCGGCGTTCTGGAGGGCGGCTCCCAGGCTCAGGCCCGGGAGCGGCGTCTTCCATTGGGCGCCGACGTCCGCGGCGAAGCCCGCGGCCCGCGCCTCCTGGGCCAGCTCGAAGCGGTAATGCTTGCCCGCGGCGCCCACCGCGAGGCCGCCGGGAAGCGGCAGGCCCCAGGCCAGGTGCCCGACGTAGTCGCGCTGGGCGGTCCGCGTCTCCGCCGCGCCGTTCGCGAAATGAAGGTCGACTTTCCCGGCGTCGTAGTAGGAGAGGCCCGCGGCGGCCGCGCCGGCGGGCAAGGGCTGGGCCCAGCCGATGAAGCCGAAGGAGTCGTCGAGCACGCCGCTGGTGAAGGCCGTTTCGAGCTGGGCTCGCCGCGCGGCGGCGCGCCCGGCGGGGTTGGCGCCCAGGGACGAGAGCCCGCCGGGAACCGCCGCGTACGCGTCGGCCATGGCGGCGGCGCGCGGGGAGAGCGAGCGGCGCAAGGTGGGCGAGCCGGCCGCTTGCGTCGGGGCGGCGGACAGGAGAAGGAGGGCCGCGAGCCCGAGCCCGCTCATCGGATGACCACGATCTTGCTCTTGATCGCGATCTTGGGGCCGTTGACCGCGACGAAGTACAGCCCGCTTGGGACCGCCGCGCCGGAGGCGTCCTTGCCGTCCCAGGCTACGGTGAAGGCGCCGGCGTCGCGGTGATCGTCGAACAGCGTGCGCACCGGCCGCCCGTCCGAGTCGTACACGCGCAGCGAGACGCGGCCGGAGGAGAAGATCGTCGTGTCGATCGTCGTCGGCGTCGCGTCCCGAGGGCGCAGGAGATTGCCCGTCAGCACCACGGAGCCCGGAGCGTAGTCGATGAGCAGGGCGTTGGCCGCCGTGGCCGCAACGCCGTCGGCGTTCGTCACGGTCAGGTCCCAGTTCCCGAGCTCCTGATTCTGGGTCGCGAACGTCGCGGTGATGTGCTGGTCGTCGGTCCGGTTGACGCTCGTGCCCGCGATGGTGACGGCGCCCTTGGTGATGGAGACCGACGGGAGCAGGGAGAAGATCTCGCCCGCGACGGTCAGGGGAATCGAGCCCGCGCTTTGGTAGACCGTGGACGGCGACAGCGAGACGGGAGCGGGCGCGCCGGTCAAGGCCGAGCGGACGTCCCCGGTCGAGAAGGAAGCCTCGTAGTAGGAGTAGTACAGGCGCCAGCGGAAGGAGTCGGTGGAGCGGACCGGAACGGGGGAGGAGAGCGCGCCCGAGGCGACGGCGGTGGAGACGCGAACGCCCGACTCCAGCGCGAAGGAGGAGCCCAGGGCGTCGCTCGACAAGGCGCTCAGGATGACGGTGGCGCTCGATGCCCCGCTTTGCGGCTGGGAGTAGAAAAGGCGGATGGTGCCGTCGGTCAGCTTGGCGGCTCCGGACTCGTAGGCGGTCGTGGACAGGACGACCGACGAGGCGCCCCACGTGGCGCCCTCGTCGGTCGAGCGCGCCGTGAAGATCTGGCGGTCCGCGAGGTCGTCGCCCCCGTTGAAGTCGCGCGTGTAGTACAGGCGCCAGTCGCCGGAGTCCAAGACGACGAGGCGCGGCATGCCGACGTAGGTCGCCGCGCCGTCGACCGCCGCCGCCGTCTCGTTGGCCCAAGCCAGGCCGTCGGCCGAGGTCGCGCTGTGGATGCGGAAGGCGCCGGTCGTCGAGACGATGGAGTAGAGCATGCGGAAGCCGCCCGCCGCCAGCGGCTGGAGCGCGCAGCCCGTGATTGCGACGGCCGACACCGAGGGCACGGTGTTCGTGTCCACGCGCACTCCCGCCTCGCCGGCCCAGGCGACGCCGTCGACCGACGTCGCCGAGAGGATCGCCGTTCCCGAGCTCGCGTGCGGGGCGCCGCTGGAGACCGCGGGGAGGTAATACATGCGCAGCGGCGCGTAGGCCGCGCCCCCCGTGTCGCCGGTGAAGGCCTGGGCGGTCGCCGAGGAGAGGACGATCGCGCTCTCCTTGTCGAACACGGGAATCGCGCGCGCGGGCGAGGCGGCGGCCCATAGCAGCGTCCAGATTCCGACGGCCCGGCTCAAGGTCCGCGCCGCTTTCTTGAGGAAAGCGAGCTTTTCGGCGCGCGCGAGCGCCTTGATCCGGGCTTCCTCGATCAGGGCGGCGGAGCGGGTCAGCCCGTTCTTGCGGTAGACGAGGCGGACCGGCCGCCGGCTTCGCGTGTAGGCCGCGCCTCGCCCCAGGTTGTGGGCGCGGATGCGCGCGGCGACGTCCTTGGCGATGCCGGTGTACAGGCTCTTGTCGGCGCAGCGCGCCAGATAGACGGACCAGACCGCGGAAGGCTTCACGGGTCCAATCCTAGCAGTCCTATGGGCGTCCGTCCAGAAGCGGCGGCGTAGGTCTTTAGGCCCATGCGAATCCATGCGCAAAGGCCTATGATCGCGGGGTGAAGATCCTGGGAGGCGCCCTCGCCCTCCTGCTGGCCGCCGGCTCGCCCGCGGGGGCCGGCCTTCCCGGCGCTCCTTGGCCTTCCGCCTTCCCGGTTCCGCTGCCCGGCCGGGCCGCGCGGCCTCCCGCCCTCGCCGCGCCCGCGGTCCCCGACGTCGTCTTCAAGGGACGGGCGATCAAGGGCGTCCAGTTCAGCCGAGGCGACCGCATACCGGCCTCCCTCGTCGAGGCCATCGACCTCACCGAGAGGACCCTGCTTCTCGCGCTCTACGATCTGCGCCTGCCCGAGGCGGCCGACGCGATCCTGCGCGCGAAGGCCCGCGGCGTCGAGGTCCGCCTGGTCTACGACGAAAGCCACGCCAAGCTCGACGGCGCCGAGATCCTGTCCGGGCCTTCCGACGAGTACCGGGCCCTCGTCGCCGCGGGCGTGCCGACGCGGCTGCTCAAGGGCGGCGGCTCCTTCGGGATCATGCACCATAAATACGCCGTGTTCGACGGCGAGCTCCTGATGACGGGCTCGTTCAACTGGACGCGCGCGGCCGACGACAGGAATTTCGAGAACGCGGCGTTCAAGACGGACCCGGCGCTCATCGCGGGCTTCACCCGCAACTGGGAGTGGATGTGGAGCCTTTCCGGGGCCGCCGCCGGCGCGCCGCCCGCCGACCCGCTCAGGCCGATCGTCTTCGCCGGCGGCCGGTACCCGCGCTACGCGTTTTCCCCGCGGGGCGGCGTCGAGGATATGCTCGTGGACGCCTTCGGCCGCGCGCGGCGCACGATCGACGTCGCGATCTTCAGCTTCTACTCCCGGCGCGCGGCCGACGCGCTGATCGCGGCTCGGGCCCGGGGCGTCGTCGTGCGCGTCGCGGCCGACTCGTCGCAGTCGCGCCGCTCCCAGGCGCTGCTCGCCTTGCGGAGCGCGGGCGTCGATCTGCGCCTGAGCGCGGGCCGGGGCGGCCTGGGCGTGCTTCATCATAAGTACGCGCTTGTCGACGGCGCTTTGCTGGTCGGCGGCTCCTACAACTTCTCGCAGAACGCCGAGCTCTACAACTTCGAGAACGACCTGTTCACCGTGGAGCCCGGCGAGGTCGCCGCGTTCGGCGAGGAGTTCGCCGCGGTCTGGGATCAGGCGCACTTGCCGGCTCCCGGTGAGCTTCCCGTTCCGGACGGGCCGTGACGCGATGAGCCCCGAGGCCGTCTGGCTGCTGACCTTCCTGCTCATCTCCGCGGGCATCGCGGGCTCGATCCTTCCCGCCTTGCCCGGCGCGCCGCTGATCCTCGTCGCCGCCGTCCTGCACCAGCGGCTGCTTCCCGGCCACGTTTCGACGTGGACGATCGCGGCGCTCGCCGTTTTCTCGCTCTTGACGTTCGCCGCGGACGCGGCGTGCGGCGTCCTCGGCGTGCGGCGTTTCGGCGGAGGGCGGCGGGCCATGCTCGGAGCGGGCGTCGGCGCCGTGATCGGGCTTTTCCTCGGCCCGCTCGGGCTGATCCTGGGCGCCGTCGCCGGCGCCGCGCTGTGCGAGATGGCCCTCGATCGCCGGGCTTGGGACGACGCTCTTAAGACCGGGATCGGCGCGGGCCTGGGCCTGCTCGTCGGCGCCGCCGCGCGCCTGGGCCTCGCGCTGCTGATGGCCGCGTGGCTCGCCGCCGACCTGGCCCTGAATTAGCTCAGGGGCGCGCTTCGCCGTCCGCGCCGAGCGACCGCATCAGCGCCGCGAGCGACGGGGAGATCTCCGCCGCTCGGTCGCGGTGCATGATGCCCGGCAGTCGGCCCGAGACCGAGCTGATCTTCGTCACGTGCTCGCCGCCGCAGCCCTCGTTCGCGCAGACGTTGGAGACGCGGCAGGAGCCGCGGTACACGTAGTCGGTCTCGCCGCGCACGAGGATGCCCTCGACGAGCCCGGTGGTCGCGTTGAACACGGCCGAGCCCGAGTTGCCCCCGTAGGTGTCGAGGTTGGCGACGAAGTAGCCGCTCGGGGCGGCGTCGCGGACCGTGGCGCCGCCGGCGATCTTCGTCGGCAGTCCGGCGGGATGGCCGATCACGACGAGCGGCGTCTTGTTCGTGATCGCGCCCGTCAAGTTGAGCTTGAGCGCCGCGTGCCCCGCCGCCGGGCGGTCGAGCTTGATGAGCGCCCAATCGGCGCCGTCGTTGACCTGCTCGCGGCCGAGGAGCTTCTTGCAGCCGTACACCTCCTTGGTCGGGACGGCGAGCGGCATCTTGCCCTTCTCCTGGACCGCGAAGCCGAAGACGAACTTCGTGTCCGCGCAGGCGGACTCGGAGGTGACGCAGTGTCCGGCGGTCATGACGACGTCGGGCGCCACGAGCGAGCCGGAGCAGAAGGCCGCGGTGACCTGGCTGTAGAAGGGCTCTTCCTTGCAGAGGCCCATGCCGGAGCCGTAGGGCGTGGTCGTGAGCCGGGAGACGCCGCCCTCGGTCTTGACGGCGTAGGAGTGCATCAGCGCGACGGTCGAGTCCGCCAGGGAGCGCAGCTGCGCGTTCTGGGTCTGGTACAGGTCGAGACGGTCGTCCGCGCCGTAGATGACCCGCCCGCGGACCTGCGCGAAGGCCGGAACGGACGCGAGCACCAGCGCCGACACGATGATTCCCTTCATGAGCCGATCCCCCTTGCACGAAGCCGCGGCAGCAGGATTTCAGCATAGCGCCGGGGAGGAGTCAAGAAAAAAAGGACTTAAGGCCCAAGTCGCTTGCGGGCCTTAAGTCCTATTTTACGGATTCTCGCGTCGCCGGGAATTGGACGGACCATCGAGGCCCGTACTGCGCAGGATGTCTTCCATTAGGCAGCAACGCGTGAACGCCGACTGCAGAAGGTTCGCCCCTACGAAGGCGGTCAACCACAAGAACCGCGCGTCCACCCAGTGGGCGAGCGCGAGGCTGGCGAGCACGATGACGCCCGCGATGGCGCGGATGCGGTGGTGAAGGCTCATAGCTCCTCCCTTTTCTTGAGCATGTAATACAGCACGGGCACTGCCATGCGTGACAACAAGGTGGACGCGACCTCGCCCGACATCAACGCGACGGCCAAGCCCTGGAAGATGGGGTCGAAAAGGATGACGCCCGCGCCCGCGACAACAGCGGCGGCGGTCAGCAGCATCGGGCGAAAACGCACCGCTCCGGCGTCGATGACCGCGTCGCGCAAGGCCATGCCTTCGCGTCGGCGCAGCTCGATGAAGTCCACGAGAATGATGGAGTTGCGCACCACGATGCCCGCGCCCGCGATGAACCCGATCATCGAGGTGGCGGTGAAAAAAGCGCCCATGGCCCAATGCGCGGGCAGGATCCCCACCAAGGTCAGCGGGATGGGGGCCATGATGACCAGGGGCACGGTGAAGGACTCGAACCAGTAGACGACCAATGCGTAGATGAGCAGCAGCACCAAAGCGAAGGCGGCGCCCATGTCGCGGAACACCTCGTAGGTGATCTGCCACTCGCCGTCCCATTTCAGGGCGGTTTTGGACGGGTCGTTGGGGAGGTTGGCGTACCAGGTCTCCAATTCGAGGCCGGATTCCTTGGCGAGCGTGTCGATCGGATTCTTGAGGCCTAGCAGCGCGTAGATCGGGCTTTCCGTGCGCCCGCCGGCCTCGGCGATGACGTAGGAGACCGGGCGGCCGTTTTTGCGGTAAAGAGGCGCGTCTTCCTCGATGCGGACGGCGCGCGTGAGCGCGCCCAACGGCACCGCCGTGCCCGCCCGCGAGATCAAAGGCACGGCCGACACGCCTTCCAAGCCGCGGCGGCGCTCGACGGGCAGGCGGAGGCGGATGTCGACGGGCTCGCGCGCCGTCTCGTCGTGCGCGAGGCCCAAGGTCTCGCCGGCCAGCGCCAGCCGGGCGGCCGAGGCGACCTGCGCGGGAGCGATTCCGTTGAGGGTGGCCTTCTCGCGGTCCACGACCAGGCGGTCCAGAGGTTCCAGGTCGTAGAGGTAGGTGTCGACGTCGGTGATTCCGTCGGTTCGTTCCAGGAGGACCCGTAATTTCCGGGCGAAAGCGTCGCGGACGGCCGCGTCGGGGCCGTACACCTCGAACACCAAGGTGGACAAGACGGGCGGACCGGGGGGGACCTCGGCGACCTGCACGCGCGCGCCGTGGCGCCGGGCGATGTCGGCGATGACGGGACGCACGGCCTTGGCGACGGCGTGGCTTTGCTGTCGCTCACCTTTGGGTTTGAGCGAGACGACGATATCGGCCAGGTTCGGTTCGGTGCGCAGGAAATAATGCCGCACCAGCCCGTTGAAGTTGTACGGTGCGCCAAGGCCGAGGTAGGACACGACGCGTTCGACGTCGGGACGGACGGTGAGTGCGGCGGCGATCTCGCCGGAGGCGGCGCGTGCCGCTGCCAAGGAGGAGCCCTCGGGCAATGTCAAAACGACCTCGAAGTCCTCCTTGTCGTCGAAGGGGAGCATCTTGATGACGACCGCTTTCAGCGGCACCAAGGCCATCGCGGCCAGCAGGAGGCCGCCCATGACGTACAGGAAGCGGCGGCGTGTCTTTTCGTTATCGAGCAGACGGCCCATGACCTTGCGGTACAAGCGGTCGAGCGCGCTTTCCTCACCGTGTCCGGCATGAGCAACCGGGCGCCAGCGCTCGAGCACCTTCACGAAGGCCCAGGGCGAGACCACGAAAGCGATGAAGGCTGAGAACACCATGGCTACCGAGGCGCCGACCGGGATGGGGCGCATGTAGGGGCCCATCAGACCGCCCACGAAGGCCATGGGTAAAATCGCCGCGATGACGGCCCAGGTCGCGAGCAAGGTCGGGTTGCCCACCTCGTCGACCGCGTCCACGGCGAGCTTCCACGTGGGGCGCCCGTCGTTCATGGCGAAGTGGCGGTGGATGTTCTCCACGACGACGATGGCGTCGTCGACCAAAATGCCGATGGAGAAGATGAGGGCAAACAAAGTGATCCGGTTGAGCGTGTAGCCGAACAACCAGTACACCATCAGCGTGAGCGCGAGCGTCACCGGCACGGCGATGAGCACGACCAGGGCCTCGCGCAGGCCCAGCGCGAGCGCGACCAAAGCGGTCACCGAGAGCGTGGCCAGTAAGACGTGAAAGAGCAGTTCGTCGGATTTGTGTTTGGCGCTGTCGCCGTAATCGCGCGTGACCGAGATCTCGAGGCCCGCCGGGAGCCGCTTGCGGGCCGTCTCGACGCGCTCGCGGGCGGCACGAGTCACGGCCGCGGCGTTGGCGCCGCGACGTTTGGACACCTGGAGGGTAACGGCGGGGCGCTCGCCCGCGACGTCGCGCAATAACACCTCGCGTTCGTCTTCATCAGGGCCGTCCACGACGGAGGCGATGTCGCCCACGGTCACCGGCCGGCCATCTGACACGCCGACGACGACCCGGCGCAGGTCGTCGGCGCCGCGCACGAAGGCGTCGGCTTCGACCTTCACCGCGCGGCCGGGGGCGTCCGCGGTCCCGGCGGGCAGGCGTATGTTGGAGGCGCGCAGGCGCTCGGCCA
>JACQJQ010000116.1 GCA_016204945.1 Elusimicrobiota bacterium
GGTTCCAGAGCTCATTGGTCATGTCCGTCGCCCTGCGCGGCAAGGCCCCGTACAAGGCGGTGCTGACGCACGGCTTCGTGCTCGACGAGAAGGGCCGCGCCATGCATAAGTCGACGGGAAACGTGGTCGCGCCCCAGGAGGTCGTCTCCAAGTGGGGCGCGGATCTTCTGCGCCTCTGGACGGCGCTGTGCGACTACGGCGACGACGTGCGCATCTCCGACAAGCTCCTCGCCGGCCCCTCGGATTCCTACTTCCGGGTGCGCAACACCCTGCGCTACCTGCTCGGGAACCTGCACGACTTCGACCGGGCCAAGGCGACCGCGTTCGACAAGCTGCCCGAGATGGAGCGCTACCTCCTTCATCGCCTCGCGGCCGTGCAGAAGGAAACCCTCGACGACTACCGCGAGTACCGCTACCGCGCCGCCGCGCGCCGCCTCGTGGATTTCTGCGCTTTCGACCTGTCGGCGTTCTACCTCGACGGGACCAAGGATCGCCTCTACACGTTCAAGCGGGACGCGCCCGAGCGCCTCGCGGCCCAGACGGTCATGGCCGAGACGTTCGCGCGGCTGTGCGCCCTGCTGTCTCCGATCCTGTCGTTCACGTCCGAGGAGGCCTGGCGCTGCTGGCCGTCCCGCCCGTCCGAGAGCGTGTTCTTGTGGGACCTGCCGGCGACCGATGAGCGTTGGAGGGACGCCGCGCTCGCGGAGCGCTGGACGAAGGCGCTGGAGCTGCGCGAGCGCGTCACCAAGAAGATCGAAGAGGCGAGGGCGGCCAAGCTCGTCGGCAAGTCGCTCGACGCCAAGGTCGTTCTGCCTCGGAGCTGCGCGCGGTTCCAGGACATGAACCTCGAGGAGCTGTTCATCGTGTCACAAGTCGAGTGGGGAAGCGAGGCGGAGGTGGCGGTTCTTCATGCCGAGGGCGTCAAATGCCCGCGCTGCTGGCGCTGGCAGACCGACGTCGGCTCGAAGCCGTCCCAACCGGAGCTATGCGGGCGCTGCGCGCGGCAGCTGTAGTCTCGCTGCTGGCGCTCGACCGCGCGACCAAGGTCTGGGCGGCGGCCGAGCTTCAGGCCGTGGGCACGATCGCGCTCATCCCGTTCTTCGACCTGACTTACGTGGAAAATACCGGGGCCGCGTTCGGCATGGGGCGCGGCGCCAACAGGCTCCTGACCGCCGTCTCCGTGGGCCTCGTCATCGCCCTGCAGGTCGTCCGGCGGCGCTGGCCGAAGGACGATCCCTGGCTGCAGTGGGGCGCCTTGCTCGTCACGACGGGCGCCGTGGGAAACCTCTACGACCGCCTGGCGTTCGGCTACGTCGTGGATTTCCTGCACCTGCACCACTGGCCCGTGTTCAACGTGGCGGACTCCTGCATCACGATCGGGGCCGCGATGCTGGCGTGGGGGATGAAGGACGAGAAGAAGCCGGCTAGGCCGTGACGCGCGAGAGGCCGTAGCCGATCAGGCCGCCGACGAGAATCCCGATTCCGAGGCCGGCCAGGCCCCGGAGCGTATCGGCCGAGGGGTCGGCCGCGGTTTCCGACGACTGGAGTCGTTCGTCGGGCCTGGGCGGCTCGATGCCCCGACTCGGCGCCTTCGCCGCGAGGGCGGCGCGCGCGTCGGCCTTGGCCTGCTCGTCTTGCGCGACCTGCTCCGTGGTGCGCCGATCGCGCGAGGAGGGCGCCGGCACGAGGTCGGCCTTGGCGCGGGCGCGGGCGCCGTCGAAATTGGCGGGGTCGCTGGAGACGCCGCTCGCCTGCGTGATCGCCCCGCCGGCGGCGGCGCGGAGCGGGGCGGCGGCGAGCAGAATGGGAAGCAGCAGGAAGGCTCTCATGCTCAGGGGAAGACGGGCGGCGCGTGGGAAGCGGGAGAGGCCGGCGTGCCGTCGGGGCTGAGCAGGCGCTCGCGCGTGGTTCCGTCTTCCTCCATGAGCGCGACCACGATTCCATCCAGGTGGAAAATTGTCTCGCCGGAGGGTTGCGTTTCGGCGCGCGTGAGCATGCGCACGTAGGCCACGTTCAGACCGATCTGCCGAGGGGTAAGATCGCTGCCGTAAAGATAGGCCGTTCTGATCGTGCCGGTCTCATTGCCCAAAATGAGGACCGTACGCCGCCCGTCCGGATCTATTACCGCGCGCAGGAGAAGCGGGGGCGTGAGCTCGAATTCGATCTGCCACAGCGGCTGGACGGCCGGGTCTCCGGGAAGAGGATCGTGGTAGACGAAGATCGCCGACTTGGCTCCCGTCACTCCCGTGATCAGGCCGAGCCCGTCGGGGTCGCCGTGGAGATAGTCGTCGTGATCGGGGCGCCGGGGGGCTCCCTTGAGCCGGACGTCCCCGTGCCGGCCGATGATGCGCACCTCGCGCAGGCCGTCGCGGCTGCGGAAGACCGTCTCGGCGTCCGCGGAGGCGGCGCGCGACGGCGCGGCCAGGACGGCGACGGCGGCCAGAACGGAAAGGAGGCGGGTTTTCATGCCCATAGGATAGCGCCGCGCGGCGGGGCGCGTCAGGGGCTTTCGGCCCTCGCTACTCTGGGCCTTTGGGCCCGGCCCACCTAACTGCAATGCCGTTCACTTAAGCCGTTGCCGTCCAAAAAATGAACCGCAAAGAATGCCCAATTACCCTCTGAAAATCCTTCGAAATTCAAAAAGTAACGATGAAAGAATAAGGGCTATTCACATCGCGCGCGAGATGTGAAAAGGGCTGAAAAAACAGCGATAATTTTTTCAAAAACGAAGGATGCCGTGTCGCTCGGGCCCAGTCCAAACCTCGCTATACCGCCACGATTTTCCGCTCCATCTTGCGCAGGCAGCTTTCGATGTTGCCGGAGAGGCGCTCGACAATCACCGTGAATCGCGATGTAATCCCCCACACATCCGCCTTCGTCGCCGGCTGGCTGCCTTCGCTCATGGTCCAGCCCTAATCGCTGGTGATCTTCGTCAGGCCGTAGAACAGGGCGGCGCCGAGAAGCGGACCGACGATGAGGCCGACCGGACCGAACAGCGAGCCGACGATGAGGCCGACCATCCCACCCTTCGCGGCGCTGGTGAGCAGGTCGCTGGTGAGCCACTTGTTGGGCTCCTTGCCCTTGACCTCCGCGTCGGGGGCGGGAACGTTGGCCGTGGCGGAGCCGGGGGCATTCGGATTGCCGGCGGAATTGGCCAGGAATTGGGCGCAGGGACCCGAGGCCCACTCGGGCAGGAGCTTGCCGTTTTGGGACGCGATCCGCGCGATGGCGGCTATCGCGGCCTCGGCCCGCTGCCTCTCGAGCTCCTTGAGGGCCTTCATCGCGTCGCTGCCGGGATCGAAGATGGTCTTGCCGTCGTCGGCGGCCGCGGCCGCCGCGCCGGCCTGCTTCGGGTCGCAGAAGATTCTCTTATGCCAGCCGGGAAGCTTCTTGAACGCCTCGATATCGCCGGGCGCGTCATAGGCCGGATCTTCGGCGCGCTTCTCGGCCGCGATCAACGCGCGCAGGCGGGCGCTCTCGGCCAGGAGCTTCTCCTCGGCGCCGGGGACTTTTTGCTCGGCGGGCTCCAGGAAGGTCTTGACGTATATCCGGCGCTCCAAAGGCGTCAGCAGGCTTAACTCCAGAGGGTTCAGGCGCTTCCCGGGCGCGGCGGTGGGAGCGCGGGACGCGGGGGTTTCGGGCGCGGTCGCGGGAGTCGAGGGGGGCGCGGGCGCGGCGGGATTCGCGGGTTCAGCGGGATTCGCTGGAGCCGGCTGCCCGGATCGAGGCGCGCCGGCCGGGGGCTGAGGCCGGGGAGCGCGCGTGATGGGCTTGGAGGGCAGATCCGCGGCCGTGGCCTCGCGGTAGCCGACCAAGGCGGGCTTGGCCTTGTCCTTGGAGAGGTAAAGGCCGCGCCTGCGGCTGAAGGTCCCGCGGCAGTCGATGCCTTCGAAGCAGAAGGACAACTTGACGGCCTTGATGAGTTCCGGCTCGGCGCCCGACTTCCCGCAGTAAAGATCGATATTGTGCGGCACGCGAACGTCGACGCGTCCGGTGACCTTCTTCAGGTCGGCCGGCCGGAAAAGGGCGGGCCGGTCGTTCGGGCACAGGTTCAAGGTTGTCGGCTTGCCCTCCGCGTTCAGGAGCGTGTACCAAACCGGGGCGGGCGCGGCCGAATGGGCGAAGGAGGGGAGAAGGAGCGCCGCGAGCAGAAAGGGGTTCCGGTTCATGACAGCAATATAGACGCAAAACGGCTAAAACGCAAGGCCATTAAGCCCCGCTCCCGTCCAGGTCTAAAGGCCTATTTCCGGTCCAGCAGCCCCACGAGCTCCACGTGGCTGGTCTGCGGAAAGAGATCGACGGGCCGCACCCGGCGCAGGGCGTAGCCGGAGTGCGACAGGAAGCCGGCGTCGCGCGCGAAGGTGGCCGGATCGCAGGACACGTAGACGAGGCGCTTGACTCGCTTGTCGGTCAGGAAGCGGCGCACGGGCTGGGACAGGCCCACGCGGGGCGGGTCGACGACCGCGCACACGCTCTCGGGAAGCTCCTTGGCGAGCTTGGGCAGGACGGCCTCGGCCCGGCCGGCCTTGAAGCGCGCGTTGCGCACGCGGTTGCGCTCGGCGTTGCGGTAGGCGTCGCTGATCGCGTCCTTGTTCTCCTCGACGCCGACGACGCGCGGGAAGGCGTCGGCCATCCACAGCGTGAGCGTGCCCACGCCGCAGTACAGGTCGAGGCCCAGCGGGAACTTCTTCGCGCCCTCGAGGACGGCGTCCTTGGCCGCGTCGTAGAGGACCTCGGCGGCCGGCGTGTTGACCTGGAGGAAGGCGCCCGGCGAGGCGGAGAAATGGAAGCGCCCGAGCGTCTCCTCGAGCTCGCGCTGGCCCCAGAGGCGGCGCCAGACCGGGCCGAGGACGACCGAGGTGCGCTCGGGCTGGATGTTCTGGTGGATGCCGACGATCTCGGGATGCTGGGCGCGCAGCTCGGCCGCGAACACCTCCCGGTCCGGAAATTCCTGGTGCGTGGTGACGAGGCCGACGAGCGCCCGGCCCTCGGCGTTCGTGCGGATGTAGAGATGCCGCAGCCAGCCGCGGCCGGTCTTGCCGTCGTAGTAGGTCCAGCCGCGCGCGACGGCCATCGCCTTGACCTTGAGGGCGATGCGGACCGACAGGTCCGGCTGGATCGGGCATTCCCTCATGTCGACGATCTCGCGCGAGCCCGCCGCGAAGAATCCCATGCGCGGGCCGTGCGTTCCGGGCATGAAGGGGATCTGGACCTTGTTGCGGTAGCCGAAGGGCTTGGGCGCGCGCAGGGTCGGGAGGACGAGCGCCTCCGCGTCCGCGAACTTGCCGATGCGGCCGACGCAGTCGACGACGACGGCGCGCTTGTGCTTGAGCTGGCTTTCGTAGGCGATGTGCTGCCAGTCGCAGCCGCCGCACGCGGGGCCCGGCCGGGAGGGCGCGGCGTGGTGCGGGCAGGGCGGGTCGATGCGCTCGGGGCCGGAGGCGAGGACCTTCTTGACGCGGGCGCGGGCGAAGTTGGACTTGGCCTCGAAGACCTCGACTTCGAGGCGGTCGCCCGGCGCCGCGCCGGGCACGAACACGACGCGGCCGGAGCCCTCGGCCTTCGCCAACCCGTCGCCCGCGGGCGCCATGCGGTCGACCTTGACCGTCAGGATCTCGCCGACGGAGGGCGGCGCGGTTCGTGGCTCCACGACGGGATGATACCAATTTGCGGGATGAGGGGAATCCGCGAAGTTATCCCCAAGTCCGTCGCGCGACGGATCGGGGGATAACGGCGCCGAAAATTTCAGTAGAATGACGGCGTGAATGTGCGCGTGCGGCTGGGCTTGATCATCCTGACGTGCGCCGCCTGCGTCCCGTATCCCGGCGAGCTGCCGGACGACGGCCGCGGGCGCTCGTACGCGGGCCTCGTCGAGGGCGTCTACCCGGGGCTCGACGCGGGCGCGCAGGAGAACACGAGCCTGCACTTCAAGGTGAAGGCCTACGGGGCGGACACCGTGCTCGGCGTCTCGAGCACGGCCGAGGCGGCGTACGCGCGGATCATGATCGACACCGGCCTCCACTCGTTCATGCCGCGCGGCCTCTACGAGCTCGTCGTGTACGGCACGCAGGACGAGTACCGCAAGAAGACGGGCCAGCCGGAATGGTCCGGCGGCGTGGCCGTGGGCAACGCGCTCTACACCTTCATCTCGCCGCGTCTCGACGCGGTGCTGTCGCACGAGGTCTCGCACTTGATCTGGTTCGAGTACATGGGCCGCGTCAATCCGGACCACCGCTGGATCAACGAGGGCCTGGCCGTCTTCCAGGAGAACAAGGCCCTCGGCGGCCGCGGCCAGGGCGACCTGTTCTCGGCCCAGCGCGGCAACCTGCGCTCCCAGCCGATCCCGATGGACCAGATGATTCGCCTGGTGCCCGCCAGCGAGCGCGCCTACGAGGTCAGCCTCTGGTATGCTCAGGCGGAAAGCATGGTGCGGTTCATGATCGAGCGCGGCGGGCGCATCGGCTTCTCGCAGTTTCTGGCCGCCCTGCGTTACGACAAGAGCCTGGACCAGGCGGTCGCCGAGGGCTTTCCCGGCGCCTGGCGCACGCTCGAGGAGCTCGAGCGCGATTGGAAACGGAGCCTGCAGTGAGCGCGGCTGCGCCCGAGGGCGTGCGGCGCGTCGTCCTGCCCGTGCGCGGCATGCACTGCGCGTCCTGCGTGGCGAAGGTGGAGGACGCCCTGGGCAAGCTCGATGGGGTGCGCTCGGTGTCGGTCGATCTGACCTCGCGCACGGTCGCCGTGGAGTTCGCGCCGGTGCCGGGCAAGTTCGAGGTGCGCAACCTGCGCCGCGCCATCGAGAAGGCCGGCTACGACGTGCTCGGCGAAAGCGAGTCGCGCACCCAGGCCGAGTCCATGAGCCTCCTGTCCCAGCAGGCCGAACAGCGCGCGCTGATGACGCGCCTGCAGGTCGCGATCGTGTTCTCCGTCCCGCTCATGCTCGCGCATATGCTGAACCTGTCGCCCTACACCGCGCTGTTTCTCGCCGTGCCGGTGCAGGTGTGGGGCGGCTGGCACTTCCATCAGGGGTTCTCCCGCGCCCTGCTTCGCCGTCGCGCCGACATGGATTCGCTCGTCTCGGTGTCCACGTGGGCCGCGTTCCTCTACAGCGCCTACGTCGTGCTCCTCCCCGAGACTTTGCCCCCGGCGGCGCGCGCCACGCAGTGGGACGCGGTCAGCGGGCTGATCGTGTTCGTGACGCTGGGCCGCTGGCTCGAGTCCCGTACCCGCGGCAAGACGAACGAGGCCGTGGCCAAGCTCATGCGTCTGGCTCCCAAGACGGCGCGCGTCCTGCGCGGTGGGGAAGAGTTCGTCGTGCCGCTGGCGGAGGTGGAGGTCGGCGAGACCGTCCGGGTGCGCCCGGGCGAGCAGGTCGGCACCGACGGCGAGGTCGTCGCCGGAAGCTCCACGCTCGACGAGTCCATGCTGACCGGCGAGAGCCTGCCCGTGGAGAAGACGGTCGGCTCGCGGGTCTGGGGCGGCACGCTCAACAAGAGCGGCGCCCTCGAGATCCGCGTGACCCGGCCCGGCGAGGAGTCCGCGCTCGCGCACATCGTCGAGGCCGTGCGCGAGAGCCAGGCCACCAAGCCGAAGATCCAGCGCTACGTCGACAAGATCGCGGCGTGGTTCGTGCCCGCCGTGATCCTGCTCGCGGCGCTCGTCGCGGCGAGCTGGCTGCGCTGGGGGCCGGAGCCGAACTTCCTGCTCGCGATGACGTGCGCGGTGGCGGTGCTGGCCTCGGCCTGCCCCTGCGCGCTCGGCCTGGCCACGCCGCTCGCCGTGGTCGCGGGCATCGGCCGCGCCGCGGAGATGGGCGTGTTCCTGAAGAACGCCGAGATCCTGGAGGAGGTCGGCAAGCTCGACGTCGTCCTTTTCGACAAGACCGGCACCTTGACCGAGGGAAGGCCGCGCGTCTCGGGCGCGATCGTCCTGCGCGGGACCGAGAACGAGATGCTCTCCTGGGCGCTCGCCTGCGAGGAGCGCTCCGAGCATCCGTTCGCCGCCGCGATCACGGCGCGGGCCAAGGAGCGCAAGGTCAAGGCGCCGAAAGTGGACTCCTTCGAGGCTCTGCCCGGGCGCGGCGTGCTCGTGCGCTCGGGCGAGCGCGCGGCGCGCGCGGGCAGCCTGCCGTGGCTCAAGGAGGAGGGCGTGAGGGTCCCGCCGGACAAGGCGATGCTGTTCTCCGAGCTGGGCTCCCTGCTCGGCGTGGCCGTCGACTCCGAGCTGCTCGGCGCCTTCCAGATGGAGGACGCGCTGCGTCCGTCGGCGCCGGCGGCGGTCGCGGCGCTCAAGGACATGGGGCTCGAGGTCTATCTCGTCTCGGGCGACCGCAACGCCGCGGCCTACCGCGCGGCCGAGCTCTGCGGCATCGGCACCGTCTTCGCCGAGATCCGGCCCGAGGAGAAGGCGGGCATCGTCCGCCGCTTCCAGTCCGAGGGCAAGCGGGTCGCGATGGTCGGCGAGGGCTTCAACGACGCGCCCGCGCTGTCGCACGCGGACGTGGGAGTCGCGCTGGCGACGGGCACAGACGTCGCCATCGAGTCGGCCGACATGACCTTGCTCAATCCGGACCTGATGACCTTGGCGCGCGCGATCATGCTCAGCCGCCGCATCCGCGCCGTGATCCGCGAGAATCTGGCCTGGGCGTTCGTCTATAATCTGCTCCTGATCCCCGTCGCCGCGGGCGCGCTGTATCCGCGCTGGGGGATTCTGCTGCGCCCGGAGTACGCGGGCGCGGCGATGGCCTTGAGCTCGATATCCGTCGCGTTGAATTCCCTGAGACTGAGGAGAAAAGATGTCCAATAAGCCCCTGATCTACGGCTACAACCCCGAGTTGTCGCTGTCCGGCGCCGACGCGCCCCTGCCGCCGATCGAGACCTGGCCCAACCGCCACAAAGGCTACGAGATCTCCATCGAGGTTCCCGAGTTCACCTCGGTGTGCCCGAAGACCAAGCTGCCGGACTTCGGCAGGATCACGGTGCGCTACCTGCCGAACAAGGAGTGCCTGGAGCTCAAGAGCTTCAAGTACTACATGCTGGGCTACCGCAATATGGGCATTTTTTACGAGAACGCGGTCAACCGCATCCTCGATGACGTCTCCCGCGCGGTCAAGCCCGCGTGGTGCGAGGTCGTCGGCGTGTTCACCCCGCGCGGCGGCATGCGCTCGACGATCACCGCCCGGTACCCGCGCAAGCTCTTCGGGCCGGGTTGAGACGCCAAGCGTCCGCCGGGCTGCTCGCCTTGGGCGCCGTCCTGCTCTTCCTGCGGCTGGATCGGCCCGCGCTGTGGCAGGACGAGGCGGAGACGGCGCTGCGGGCCGTCTCCATCCAGCGGACCGGCCTTCCCCGCATGGCCCTCGACGGCGCGCTCGTGACCGCCCAGCCGTCGCTCGCCCGCCGCGAGGGCAACGCCGCGGGCGTCTGGACCTGGAACACCTGGCTGCCCGCGTACTTGACCGCGTCGTCGTTCCTGATTTTCGGGCAAAATCCGTTCGCCGCCCGGCTGCCGTTCGCGCTCGCGGCTTTATTGACGTTGTGGCTTCTGCCGCGGCTGTTCGAGGGCGAGAAGAGGCCGTGGGCGGCGCAGTCGGGGCTTCTCCTGCTCGTCCTCTCGCCCGCATTTCTTCTGTTCGCGCGGCAGTCGCGTTATTACGCGCTCGCCGCGCTGGGCACGGTTCTCGTCCTGCTTGCGTGGCGGCGGATTCTCGCGGGGAAGCCGCATGGCGGACTTGCGCTCGTGCTTTCGCTGCTGTTCCTGCTTCATTCATCGTTCGCTTTTTTCGCGATCGCTTTGTTGGCGCTCGGCGCCGACGCGGCGTTGCGGGGGCGCGAGTGCTTGAGCGATCGCTTCGGGGGCGCGGCGCTTGCGACGGCGGCCCTGTCTTTGCCGGTGTTCTGGTACTTCCGCGTCTGGGACCGGCCCGGCAACCACGCATACGCATTCGTCGAGGCCTTCGAGTTCCTCAAGACGTTTCTCCTGTGGTTGTCGTTGTTCTCGATGCCGGCGCTGCTTCCCGCGGCGGTCATGCTCAAGCGCCGCAAGCCGCTTTTTATTTTCGCGGGCTTCGCTCTTTTGTGCGGGCTCGCCTCCGTGGGCGCGCTTTCGCGCGCCGCCGCCGCGGCCGCCCTCCTCTGGCTCGCCGCCCTCGCCGCGGGCGAGAGCGCGCCGCGCGGCGAGGCGAACATGAAGCGCCTGTCCTGGCTGTGGCTCGCGGCGACGCTCGGCCTCCTGTCGTTCTCCGCCGCGGAGCCCTACGGGCGCTACTTGATGGGGGCGCTTCCGGTCTTGGCTTATCTCGGCGGCCTCTGGATCTCGGAGCTGGCGGGCGGCCGCGCCGCGCCCGCGCTGGGCCTGGCGGCCGCGATGTCCGCGGCGAACTGGGCCGGCTGGCTGCCGCTGAAGGCCGCCGCGCTCATCGGCGCGCCGGCGCGGCCGGCCGAATCGGTCTCCGGAATGATGCGCCGGCGCCTGCGCGACGCGCGGCTCCGCTCGGATCTCGCGCGCTTTTTCGGGGAGCTATGGCGCGGCCCGGAGGGCTACGTCGAGAGCGCGGCGCGGGCCATCAAGGCCGCGGGCGGGGCGACGGTTTACTCCGACGCCGACAACCTGTCGCTGATGTTCGCCGCCGGCGTCAAGCCCGTTTACGCGGACGAACTGGCGCGTCTCAAGCCCGACTGGCTCCTGCTCTCGCCTTGGCTGCGCCTCGACCCCGAGGCATCGGGCGCGGTCGCGGCTCTCGTCTCGGGCGGCGGCTACGAGGCGGTCCCGATCGAGGCGCCGCTGCTCCTGTGGCAGAACAATCCCGATCCGCTTTTCCGCGATTTCTTCCCGAGGACCGGGGCGCTGCCGCTTCTTCGCCGCAAGCGGTGAGCCATAAGACCGGCGGCGCTTAGGCCGAAAGTCCCTTGCCGCTTCGAGGCGGACTCCCTAAACTGATGGGGTGAAGATCCTGCGCTCCATTCTCGCCCTCTGCCTTCTTCTGACGATGGTCGAGCCGGCGTTGGCTCAACCCCGCGGCCTGCGGGTTGGCGCCGGAATTCCCGCCGCCGCGCCGGTCGCGCCGCTCGTTCCCGCGACGGCGGCGCCCGCGTTCGGCGCGCTGACGGGAGCCGTGACGCGGACCCTTCCCGATCCGGGGCCGATCCGCAGGATGTGGTTCGTCTATGAAACGGAGCAGGAGCGGGAGCGCTCCGCGGACGTGCTCGCGCGGATCGCCGAGGAGAACCCCGGCGTCGAGATCGTCTTCCACCGGGCCGAGGACGTGATCCGCTACGTCGACGAGGACGGCAAGAAGAAGCCCGACGGCGGCGAGAAGGCCCAGCGGGAGCTGGCCGAGCGCATCGCCGGCGAGAAGGCGGAGTTCGTCCTCGCGTCGAACCAAGCCCTGTACGAGAGCTTCCGCGGCCTGCGCGACTCGGAGCTGGCGCGCGAGACGCCCTTCGGCTTCGCCGGGCGCCGACACGTGTCGGTCGACATCCCGCGCGCGTCCCTCGACCCGCGGCGCCTGAGCGACCCGCGCGATTTGCCGCACCGTCGCTTCCTGCTCGTCACGGCCGGGAAAGGGCCCGAGGAGCTGGCGGCGGCCGGCATGACGGGACAGCGCCGCGCTTTCCAGGATCTTCTCGCGCAGGCCGGGGAGGAGGGGCACGGCCCGGCCAAGAAGGACTCGGATATGGGCCTCGCCGACCGCCTGGGCAGCAAGCTCCTGCTCCATCTCGCCGGGCAGGCCGACGACCGCGAAACGGCGCGGCGCCGCGAGGAGGCCCATCGCCTGGCGGCCTATGTCGAGTCCGAGCGCGTGGACGTGCTCGCCACCGACGATCAGCGCGCGGCGCGCGCGCTGGGCCTCATGAAGAGCATGGGCTATCACAAGAGCCTTCCCGTCGTCTGGACCGGGCGCCGGGCCCCCGCGGACGCCTCCGCCGTCACCCTTCGCGCTCGGCCCTCCGGCCTGGAGAGCGCGCTGCGGCGGGCCAAGGCCGTCGAGCGCCTGCCCGACAACTTCATGGAGATGGGGGGCGTCTCGGTCAAGGACTTCGAGCCGCGCGTCGCCGAGGCGGTCGCGCGCTCCGTGCCTCCGCTTCCCCCGGGATCAGGCCGTTACGACGTGCACGTCCTGCTCACCAACGGCAACGGGATCCGCGAGAAGGGCGACGCCAACCCCTACGGCCATTTCGGCATGGCCGTGACCGATGAAACCGGAAAGACCTTGGTTTGGTCCGTGCAGTACAACGACGGCGGCTCCTTCACCGGCGGCCTCGGCGACGTCAAGCAGATGACCTTGGCCGAATACCTGTACGCGCTTTGGTATCTGCCCGGGACGGTCGGCCAGGCTATTCCGCTCGCGGAAACGGCCGTGTCCACGGTCATGGACGTGATCCTGCGCGGCGCGCTCGACAAAGCCGGGCTCCAGGCGATGCGGCGCATGGCCGCCGACCTCAACGCCCGCCACCTCATGGGCGGCTTCAACTACGGCTTCTTCGCCGACTCGAACTGCGCCAACATCGTGACCCAGATCATGCGGGCCGCCGGCTTCGCCATCGCCGAATCGGGAGTGCAGGCTCCGGCCGACAAGGCCGCCGAGATGATCGTCGGCTTCGCGCGCCGCCTTCTGAGCGGCCAGCTCGGCGCCCACGACGCCGGCTTCGTCGTCTTCGAGCGTCCCGCCCACGCCGGTCCCGAGCATTACCGCATCGCGAACACGGCGCTCGGCACGCCGCTCTTCAACCGCGTGAAGGCGTGGAAGGCCATGTCCTTCCTGGAAAAGGCGTGGCGCGTCCTGACCGCCTTGCCCAACCTGCTGAAGTCCCGGCGCATCCCCAAGATGATCGAATCCTTCGCGGACAAGGCGACGGGACGCGTCGTCGTCGGTCCGGCCAGCCGCGAGCTCGAGATCGTGGACAACCCGCGCTCGCCCATCATGCTGATGCGCGTCGCGGAAACGGCCGTGCAAAGGCTGCGGCGCGAGAGGGTTCCCATCGAGGACGAACTGGCCGAGATCAACGCGGAGCTGCTGAAGGCGGGCGGCTACCAGGATTGGGCGCCGGGCAAGCCCTGGAAGCCGGCGAATCCCGGCGAGGAGGCCCGCCTGCAGGAGCGGCGCCGGCGCCACCATGAGCTCGAGGCGGCGCTCGCCCTGAACATCTTCGACGAGGCGCTCGCCCAGCGCGCCGTCGAGTACCACCGCCTCCAAATCGCGGACGTTCACGGCCGCTACGAATCGCGGCTCAAGCTCCTGGACGAGCTCGCGGAGAAGGCGGCGGCCTACCGGGAGACGATGCGGCGCGAGGACCGCGCGCTCAACGTCCGGGAGATCAAGAAGCTCAACGAGCTCAACGCCCGGGGGGAAAAGGAGCTCCAGCGCATCCGCCTGGCGCTTCTCAACGATTTAGGCCCGCGCGTGCCCCAGGACATGGGCATGATCTCGCGCCAGGTGACCTTGGAGACGCTCGACAAGATGGCCGGCCGCCGGGAGCGGTGAGATGACGCTCGCGGCGCTCGCCTTGGCGGCGCTGCTCGGCGCCGCCGCCCGCGCCGAGCAGATCGCGGGCGGCGGCGGCGGCGGCGCGGTCTCGGTCGCCTCGGGCGACATGATCTACGCCGCGATGCCCATCCAGGGGGGCGTCAACGCGCAGATGATCGTGCGGCGCCTCGCCCCGGAGGGCGGGATTTTCTGGGAGCAGAGGTGGGGACGCGGCCGCGGCGAGGAGCCGACGGCCATCATGACGGCGCCGGATGGCGGTGTGGTCGTCGCCGGAGCCCGCCGAGGGGGGTGCTTCGTCGCGCGCTTCGACGCGCAGGGCCGCCCGCTCTGGGAGATCGCGCCGGTGTCCACGGGCCTGTGCCGGCCGGCGGACGTCGTGACCGACGGCGCGGGCGGCGTGTACCTGCTCGCGACCATCGACGGGCGCGCGGGCTACGACGCGATGGTCTGGCGCCTGAGCCCGCGCGGCGACGTCGTGTGGACGCACCGCCACAGCTCGAACGATCCGCTGTACGCGCAGGACATGTTCCTCGACTCGCGCGGCGACCGCCTGCACGCCTTCATCCTGCGCAAGCGCGGCATGGACTTCGTCGAGGAGTTCTTCCGCCTGGACGTGGGCGGCTGGCTCCTTTGACGCTCCTCCACGTGATCATTTCAACTCTCATCCTGCTTTAGGACAGGTTTCTCTCCAGGGCATTGGCGCCTCCTCCCGCCGATACCTACCCGTTACCTGTGATCCCGGTCCGCAGCGAACCCCAACTGTTTCCGGAAACAGTCGGAAAATCTAAACCCCATGAACCGGGAGCGGACAAGCCTTGAAAGCGTAACGCAATCTCGCTAAATTAGTCATGCGTTGCCTGCCCAACCCCGGACATGATAAGATCGCTATCGCCGTCCCGCTCTTTGTTCCGTCTTTCGTGCCCAGTTGGCGCAGCGGTAGCGCGTTCCCTTGACATGGGAAAGGTCACAGGTTCAAATCCTGTACTGGGCACCATTTTTTTGTCCCGGGAGCCCCGCTGAACATGTCCGCCGTCGACATCGTGCGCGCCGCCGATCCGAACTCGCAGGAGGCCCTCGACGCCCTGCGCCATTCGTGCGCGCACGTCATGGCCCAGGCCGTGCAGGAGTTGTTCGCCGGCACGAAGATCACGATCGGGCCCGCCATCGAGAACGGCTTCTACTACGACTTCGACTCCCCGCACCGCTTCACGGAGGAGGACTTCAAGGCCATCGAGCGCAGGATGCTCCAGATCGCCGAGGGCAATCACGACTTCGTGGGCAAGGAGGTCACCTACGAGGAGTCCAAGAAGTACTGGACCGAGCGCGGCGAGCCGTACAAGCTCGAGCTGCTCGAGGCCTTCAAGGGCCAGAAGCTGACCCACTATTCGCACGGGACCTTCACCGACCTGTGCCGGGGCGGGCACACGCCCAGCACCAAGGCCATACGGCACTTCAAGCTCCTGACGGTCGCCGGCGCCTACTGGCGCGGCGACGAGAAGAACGCGATGCTCCAGCGCATCTACGCGACCGCCTGGCCCACCAAGGACCAGCTGGCCGGGCATTTGAAGATGCTCGAGGAAGCCAAAAAGCGCGACCACCGCAAGATCGGCCCGGCCCTGGACTTGTTCAGCGTCCAGGACCTTGCCGGCCCCGGCCTCATCTTCTGGCACCCGAAGGGCGGGCGCGTGCGCATGATCATGGAGGACTGGCTGCGCTCCGAGGCGCTCAAGCGCGGCTACGACATGGTCTACACGCCGCACATCGCCAACGCCGACCTCTGGCACACCTCGGGGCACACCAGTTTTTATAAGGACAACATGTTCGGCGAGATCGAGGTCGAGAAAGCCGACTACATGCTCAAGCCGATGAACTGCCCGTTCCACATTTTGATCTACCAGAGCCGCCTGCGCAGCTACAAGGCCCTGCCGCTGCGCTTCGCCGAGCTGGGCACGGTGTACCGCTACGAGCGCTCCGGCGTCCTGCACGGCCTCATGCGCGTGCGCGGGTTCACCCAGGACGACGCCCATATCTTCTGCGCGCCGGATCAGATCGAATCGGAGGTCGAGGGCTGCGTGGACTTCGCCCTCGAGGTGTTCAAGACCTACGGCTTCGAGAAGTACGCGATGGAGGTCTCCACCTGGGACCCCGGCAAAGCGGGCGATTACAGCGGCGAGGCCGCCGAGTGGGAGCGGGCGACCGCGGCGCTCGAAAGCGTGCTCAAGCGCCGCGGCATCCCCTACAAGCTCTGCCCGGGCGAGGCCGCGTTCTACGGCCCGAAGATCGACATGAAGCTCATCGACGCGATCGGCCGCCCGTGGCAGCTTTCGACTGTCCAGTTCGACTTCAACCTGCCCAAGAAGTTCAACCTCGAGTTCGTCGGCTCCGACGGCGCGCGCCACCGGCCGCTGATGGTCCATCGCGCGCTCTACGGCTCGATCGAGCGCTTCTTCGGCATCCTCGTCGAGCATTACGCGGGCAGCTTTCCGCTGTGGCTGGCGCCGACCCAGGTCAAGATCCTGACGCTCACCGACGGCCAGATCGCGGCGGGCGCGGCGCTCATGCGCACGCTTCAGGTCGCGGGCCTGCGCGTTGAGCTCGATGGCCGTCCGGAGAAGATCGGCCATAAAATCCGCGAGACGACCTTGGAAAAAGTGCCGTACATGGTCGTCCTCGGCCCCAAGGACGTCGAGGCGGGCACCCTCGCCGTGCGTCTTCGCGA
>JACQJQ010000098.1 GCA_016204945.1 Elusimicrobiota bacterium
GATTCAAGGAGGATTACCCGGAACCGCGCGCGCTGCCCAAACCGGGGGACATGATTGGGACCGTCGAGCAGGTCCGCGAGGGGGATGCGCTCGTACCTAAGAAGGTTTCGCGCAAAGTGGCGAGCATCCTCACCTGGCAGCAACGGCGCGGCAAGATGAAGGCGGCGTGCGTCAATTGCCACGGCGACAGCTTCGTCGACGGCTTCTACACGCAGTTTGACAACCTCGTAACCCTCTATAACGATAAGTTCGCCAAGCCGTCCAAAGCGATCATGGACGAGTTGATCACGGATGGAGTGCTCCAGCAGAAGGCGCCTTTCGAGCACGAGGTCCAGTGGGTGTATTGGGAACTCTGGCATCATGAAGGCCGACGCGCACGCCATGGTGCCAGCATGATGGGGCCGGACTACACGCACTGGCATGGCATGTACGAGGTCTCCAAGCATTTCTATTCGAAGTTCCTGCCGGCGGTGGTTGAAGCGGCCAAGCTCAAGAGCCCGGAGCTGGCAAAGAAGTGGAAGGCCCGCGTCGCGGCCGTGCTGGCCCAGGACGAGCATGTCTGGCAGAAGGGTCTCAGCGCTAAAGAGGCCGAGGCTCTGCGTAAATATGCCCAGGATCGCTACAATCAATAACTTGGGTGAGTGGGGTGGAAATCCGCGGCTTCGGGAACAGGGCGCCGAAAAACGGTCCCGTCGTGCCGGGGCTGATGAGCCCCAAGTAGCCCTTCCGTTCGGCGGGTCAAGGTCTTGCGGGAAATCCCGGCGCATGGTATGCTGTCCGCATGGCGCGTGAAGCCTGCCGGCTGATCCTCGCGGTCGCCCTCGCCGCTTCCTGGGCGGCGCCGCTGCGCGCCGCGTCCCTCGAGCCCAGCCACGCCTGCTGCGCCGGCGGCGAGGTCCCGATGCCCGCGCGCCCGGACGGGCAGCTTCCGGCTTGCTGCCGCGCGCCCGAGGTCCCGCTCCTGGTCTGCGCGGCGCCGCTCCAGGCGCCCGCGCCGGCTCTTCTGCCCTTCGTCGCGGCCGCGGCCGAGCCGCTTCTGGGCGCCCTCGCCGTCCCGGCGCGCCCGGTTCCCAGCGCCCCGCAGGCCCCGCCTGGGACGCACTCCGGGCTCTCCCCGCCCGCCTCCGGACTGTAAGGTCCGCCGCCGGCCCGCGTCCCGCGGGCCCTGCCGTCATACGCCGTTTCCGGAGGTGTCGTGGTTGAATTCATGGTCGTCGTCCTATCGTTATTTCTCGCCGTCGAGGCGGGCGCCGCGGCGTCGGGCGTCCTGACCTTGCCCGCCGCGCTCGAGGCCGCGCGCCGCGACGCGCCGTCCGTGCGCGCCGCGGCGCTGCACCGCGAGGCGGAGCGCGTCCTCGTCAAAGGCGCGGCGACGCCCGAGAAGCCCATGCTCGAGCTGGAGAGGGCGCGCGCTCCCGCGAGCGCCGGCGTCCAGAACGGCCCCGAGACGTCATGGTCGGTGAGCCAGCAGCTTCCTTTCCCGACGACCTTGCTTTACCGCGGGCGCGCCGCAGCGCGCGAGGCCGACGCGGCGGCCGCGCTGTCGCGCCGCGCCCTCGTCGAGGCCACGGCTCGGGCGCGGGAGTCCTACGCGGACCTCTACGAGGCCGAGCGCGCGCTGGCCCTGCTCGACGAGATCGTCGATCTGCTGCGCCGCTTTTCGCGCGTGGCGGAATCAAAATACGCGGCGGGCAAGGGGACCCAGGCCGACGCGATGAAGGCGCAATTGGAGTTGACGCGCATGCTCAATGACAAGGCCCTGGCCGAGGCGGCCGTCGAGGGCGCGCGCGGCGCGCTCAACGCCGCGATGGGACGCGAGGAGGACAGCCCCCTGCCCGCGCTGGCGCCGCCCCGATCGGCGCCGCCCGAGGCGTCATGGACCGAGCTTCGCGCGATCGCCCTGTCCGAGAACCCGGGCCTCGCGGCGGCCGTTCGCGAGGAGGAGAAAGCCCGCGCCGAGCTGGGCATGAGGCGCTCGGAGTGGCTGCCGGACATTTCTCTCCGCTACCGTCGGCGCTCCGAGAGCGGCGTCCGTTCGCACGACGCGTCCCTCGGCCTTTCCGTTCCGCTTTGGTTCTGGAAGCAGGCCGCCGAGACATCGCACGCCGGCTACGAGGCCGACTACGCGCAAGCCGTGCGCGACGCCGAGCGGCTGGAGGTGCTGTCCGCGCTTCGCGCCGCCCACGTCTTCGTGCGGACGGAGGCTCGCCTGCGCGAGGCGTACCGCACGACGGTGATCCCCCAGGCGGAGTCGGCTCTGCGCTCGGCGGAGGCGGCGTACCAGTCGGACCGTGCCGGTTTTCTGGATCTGCTCGATGCGGGACGCTCGTTGGCGACCGCGCGCCTGGAGTCGGCCCGGCACGAGGCGGACTTCGAGAGGGCGCTGGCGGCGCTGTCGCGGGCCGTCGGGCGCGAGACGGTTCCCTGAGGATATGATCATGAATAAAAAGCTCTTTTGGATCGCGGCGCTGGCCGTCGGCGCGGCCGCCGCCGGCTATTTTATCCATCGCGGAAGTCGCGCGCCGCATGAAGCGCGCCGGACCGAGCAGTATCAATGCCCGATGCATCCCGCGATCGTTTCGGAGAAGCCGGGCAGTTGTCCCATCTGCGGCATGGATCTGGTTCTCGCCGAGGCCGTCCAGGGGCCCTCCTCCGGTCCCGTCACGGGAAGGCAGATATGCGTCCTGCATAAATGCACGATGGCGAACTGCAGGATGGAGCTGCCGCTGAAGCCGGGAGAAACGGTGACCTGCCCCATTTGCGGAACCCACACCGAGCCGCCCGCGCCCGAGGCCGGCAGGATTCTTTACTACCGCAATCCCATGAATCCCGCGGTGACCTCTCCCGTGGCCATGAAGGACCCGATGGGCATGGATTACGTAGCGGTCTATGAGGAGCGCCCCGCGGCGGGCGTCGTAGGCCAGGCGTCCACGCTCGTCTCCGAGCAGAAGCGCCGGCTCATCGGCATGAAGACCGAGACGGTGGGTCGGCGCCGCCTCACATTCACCGTGCGGGCCTCGGGCCGCGTGGCCTACGATCCCGAGCTCTATAACGCCATCGCCGAGCACCACTCCGCCATGCTCGCGCGCGAGAAGGTCAAGGACAGCCCTTGGCCCGACGCTCACGAACGGGCCGACGCCTTGGTGCGCGCCTCGGCCCTGCGTCTGAGGCAGCTCGGGCTCTCCGAGTCCAAGATCGCATCGTTCACCGGCATGGAGGCCGTGCCGGAGAACCTCCTCATCGGCGGACGGGGCGGCTCGGTGTGGGTGTACGCGCAGATCTACGAGTATGAGATATCCAAGGTTTGTCCCGGCCTCGACGTGGAAGTCACCGCGCCCGCCTATCCGGGACGGGTTTTCCGGGGCACGGTCAAGACCGTCGATCCCAACCTCTCGCCGGAAACGCGCTCGCTGCGGGCGCGCGTCGAGGTGCCCAATCCGGGCGGCCTTCTCAAGCTCGAGATGTTCGTCAACGCCGCCATTAAGGCGGATCTCGGTCTCCTGCTGGCCTTGCCCGAGGGAGCCCTCCTGGAC
>JACQJQ010000096.1 GCA_016204945.1 Elusimicrobiota bacterium
GGCGCCGCGCGCGGCCTCGGGAAGAGGCGCTTCCGCGGCCGACTTCGGCTTGAGCCGCCCCATCCGCCGAGCGGCGCCCGAGACCTTGGCGTCGATCGAGCCCCTGGGCGCTGAGGCGCTCCCCCCATCCGTCGAAGATGGGTCCGCCTCGGCGCCGAGGCGGCGGAACTCGGCATCGGCGAACTCCTTCGCGTCGGCGGCGCCGGACTCGGCGGGAAGCTCGGCGCTCGGCTCGAGCGAGCCCGCCGGAAGCAAGGACGGAACCGTCCGGACCGGCAGCGCCCGCGGATGGCCGCCGAGCTCGGCGGCCGGCGGCGCGATCGCGGGCCCGGCCGAGGGCGCCGAAAGGCCGGCCGCGGGCGCCGGCGCGCCCGGAAGCGCCGCGGGCGAGAGCGGCGCGAGGACGTTGGGAAGGGCCGGCACGCCGGTTGGGCCGGCCCGGCCGCCGGATTGCGCGCGGCCGGACGCCGCGCGGATTTCTGCGGCGTAGATCGGCCCGGATCCGGACAGCGCGAGGGCGGCCGCGAGCGCGGCCGCCGTCAACTGACGTCCCAACAAGCGCAGGGATCGAGGGGGCACTTCCTATAGCATATACCCGCTTCCCGCTTTTGTCAGCCCCTCTTGGGCCTATAAACGTCTATTAAATGGCCTAGGGGTCCTTAGGACCAAGGACCCCTCGGTGCCAGGCTTTAATAGATTAATAAAAAAATGGGCTTTTTCAGTTCAGCGCCGCCGATCCGGCCTCCAAGGACCGGATCAGCCGGGTGCCGGGCTTAAAATGATTCAGCCGCGGCAAGTCAGGCGATTCGCTTGCGCAGGCCGCCGAGCGCCTCGGTCTCGCCGAGAATCACGAGCCGGTCGCCGGCTCGGACGGGGCGCGCGACGGGCGGATTGAGCTCGTACGCCTCCGAGCCCGCCGCGACGACGGCCACGACCAGCGGCGCTCCGCCCTCTCCGCCCTTGATCTCGCCGAACGGCTTGCCGATCATCGGGGAATTCGAAGGCACGGAAATTTCGTCGAAGCGAAAGTGCGCGTCCTTGGCGCGGAGCATCGAATCCAGGAAGCCCACGGTCACCGGACGGATCATCTCGGAGGCCAGCCGGAGCCCCCCGATGAACTCGGGGTCGACGACGCCGTCGGCGCCGCTGCGCAGGAGCTTCTCGCGCACGCCGAGGGATTTCTGGCAGGCGAGCACCTTGGCCCTCGGGTTGAGGCCCTTGGCCGAGAGCACGACGAAGGCGTTGTCCTGGTCGGTGGAGAGCACCGCGAACACGCCGGCCGCGTTTTTGACGCCGGCGCGGAGCAGGACCGAATCGTCGGAGCCGTCGCCGACGATCCGCAGCAGATCGAAGCCGAGCCGCTCCTCGAGCTGCGAAAGGGCCTCGGCGTCCCGGTCGACGACCACGAACTCACGGCCGGTTTTCCTGAGCTCCGCGCAGATCACGGCGCCGGTGTGCCCCGCGCCGCAGATCACGAAGTGGCCCGACAGTTTGGCGATATCCTTGTCCATGCGTCTCCTCCGGAAAGCGTCCGTCAGCTCGCCGTCGATCAAGACGGACGTGAGGGTCGAAAAGCCGTAGGTCGCGAGCCCGATGCCGCCCATGATGAGCAGGACCGTGAAGACGCGCCCGGCGGGCGACAGCGGATGCGTTTCCCCGTAGCCCACCGTGGCCAAGGTGATCACGGTCATGTAGAGCGCGTCGAACAGAGGCCAGCCCTCGATGAAATGGTAGCCGAGCGTGCCCGACACGAGGCAGGCGAGAAGCATGCCGACGACGCCGAACAGGCGGTCGCGCACCTCGGCCAGGTGGTTCATTTCACCGTTCCCATACCCGTCCGGGATTATATAACATGGCGCTCGAGCCGGTTTTCATGGGAGAATATCCGCGATGAAGAAGCCCCTGCGCGCCATCGTCGTCGACGACAACCTCGCGATGCGCATGGTGCTCAGGGACATGCTGGAAGGCTCCGGCCATCAGGTGGTGGCCGAGGCCGAGAACCAGGACGAGGCGCTGAAGGCGTACGCCGAACACAAGCCGGACCTGGTGACGCTCGACCTCTCCTTGGCCCAGGGCGACGGGCTGTCGGTCCTCAAGGCCCTCCGCCAGTTGGACGCGAACGCCCGGGTGATCGTCATCTCCGGGAATTCCCAGAAGAAGGTCGTCGAGCTGGTCAAGGCGGCCGGCGCCGCCGACTTCCTGGCCAAGCCCTTCAAAATCGAGGAGCTGGCCGCGGTCGTCGAGAGAGCGGCCGGCGCATGACCTTCGACGAATCCGCGCAGAAGGTCCTGCTGGGATTGGTGGAGAAGGGAGTCTCCGCCAGCGCCGACAAGCTGGCCACGACCTCCCATACGGAATGGAGAACCGAGACCGTTTCCATCCGCTCCGCGCCGCTCGCCAATCTGCAGACCGTGCTGGCCGGAGACGAAACGCAGCACGCCGGGGCCTTTTTCTCGATGCCGGGAGGCATGTTCCTGGTGATGTTCACCAAGCAGTCCGGGGGGGCCCTGGCCAAGGCTTTTTTGCCCGGGCGCGCCGCCGATCAAGCGGCCGCGCTGGAGCGGGAGGCCGTGGCCGAGATCTCGAACATCGTCGTCCACTCCGTCGCCAACATCGTCGCGGACGCCTGCGACGAGGTCCTTTTCGTCTCCGCCCCGGAGGTGGTCAACGGCAGGAAGGCGGACTTGCTCAAGATCGCGTCCGCGAAGTTCCAGGGGAGCGACGGCGCCTCCGCCATCGTCGCCTACATCCACCTGTTCTCGGTCGTCCTGTTCTCCGACTGCACCATCATCCTTCTCCTCAACTCGACCTGGCGCGACCGTCTCCTCAAGGCGCTGGACTAATTTTTCCCGCCGGCGACGCCGATGAGCCGGGCCACCTCGTTGCGCAGCTCCCCGACGCCCGCGCCGTCGCGCGAACTGACCCAGGCCAGGGCCTCGGGCGCCACGCCGACGGCCCGCGCCACCTCGCGGCGCCGGACCGCGGCGCGCGAGGGCTGGACCTGGTCGGTTTTCGTCGCGACGACGCGCCACGGCAGGCCCTCGGCCTGGAGCCAATCGAGCATCTCCAGGTCGAGCCTGGTCGGCCCCAGCTTCGCGTCCACGAGCACGAAGATCGCAGCCAGGGTCCGGCTGCCCGACAGGTAGCCCTCGATCATCGCGCCCCAGCCCTCGCGCGACTCGGCCGGGCCGGACGCGAAGCCGTAGCCGGGAAGGTCGACGATCCTGCGCAGAGGGGCGGCCTCGTACACGTTGATCGTGCGCGTGCGGCCGGGCGTGCGCGACGCGCGCGCGAGCTCCCGGCGGCACAGGGCGTTGATCATCGTGCTCTTGCCCGAGTTCGAGCGCCCGACGAAGGCCACCTCGGCGAGGCTCGGCCCCAGCTTTCCCGGGTCGGTCTCGCTGAGCAGGAAGCGCGCGGCGTCGAGGGCGTGCGCCATCAGTCGTCTCCCCGGACGCGGCCGCGCCGGACCTTGACCTCGGAGCGGCGCCGCTTGTTCTCGAGCATGCGCGCCTTCGAGCTCCTCGAGCGGCCGCGCTTGGCGCGGCGGGCGCGCTCGGCCTCGTGGCGCAGGCGAGCGGCGCGCTCGCGAGCGGCCCCCTCGAGGCGGTCCGCCAGCCGCGCGCGCGCGATCAGGCGGTTGCGGCCCTGGGAGCGCTCGTCCTGGCAGCGCACGGCGATTCCGCTGGGGCGGTGCACGAGCAGGACCGCGGTCTCCACCTTGTTGACGTTTTGGCCGCCCGCCCCGCCGGAGCGCGCGAAGGTCTCCTCCAGGTCGCCCGGGCGCACGCCGAGCTTGGCCAGGCGCGCCGAGACCTCCAGCCAGGAAAGCATTCCCGATTCTAGCTGTTTAACGGCTGCGTTTGAGGACGAGGGCCAGGACCGCCAGGGCGGCCGCGCCCGCGCCGATCATCTTGCGGCGACGGGACTCGGCCTCGCGGGCCTTGCGCTCGGCTTCCTCGCGCAGCTCCCGCGCCAAATCCTCCTGCGCCTTCTTCGCGGCGTCGAGCATGGCCTGGATGTCGGGGGCGGGAGCCTGGGCCTGCTGGTCTTCCTTCTTGGCTCCGAAGGCCTTGTTCACGTCTTCCTTCATCTGCTGCGGCAGCAAGGCGAAGGCGCCGGCGTCCTCGCGAAACGAGGCCATGATCAGGAGGCCCAGAATGATCGCGCGCATGCGGCCAGGATAACAGTCTGAACGTTGGCCGTCAATGCCGGCGAACTGTTTCCGGAACCAGTCAGCGGATTCGCTCGAGCGCGGGATTCTTGCCCGGGGCCGTCGGCGCGTCCGTCAGCACGTTGGAGGAGCGCAGCAGGTCCTCCTCCACCTCGAGGTTCCGCTCCGAGAGCCTCTCGCGCACGGCCTTCTCGTAGCGCTGGGCGAGAAGCTCGCCCTCGCCCGGCGTCTCCTCGGCGGCGCGCCGGGACAAGACGTAGTCGTTGACCGTCTTCCAATCCAGTCCGCCGCCGCGGGTCCGCGCGTAGGCCTGGAACGCGGGGTCCTTGCGCATCTCCGCGAAGAACGGATCCGTCTCGAACATGTCGCGGAACACCCTCTCCGACCGGGCGGTCGCGATGTCCATGAGCAAGGTGAAGCGGCGCGGCGCCCCGCTCAAGGTGCGGCCGGTGTCGATGCGGCCCATCGCCTGGACCATGTGGACTCCCGACATCTCCTCCGGGCCGAGCACCAGCATGTCGAAATTCGTGTAGCCCCGGAAGGCGTCCGGGCGCGTCGAGTTGCGCTCGCCCTTGAAGTTCAGGTCGAGGCCGCGGCCGCCGACCCGGGTATCGAGGATCAGGACCTTGACCTTGCCGCTGGTCAAGCCCTCGATGTTCATCTGGCGCAGGACGTCCGCCTCGGGCACGTTCAAGCGCAGGTACTCGGTGTCGGCGAAGACCTTGGCGATCTCATCCTGCTTGACGCCCGCCTTCCTCAGGCTGGCCTCGACCTTGCGCAGCGCGCGCGTGTCCGAGACGCTGAGCACGGTCAGGCCGGTGTTCTTCTGGGTCGCCTGGATGCTCCTCAGCCATTGCCGCGCGGCGGCGCCCTCGACGTCGCCGATCCGGACGACCACGGGATCGTTGAGCTTGAGGCCGCGGGAGGACAAGTAATCCTCGATGCCCTTCCGGGCCTCCGGGGCGATCGCGTCGGTCGCGCGGAGCACGACCTGGTCCCGGGTCGCCGCCGCCTGCGCCTTGAGCGCCGCCGCCACGCGCTCCAGCCGCCGGTCCGGCGTCGCGACGAGCTCGAGCAGGACGTTTTTGGGCATCGCCGAGCCCTCGCCCACGACCGAGATGCTGTTGGCGCGCAGATGCGCCTCGAACTTGTCGCCGGACGTGCCCGACAGCGAGATGAAATAGGTCTTCCTGTTCGTCGTGACGTCCTTGATCGTGCTCATCGAGTTGTGGGTGTACGGCAAGGTCAGGTCCGTGCCGTACTCGAGCTCCCACCAGCGGCGCGAGGCGTTGTCCATGGACTCGAACCATTGGCCGTTGTGCACCACGTTGAAGCGGCCGGTGCGGTTGTCCACGCGCACGCCGGCGGCGCTGTCGTGAAAGCCCTGGACCATGTTGATGATCTCGGTGCGAACGTACGAGCCTCGTCCCAGGACGCCCTTCGGAAACAGCAGGGAGCCGAGGTAGGACCACGTCAAGTTGTCGCGCTGGTGGGCGGGCCGCAACGGATCCCGGGACAGGGCTTGAAGGAACTTCGCGGCGTGATAGCGGGTCAGCCCCATGCCCTCGGGAGGGGCGGAGGGCAAGGTTCCGGCGAAGGTCTGCAGCAGGAGCTTGGGCAGGCCGGGGAGGAAGCCCAGGAACGAGTCGCCGTCGATGGTCCTGAGGTGGCGCTCGGCCCAGTGGAAGCTGTCGGCCGCGAGCAGTTCGTTCTCGGCCTTGCGCAGGCGGTCGAACGCCTCGACGTACTCCCGCGATTCCTTCGCCGCCGAGAGGCTGCGCAGCTCCTCGCGCGACTTCGCGAATTCCCGCTCGAGCGCGCCCGCGCCGATTTTTCGGGCGCGCTCGAGCAGGAAGTCGGCGCGCTTGAGCGCCGCGGCGGGCTCCAGGCCCTCGCCGCCGGGAACGTCGTAGGGCTTCTCCGTCAGGCGCGGATCCTCGCCGATGGGCCGCGCGGCCTCCTTCAAATCGCGGTAGGCGCCGTACAGGGCGCTCTCGTCGCCCGCGTAGGCCTCTTGAAGGGCCCGGCGCCGCTCGAGCAGGCGGACGACGCGGGCGTCCCAGCCGGGCGCGCCCTCGCGCGTCAACGCGACGATCTCCTCGCCCGCGTCGCTGAAGCGCTTCAGGATCTCAGCCCGCGCCTGGCGGCGCAGAGCGGCCTCCTCCCCGCGCGCCCGGCTCCCCGTTTCCGACGAGAGCAGCTCGAGGCGGCGCAGCAGGCCGCCGAGGTCGCCCCTGACGGGCGCGGCGCTCAGCTCCAGCTCGATGGCGCGCAGGCGCCCCCGGACGGTCGCCCGCTCCGCTTCGAGCGCCGCGCGGCTTGCCCCGTCCGCCCGGCCCATCTCAGCGCTCAGCTCGTGCGCGCGGTCGAGCATGGCCGCGTACTCCCGATGCAGCGCCCGGCGCTCCGGCGCCATGCCCGCCTCGAGCGCCTCCGCCTCGCGGACGAGCGCGTCGAGCTTCGGCTCGGCTTTGACGGCGCCCAGGGAGGTCTCGAGCCGGCGCAGCTCCGCCCTCGGCGCCGCGCGGCCCGGGTTGTCGCGCTCGAACTTCGCGGCCCGAGCCGTCTCCTCGCGATAAGCCTTCACCAGCGCCGCGTCGCGCGCGCCCAGGGACTTGAGCAGCTGGCCCAGCCGCCCGTCCACGACGACCCGACGCGCGGCGGACTCGGGCGTCGCCTGGGCCTCGAGCTCGACGGACTCCCGCATCAGGCGAGACAGCTTGGGATTGACCGTCAGGCGCTCCGCCGGCTCCCGGCCCGCGCGGACGGCCGCGATGCGCTCCTCGAGGCGGATCAGGCGCGCCGAGACGTCCACGCCGTCAAAGCCCTCGATCAGCCTCTTCTCCGCGCTCGCGAGCTCGATCTGCTCGCGCAGGAGGCTCGCGCGCCGCCCGGCCTCGGGATGGGAGGAGCCCTCGGCCTCCTCCAGCTCCCGGCGCAGCCTCTCGAGCCGGGATTCGAGCCCGGCGCGCGCGCCCCGCGCCTTGGCCGGCATGCGCGCCAAGCCCGCGACCGTGTCGGTCAGGCCCAGCAGCCGCTCTTGGACGAGAAAGGCGCTCCTCATGCCGTCCGCGAGCCGCGCGCGGACCGCGGGGTCGGCCGCGGGGCGCTCGGCAAGCGCCTTCTCCATGCGCCCGAGCGCGTCGAGGATCGCGTCCGCCGCCTCCGCTTCGGACCGGGGCAGGCTGTTGTCGTCGACGAGCCGGCGCAGGCTCTCCCGGGCCCCCGCGACGTCCTTCTCGGCGAACTCGATCTCGACGGCGCCTTTCGCCCGCTTCAGCCGGCCGACCGCCCCGAGGAGGTCATCGGCGGCCGCCCTGATGCGGCCCAGGCGGCCGCTCTCGACGTGGGCGTCCGAGAGTCCGGACGCCGCCGTCTTCACGCGCTGCGCCTGGACCTCGGCGGCTTCGACGCGGATCGTGTTGAGGCGGCCCATGCTCCAGGCGAGTTCCGCGTTGCTCTCGTTGAGGGCGGCCGTCTGGCCGCTCAGGCGGGAAACGCGCCCGGAGACCATGCCGATCGTCAGCGCCGGCTGCTGGCCCGCCGCGTCCATCTCGTCCTGCAGCATGAGATAGTCTTCCTGGACGTTGCGGCCCTTGGTCTTGCCCTCGGCGATCATGGTCTTGAGGCCCTCGTAGGTCTCGAACTTGATCGCGGAGCCGATTTTATTGAAGGCGAGGAAGTCGAACTCCGCCTGCGCCTGGAGCTTCGTGTTGAAGGTGAGGAACATGACCTTGCGCCCGCTCGCGGCGGCCTCGGCCTCCAAGTACGGGAGGAACCCCTCATAAGCGAGCATGGTCTTGCCCAGGCTCGTCGGCGCCTTGACGAAAAGCTGCACGTCGCCGCCGCCGCGCCCCAAGGTCAGGACGCCGCCGTGCAGCCCGTCCAGACTCGCGACGGCCCGCACGAGGCCGGCCAGCGCCGCGCCCTCCTTCGGCGACAGCTCGCCGGAGTCCTTCAGCCGGGCCCGAAGCGCGTCGATGAGCCCGGACATCCCGGTCCCGCTTTCCCGCGCCGACTCGCGGCTCTTGACCCAGGCGTTGACGTCCGCCTCCATGCCGTCGACCGCGCTCAGCAGCTTGGCGCGGCCCGCGTGCTCCGAGCGGATCGCCTCGAAAAAGCCGTCGGCCTTGGACTTCACGGACTTGACGTGGCTGCCCTCGCCGAGGAAGGCCTGCATCAGGCGGACGTACTGCTTGTCGCGCCAGCCGGCGAGCGGACCGCCCTTGGCGTCGCGCACGACCCAGGCCGAGGTCTTGATGGAGAGCAAGGCTTTCTCCAGCGCCGCCGCCTCCGATGGCCCGAGCAGGCCGGGAGAGGCCTCGAGCTTCGCCTTCAGCTCGCTCTCCAGGCCCTTAATGAACACCGAAAGCCTGGGCTCCTTGGAGGCCGACGGGCTGTCGGCGGTCTGGCCCCTGCGGCTCTCGGCCCACGCGGCGACCTTCCCCCGGTACTCCTCGACCAGGCGCAGCAGGGCGTCGCGCCGCGCGAACTTGACGGTCAAGGCGTCGAAGACCACGTCGGCGTGCGCCTTGACCGTCTCCGGCTTGTTCAAGCTGTTGAAGCGCCGGTCGCCGGCGATGACGTAGTCATAGAAGGCGACGAGGGCCTTGGCCTCCTTCGGCGAGAGTTCGCCGGCCCGGAGCTTCGCCTCGGCGGCCTCGCGCAGGGACAAAGTCAGCTCGAGATACGTCGGCCTGCCGTCTTTCGGCGCCGCCTCCCACGCGAGCACGTTCTCGACCGCCTCGTTCTGCGCCTTGTCGAGCTTGGGCTGCTCCACGGCGAGATCCACGACCGCCGCACGCAGGACCTTGCCCGCCTCCCCGATCGGAAGGTTCGCCTCCAAATGGTCCTTGAGCACCTCCCGGACCTTGGCGCTCAGCTCCGGAGGCAAGGCGCGTCCCTGGCCGGTCTCGGCCCGGTACAAACCCTTGGCGATCTCGATGCGTCCCTCCGGCGTGACCTCGCCCCAGCCCTTGACCGAGCTTCCGGGCTTGACCGTCAGCGCCTCGAGGGAGCGCGCCGGCTGGGCGACGAGCCCGTCGATCGCCGCCTCGTAGGCGAACTTCTGGACCTCCTCGGTGACGTGCAAGGTGCGGAACACGTCCTTGCCGCTGATCATGTCGCGCACGGCCATCAGCTCGATCGGATTGACGAGGCCGTCCTCCTCGGCGAGGCGCTTGATCTCCTTGAGCTGGCCCGCCTCTTTGGCCTGCTTCGTCACGATCCACTCCGCCGCCGGCGGCTCCCCCCAAACGCGCGCCTCGAACAGGCGCTGGGACAGGGGCGGCTTCTCGGGCGCCAGCTTCAAAGTCGCGCCTTCGGGAGCGTTCGCGTACTCCTTCGTGCGGCCCGCCTCGTCGTACTGGCGCATGCCCTGCTTCGTGAGCATGTAGGGGCCCGCGTCGCGCAGGCCGTGGGCGCCGTACGTCGGGATCAGGAGCCACGCGGGAGACTCGAGCCAGGCTTGGCCGGTGAGATTGATGCGCTTGATGCGGCGCTCGGGGTCCTCCTCAGGCCGGTTGACCGCGCCGACAAACGGCAGCGAAATCGGGACGCTGGTCTCGTACCAATCGGCGTACTTCTGGCCGACGACGCCGGCGGCTTGGCTGAACAGGACGTACTTGGCCACGTTGTCGGCCATGCTCGCGCCGAAGGCGGCCGCGGGCCCGCCCGTGTACCACTTGGCCTCGCTCATTTTCTCGAGCAGGCCCGTCCGCCCGGAGACCGCCGCCGCGGCCTCGGCGGCCTCGACCGAGGCCGAGCCGTTGGCCAGGACGCGCAGGCCCCGCGACGTCGAGCCGACCACGCCGCGCGTGCCGATCGTCTCCATGAACCCGGCCCAACGCGTGCCGCCGTACACCGTCGAGGGCAGGCCGATGAAGCCGAGGGCCGCGGTCGGCACCTTGAAGACGCCGAAGTCGAGGGACTCGTTGGCCCACCAGGCGCCGCCCTTGAAGCCCTCCGCGGCCGCCTTGCCGAGGCCGTCCCAGTCCTCGGAAAACGCCGTGTGTCCCGGCTCGAGGGCCTGCCAGCCGCCGACGCGCGCGCCGCCGATCCGGTTGGCCGCCATGTCCCAAAGATGGGTTCCGGCGGTGAACCCGGAGGAGATGCCGCCGGAGAGGGCCGTGAAGGCCAGCTGGCGCTTGCCGACGCTCATCGCCCGGGCGGCGCTGGCGACGGCGTAGCGCGCCGCGGCGTTCTCGCCCGCGAAAGCCGCGACCCGTCCCGCGCCGGGCTCGAGCGACTCCAGGCGCGCCGCCGCGTGCTTGGCGGTCTCCCCCACGACCAGAAGCGCGCGGCCCGCGGCCCGCGTCCCGAAACCCGCGGCGCCGCCCCGGGCGGCGCCGGCGTTGATCATGTTGACGCCGACGTCGCTGAGTTTGCCGGTGAAATTGAGCGAGGCGCGCGCGACCGGCGCCATGAGCGCGATGCTGACCGTCCAGGTCGCGAACGTCGCCGCCGCGTCGAAGGACCTGTTGACCTCGGAGACCCGGGCGATGCGCTCGTGATCGGCCTTCAGGGCCGAGCTGATGCGCAGGGCGTCGTTGACCTTGAAGGGGTCTCCCCCCGCCGTGGCGCTCAGAGAGTACTCGATCGACCGCGGGTTCATCGCCATGATGAGCCGCCGCGCCTCGCTCCAATCCGCCCTCGTGCCCGAGGCGATCTTGGCCGCGACCTCCGCGTAGGCCTGGGACAGGCTCACCGCCCTCCTCTTCCCGGTCCTCGGGTCCGCATCGACGCGGTGCGTCTCGAGCGCCTCCATGTCCGCCTGGTGCCTCTTGCCCCACGGCGTCAGCTGATAGGCGCCGCGCAAGGCCCCCGAGACGAGGTTGTGGAAATGCCCGGGGACGTCGTACCACCCGCGGCTTTGCAGGACCTGGTTCCGGGCGAGAAACGCCAGCGAGGGCGCCTCCAGGTAGATCGAGTAGTCCACGGAGAGCTCCCCAAGCTCCTTCTGCGTGGAGGCCAGCGCCGCCTGCACCGAGTCGAGGCTTCCGCCGTAGTCCGCGGCGTGAAGCGCCTTGCGCGTGGTCTCCAGGACGCGCCGCAGCTCGTCGAGGCGCGCCTTCAACCGGTGCCCCTGCTCCCGGTAGGCCGCCTTCATCTCCCGCGGCATGTCCGACTGTTCGATGATCTTCATGATCGCCTGCGCGTCGGGCGCCGTGGGGTCCACGCGCTCGCGATAATTCTTGACGTGGAACAGCTGCGACTCGAGCAGGCTCAGGCTGAGCCAGCGCAGGGCGTTCTGCTCGCCCAACGACAAGGTCGCCACCTCCGCGTCGGTGATCGTGCTCGCGGACTTGAAGCGCTTCATGTCCGTCTCGAAGCGCCGGACCGCCGCTTTCGCCTTCTCGAGGTAGGCAAGCCGCGAGGCGAGCTTGGCCTCGACGATCTGCAGAACGGTGTAGCTCTCGCCCCGGAACCGGTAGGTCTTCTCCCTGGCCTGGCGGAGCAGATCCTCCTCCAGACCCGCCTCGTTGAACCACATGTCGCTCGGGTACTGCTTGCCCAGAAGCTCGGCGATCGCGATCATGCGGTCGATGCGCGCGCCCTTGGCGTGCTCCGTCTCCTGGTTCTTGAGGCGCCAGTAGGTGTACTGGAACATCTCGTAGTTGTACCGGCCGGTCTCGGGGACCGGCGCCGCCTGGGGCGGGCGGTTCAAGTTCATCTGCCGCTGGTTCTTCTGCAGGCCGCGGTTGTAGGTCGTGACCTGGCTCGAGCCGCTCTTGGCCATCCTGAACGCGAGGCCGTCCGAGTCCCAGAACTCGAAGCCGCCCTTGACCTCGACCTGCGAGTATCCGCCGCCCTTGGGCGGGTCGGCGGCGGCGGCCCCGGTCATCAAGGCCTCGCGCAAGCCGCCGACGCGGAAGGAGTCCTCGACGCTGTCCACCTTCTCCCCCTCGATCTTGCCGAACTTCTCGATGAAGGCCTTCA
>JACQJQ010000108.1 GCA_016204945.1 Elusimicrobiota bacterium
TGATCCCCTCGGCCGCCGTCGCGGCGATGTGCGCGGTCGACTATTTCCTGGTCGCCGACACCCCGAAGCACGCCGGCCACGCCGACTTCGACACGGGCGACGCCACGAGCCAGCACGCGGACAAGGACAAGCCCATCGACCTCGCCTATCTGATCACGCACGTCTTCCGGAACAAGGTCATCCTGACGCTCACCGCCGCCGAATTCTGCACCGGCTTCGTGCGCCAGGGGCTCCTCCTGTGGTTCGTGCCGTTTCTCAAGGAGGTTCACGGCGTCACGCACGGCACCGCGCTGTTCACGATGGCCACCGCGGGCATCACGGTCGGAGGCATCTGCGGCGGCCTGATCTGCGGCTACCTCTCCGACAAGGTGTTCCACAGCCGGCGCCCTCCCGTGGCTTTCATCTTCTACCTGGGCCAGATCGCTTCCCTATTCGCCCTCGGCCAGACGAAGGATCCGGCCTTCGCGTCCTTTTTGATCGGCTTCTCGTGCATGTGGATTTTCGGCGTGCATGGCATGCTCTCGGGCACCGCGTCGATGGACTTCGGCGGCACGAAGGCGGCGGCCACCGTCACCGGCCTGCTCGACGGCATACAGTACGTCGCGTCGGGCCTGACCGGCATCTTTCTCGGGGGGATCCTGGACGCGCGCGGCTGGGGCGCGTGGACCTACATGATCATGCCCTTCTCGGCGCTCGGCGCGATCCTGATGACCACGCTCTGGAATGCCACGCCCAAGAACACCAAGGTCGTGCTGAAGGCGTGAGCTCCCAAAAGGAGCTGCTCGACGAGCTGCTCGAGGCGGTCGCGGACCGCCCGGGCTCGATCGTGATCTTCGATCTCGACGATACCTTGTTCTCGACGGCCGACCGGCACCTGCGCATCCTGGCCGAGTTCGCGGCCCGCATCGAAACGAAAGACGTCCGCGCGGCCGGGCTCGTGCGCGCGATCACGCGCTCGTCGTTGCGCTACTCGATCTTGGACACGGCCAAGGACCACGGCCTGGACGAGAAGCTCGCGATGGAGCTGCGGGAGTTCTGGTTCGCCCGCTTCTTCCAGAATCCCTATCTGCTTTCCGACTCGGTTATCGCCGGCGGCCCCCAATACGCGGAAGAGATCGTCAAAAGAGGGGGGCGGTCCTTCTACATGACCGGCAGGGACGAGGGCATGCGGGAAGGAACGGAGGCTTCGCTCCTGCGCCACGGCTTCCCCGCGCCCGACGGCAAGGGCGCCGTTCTCGTGCTCAAGCCGAGCTTCGACGCGCCCGACCTCGCGTTCAAGAACGAGGCTCTGCGCGCGATCGAGAAGATGGGAACGGTCGCGGGCTCCTTCGAGAACGAGCCCGCCCACGTGAACTTGTTCGTCGAGCGCTTCCCGAAGGGGCGCCACTTCCTGCTGGAGACCAAGCACTCGGGCAAGCCCGTCGAGCCTCACCCCGCGGCCCGCCGGATCAAGGACTTCCGGCGCTGACTCGGCGGCCGAGCAGGTCCGCGAAGAACTTCCTCTTGTCGGGCACCGCGTGATACGCGGCGACCTTGTCGAGGGTGGCGACGAGCGTGACGCAGGTGCCGGCGTCGAAATAGACGCCGTGCCTGCGCAGGACGCCCATCACGCGCTCCGGGTTCTTCCGGAGAAGGTCCACGAGGACGGGGAACTTTTTCCTTACGGCTTTGCGGCCGTGCTTTCTTTTCGCCATTCGAATGGTCCTTTGGGAAAGTTCATCGCCAGCTTGACGGCGGCGTCGACGTCCGGCGCCCCCGCCGCGCCTTCGGCGACAAGCGATTGCGCCTCCGAGACGATGGCGCCGCTCAAGGAGCTCCAAATGCTCGCCGCCGTCGACGCAGTCCCCGGAGGAAGGGCCTTCAGGGCTTCGTGGTTTTCGCCGGTCATTTTGCCGTCGGCGTAAAGGTAAAAGCCCCTCCCGGACTTGCGGCCGAACATGCCCGCGTCGACCAGCTTTTGCTGAAGGCCGGGCGGCGCAAAGCGCTCGGGCCTTCCCAGCGCCTCATAAATGGCCTTCGTAATGGCCAGGTTCGTGTCCAGCCCGATCAAATCCATCAATTCAAACGGGCCCATGGGCGCGCCGCCGAGGCTCCGGCAGCTCTCGTCGACGGCGGCGCAGCTCGTGCTCGAATTGACCAGCCGCTGTGCCGTCACGTAATAGGGCCGCATCACGCGGTTGACGATGAAGCCGGGGACGTCCTTGACGTCGACCGGCGTTCGGCGCAGGCCGGTCAGGAAAAAATCCCACGCGGCCCGGAAGGCGTCCGGATGGGTCGCGCTCGTGCGGATCATCTCGACGAGCTTCATCGCGACGGGGGGATTGAAGAAGTGCGCGCCCATGGTCCGCTCCGGCGACCGGGCCTTCCTCATGATCTCGGCCACCGACAAAGACGAGGTGTTCGTCGCGAGAAGCGCGTCGGGGCAGATCTCGGACAGCTTGCGGAACAACTCCTGCTTCAGCGCCAGGCTCTCGGGCGCGGCCTCGATCACGATATCCGCTCCGGCGAGATCGCGCATCTCCGCAACCTCCGATACGCAATGGAACGCGCGTTCGGCCTGCTGCGTGGAGAGGCGTCCCTTGAGCACGGCCGAATCGAGAGCCTTTCTCAGCTTGGCCGGCAAAGACGCCAGCGCCGCCGGCTCCGGATCGTGGACCTTGACGGAAAAGCCGGATTGCGCGCACAGCTGGGCGATGCCGGCGCCCATCGTTCCCGCCCCGACGACCGCCACGCGCCGGATCACGGCGCCGGGGCCGGCTTGAGGCGTCCGGAGCGCCAAGCCTCGATCGGCAGCGCGACGCAGCCGATCAGCGCGATCGCGGTCGTGACCAGGACGTCGAGAACGCCCGGAGCGAGCGGGCGCGCGAAAAACACGCACGTCTCTTGAACAAGCCAAAGCCCGGCGAGCAGGGGGAGGAAGAAGCCGGGGTTTGCCCGCAGCGCGCGGGCTCCCAGCAACAGGGCGCCCAGCGCGCCCGCCGATTCCCGCCTGCGCGCGGCCGCGATCGCGGACACGGCGCCCGCGGCGAAAGCCGCGAGCTTGCCCAAGACGAGGACGAGATAGAGGGCTCCCAGGGAGACGGCCTGGGGCACGTCCGCGCGCAGGATCCAATACACGAACGGAGCGGTCAGGCCGCCGAAGACGAACAGCAGCGGGTAGGGCAGGAGGAACAGTATCCCGGTCTCGACCAGGCGCCCTCTCTCCACGCTCCTGCCGTCGCCGAGCCACAGCTCGGCGAAAAGCGCGGTCACCGCGACGGTCATCAACGCGGTCATCATGGTCCGCAGCGCGGCGCCCCCGGGAGCGCCCGGAGAGGGAAGGGAGAGCAGGCTCTGGCCCAGGAGCCCGAGCAAGGGCGCAAGCAGCAGCCAAGGCCTGCGCAGGGCATGATCGCGGACCCCGATCAGGAGAGCGCCCATCAGCCCGGGATGAACGGCTCTTCGGACATCTTGGACGCGATCGGCGCCCACGCGGGAACCTCCAGGTTGAACTTCGCCGCCTTGCCGCGGATGTCGGCGGCGAAGGCCCGGCGGACCTCGTCGTTGTCGCGCTTTTTCAGGCCGTACTTCCGGTAGATCGCGTTCTTCGGCGAGCGCGCGCGGCCGAAGATATTCATCGTCCGCGGGTACCACTTGTCGAACGCGGCCTGCAGCTCGCCGCGCGTCTTCGGATCTCCGGCAAGCCTTTTCGCCCACTGGTCGCCGTGCGCCATGTGCATCTCTTCCTCTTTGAAAATCCCCTCCATCCCGTCGCACCAGGGCTTATAGGAGCAGTCGAGCGAGTCCTCGAGCTGATGGCCGGCGCCGCGGTCCATGCAGAAGTTGAACATGATGAAGTCGTACCACGTGTCGATCGGGTAGTAGAAGATATTGACGCGCTTGTCGGCGGCGGCGCGCAGGGTCCCGATGTCGTCGGCGTCCACGCGCAGGGAGAAATTATGCGTCTTGTAGTACTCGTCGACGTTCACGCCCACTCCCTCGAGCAGGCGGTACATCACGCGCGCGTGCCGGACCTCGTCCTTGACGATCTGCGCGACTTGAAGGGTCTCCTTGATGTCCGGCGACTTCGTGATCCACGGCACGTAGCCGAACGCGCCCGCGAGCTCGGAGTCCGCCTGCATGGACATGAGGTTGGTCAGGTGCTCGCGATACTCGTCGCTCATCTCCTCGAGCGTCTCGATCTTGCCGCCTTTGGCGATCTTGGCGAGGAGCTTTTCTTCGCGGATGCGGTTCGGTTCCAGAGGCATGTTCATTCTCCTTTGAAAGACGCGGGACGCTTCTCGAGGAAAGCGGCCACGCCTTCGGCGTGATCCTTCGTGCGGCCGAGTATTTCCTGCAGCTGCGCTTCGTACTCCATCTGTTCGTCGAGCGACGACGCCTCCAGCGAGCGATTGACGGCGCGCTTCGTGAGCGCCAGCGCCAGCGGAGGCATCGCGGCCAGCTCGGCCGCGATTTTAATCGCCTCGGCCAGGACGGACTCGGCCGGAACGAGCTTGTTGACGAGGCCGCACTCGAGCGCCTGCTCCGCGGTAATGGGCTTGGCGAGCCACATGTGCTCCAGGGCCTTGGAGCGGCCCATGAAGCGGGGCAGGACGTAGGTCATGCCCGAGTCGGGAACGAGGCCCACGCGCGCGAAGGCGTTGAGAAAGGTCGCTTGATCGGCGCAGACCTTCAGATCAGCCGCGAGGATCAAGCTCGCGCCCGCGCCCGCGGCCAGGCCGTTGATCGCGCCGATGACCGGCTTCTCGAGCCTGCGGATGCGCGCGATCAGGGGATTGAAATGGTCGCGCAGCTCGTCGCCGAGAGAAAAGGCTTCGACGCTTTGCCGTTTCATGAGATCTCCGAGGTCGGCGCCGGAGCAGAACGCGCGTCCGGCGGCGGTGATGACGACGACTTTAACGGCCTCGTCCGAGGACGCCATTTTAAGCGCCTCGGCGATGCCCTCCATCATCTCCATGGTGAGCGCATTCAAAACATGGGGGCGGTTGAGCGTTAGGATCAAGACATCGTCTTTCACCTCAACGAGCAATTCCCGGGTCACTGCCCGCTCCAAACGGGCTTGCGCTTCTCCGCGAAAGCCTTCATGCCTTCTTTTTGATCTCGCGTGTCGAATAAAGAAAAAAACAACCGGCGCTCGAACGCCAGGCCTTCCGACGACTTCAAATCAACGGCGGCTCGGACCGAAGCTTTCGCCGCCTGCACGGCGAGCGGCGGCTGGGCTGCGATGAGTTGGGCCAACTTCTTGGCTTCGACCAAATACGACTCGACCGGCACGACGCGATTCACCAGACCGAAGGATAATGCCTCGCGCGCGGTCAACCGGCGGCCGGTCAAATTCATCTCCATCGACAACGCTTGTCCGATGATCTTCGTCAATCTCTGAGTGCCGCCCGCCCCAGCCATCACGCCGATCTGAACCTCCGGTTGTCCGAACACGGCCGTTTCGGACGCCACGATCAGATCACAAGCCATCGCAAGCTCGCAGCCGCCGCCGAGAGCGAAGCCGGAGACGGCGGCGACGACCGGTTTCTTCAACAAAGCGATCTTGTCCCAACGGGCCAGGTGCAAAGAGAGCGCCTTGTCGGCGCCCTTGGAGTCGGCGATGTGTTTCATCTCGCCGATGTCGGCGCCCGCGGCGAATGCCCGGGGGAGGCCCGCCAGGACCATCGCGCGAATCGCGGGATCGCGGTCGAAGCCGCCCAGCGCCTCGAGAAGCGCGTCCATCACCGAGATCGACAGCGCGTTGAGCGCCGCCGGCCGGTTGATCGCGACGATCCCGACGGCGCCCTCGGTCTCGACGGCGACTTCCGGCGCGGCCGCGGCCATGCTAGTTCAGGTCCACCCAGACCGACTTGAGCGCCGTGTAGTTCTCGAGCGCGTACTGGCCCTTCTCGCGTCCGTAGCCGCTTTGCTTGACGCCGCCCCAGGGCGCGGCCGCGTCCACGAAGTGGTAGCAGTTGATCCAGACCGTGCCCGCCTTGAGCCTGGCCGCCGCCTGGTGGGCCTTCTTCACGTCCTTGGTCCACACGGCGGCCACGAGGCCGTAGTCGGAGGAATTGGCCCTCGCCATCGCCTCGTCGAGGGAGTCGAACGGCATCACCGAGACCACCGGCCCGATGATCTCCTCGCGCGAGATCCTCATCTCGTCCTTGACGCCCCCGAACACCGTCGGCAAGACGAAGTAGCCGGGGCCCGGCGCCGCCGCGCCGCCGGACAGGAGCTGGGCGCCTTCTTTTTTCCCGGACTCGATGTAGGAGAGAACGCGATCGCGCTGCTCGGCGGAAACGAGCGGGCCCATGTGCGTCTTCGGATCCAACGGATTGCCTTGCTTGACCGTCTTGGCGCGCTCGGCCAGCGCGGCGAGCATCTTGTCGTAGGCCGGCCTTTCGATGAACACGCGCGAGCCCGCGGAGCAGCACTGGCCCTGGTTGTAGAAAATGCCCATGAAGACGCCCTTGGCGGCGGCCTCGAGGTCGGCGTCGGCGAACACGATGTTGGGGGATTTCCCGCCCAGCTCCATGGAAACGCGCTTCATGTTCCCGGCCGAGGCCTTCACGACCTCGCGGCCGACCTCGGTCGAGCCCGTGAAGGTGACCTTGTCGACGCCCATGTGCCTTGCGATCGCGGCTCCGGCGGTCGGGCCGAAACCGGGGACGACGTTGACCACGCCCGCGGGCACGCCCGCCTCCAACAACAATTCTCCCAGCCAAAGGGCGCTTAAGGGGGTCTGTTCGGCAGGCTTGAGCACGACGGCGTTGCCGCACGCCAGCGCGGGCGCCAGGCGCTCGACGGCCATCAACAGCGGGAAATTCCACGGGATGATCGCGCCCACGACGCCGACCGGCTCGCGGACCGTGTAGTGCAGGAACTTGGCGCCGGGAAAATAAGGCACGGAGACCGGCGTGGTCTCGCCGTGGATCTTCGTGGGCCAGCCGCCGAAATAGCGCAGCAGGCCGATCGCCAGCGGCAAGTCGCCGTTTTTCGCCTCGCGGATCGGCTTGCCGTTGTCGAGCGTCTCAAGCTGGGCGAAGGCCTCGGCGCGAGCCTCGAGCAGGTCCGCGGCCTTGTGCAGGACCCTCTCCCGCTCGGCCGGGGACAGCTTGGACCAGGGCCCCGCCAGCGCCTTGCGCGCGGCCGCGACGGCGCGGTCGACGTCGGCGAAGTCGCCCTCCGCGACCGTTCCCAGCGCCTCGCCGGAGGCGGGATTGAGGGTGGCGAAGGTCTTGCCCGAGGCCGCGTCGACGGCTTGGCCGTCGATCAGGAGCTTATGGACCTTGCGCGACAGGAAATCCTTCAAAAGCGGGTGAACGTCGGGCAAAGTCGCGGTGCTCATGCATCCTCCGGGTCTCGTCGAGCGGCCGCCTTTATTCAACCAAATTCCGCGGCTCCGTGGCCGTCAAATGTCATAAACTCACGCCATGGGAAAAGCCCCCGCGACGCCTTGGCCCCTTCCCGGCTGGGAGGCCGTCCAGCCGTTCCCATTCGCCGCCGCGCGGGGGGCCTTCGCGGGGATGACCAGCACGCAAGGCCGGCTCGTCCTCAAGTACTACCGCCGCCGCGACGCCTCGCTCGTGGCGACCGCGCGGTTCGGCTCCCGCGCGGAGGGCGCCCCCGGACTCGTCCACGGCGGGGCGATCCTGACGGCCCTCGACGAGGCCCTGGGCGCCGCGGCCTGGCACGCCGGCCGCCCCGTCATGACCGCTCGCCTGAGCGCCGAGTTCCGCAGGGGCGTGCCGCTGGGCGCCACCATGCTCATCGAGACGCGCTTGATCCGCGAGCGCCACCGCCTCGTGATCCTCGAGGGCGCGCTCAGCGGCCCGGACGGCCTCGTCTACGCCCGCGCCGACGGCCGCTTCATGGTCCTAGGCGAGGCCGAGCAGCGCCGCATCCTGGGCCGGACGGCCTAAAAAAGCTAAAATAGCGCATGCGCCTGGCACAGAGCTTTTCCCGGCTCGGCACGGAAACCGCCTTCGAGGTGCTGGCCCGCGCCCGCGCCCTGGAGGCCGCGGGCCGCGAGATCGTCCACCTCGAGATCGGCGAGCCCGATTTCGACACGCCCGCGAACATTCGCGACGCGGCCAAGAGGGCGCTCGACGCGGGCTTCACCCACTACGGTCCGTCCGCCGGCCTGCCCGAGGCGCGCGCGGCCGTCGCCGAATACGTCTCCAAGACCCGCGGCGTCTCCTACGCGCCCGAGGAGACCGTCATCGTCCCCGGCGGCAAGCCGATCATCTTCTTCACGATACTCGCCCTGATCGAGCCGGGCGACGAGGTCGTCTACCCAAACCCCGGCTTCCCGATCTACGAATCCATGATCAACTACGCGGGAGGCAAGCCGGTGCCCCTGCCGATCCGCGAAGAGCGCGATTTCGATTTCGACCCGGCGGAGTTCGAAAAGCTCCTCTCGCCGAGGACGAAGCTCGTGATCTTGAACTCACCCGCCAACCCGACCGGCGGCGTGGTCTCGCCGGAAACGATGGAACGCGTCGTCAAGGCGCTCGCCAGGTTCCCCGGCGCGATGCTCCTCTCCGATGAGATCTACTCGCGCATCGTGTACGAAGGCGGGCATCTCTCGCCCGCGTCGGCGCCGGGCATGAGGGAGAGGACGATCATCCTGGACGGCTTCTCGAAAACGTGGGCCATGACCGGCTGGCGCCTGGGCTACGGCGCCGGCCCGAAGTGGCTCATCGACGCGATCGCGAAATTGGCGACCAATGATCATTCCTGCGTTTCTTCATTTTCTCAAATCGCGGCCATCGAAGCCTTGACCGGCCCGCAAGACGCGGTCGCGGCCATGGTCGCGGAATTCCGGCGCCGGCGCGACGCGATCGTCAAGGGCCTGAACTCCTTGCCGGGAATCACATGCCGGACGCCGAAGGCGGCGTTCTACGTCTTTCCCTGCATCAAGGGCACCGGCGTGAAATCCAAGGCCCTGGCCGACGCCCTGCTGGCCCAGGCGGGAGTGGCGTGCCTTCCCGGCACGTCCTTCGGCGCCTTGGGCGAAGGCTACCTCCGCCTCTCCTACGCGAACTCCATCGAGAATATCGAGAAGGCCCTCGCGGCGATGAGGGCGGCTCTGCCCAAATTGTCGGCGGTCGCCGCGCGGTGAACGCGGACCGCCGCTCGCTCGACCGCCTCTACCGGTACGCCAGGCCTCACCGCGTCCGCCTGATCCAGGCGGTCTGCGTCATGGCCGTCGTCGCCGCTCTCAACTGCAAGCTCGTCACCATCCTGGGGCCCATCACGCACAGCCTGTTCAAGGACGCCGAAGCCGAGCGGCTGCGGCGCGCGGCCCTGATGATCCCGGCGGTTTTCTTCCTCAAGCTGGTCTTCCAGTATACGCAAAGCTACCTGATGAGCTGGCTCGGCCAAAGAATCACGCAGGAGATCCGCAAGGACCTTTTCGCGCACCTGCACGCGCTCTCCATGGACTTCTTCTGGAAATCCAAGGCCGGAGAGGTGCTGTCCAAGCTCACCAACGACATGAACGCGCTGCAGTCGGCGCTGCAGTTCGTGCCGTTGTACGCCGTTCGCGACTCGCTCACCGTGGCCGGGGTCCTGGGCGTCATGGTCGCCGCCAACCCCAAGTTCGCGCTCGTGGCGCTGATCGCCGTTCCCATGGCGGGCGGCGTCCTGGGCGTGCTCGGCCGCAAGCTGCGCTCCTCCGGCCGCCGCGGCCAGGAGGTGATGGGGGAAATCTACCACCGCTTCCAGGAAAGCCTGCAGGGCATGCTCGTCGTCAAGTCGTTCAACTACGAGCAGAGGGCGATCGAGAAGTTCGGCGTCGAGAACGACGAATTCTTCCATCAGATGATGCGCTACTTCCGAGCGACCGCGCTGTCGGGCCCGCTGATGGAGTTCCTGGGCTCCCTCATCATGGCCGCGATCGTCTGGCTCGGCGGCAGCGCGATCGGCGCCGGCGCGATGACCGCGTCGCAGTTCGCCGTCTTTCTCGGATCCTTTTTCATGGCCTACGGGCCGATCAAGAACCTGGCGCAGATGAACTCGACGCTGCAATTGGGCTTGGCGGCGGCCGAAAGGATTTTCTCGATTCTCGATGAAAGTCCGACCGTCGTCGAGCCGCTCCACCCCCTGCCGTTTCCCGCGTTGGCGCGGGGCGTGTCGTTCGAAAACGTCTCCTTCCGCTACCCGTCCCGCGAGACCTGGGCCCTCAAGAACGTGTCGCTGACCATCAAGCCCGGCGAGGTGGTCGCGCTGGCGGGGCCGTCCGGCTCCGGCAAGACCACCTTCGTGCACCTGCTCCTGCGCCTTTTCGATCCGACCGAGGGGCGCATCACGATCGACGGCGTCGACCTCAAGGACATGTCCTCGCACGAGTTGCGCGCCCGCCTGGGCCTCGTCTCCCAGGAAACGATCCTATTCAACGACACGGTCTTCGGCAACGTCGCCATCGGCCGCGAGGGCGCCTCCCGCGCCGACGCGCAGAAGGCCCTCGAGGTCGCCGACGCCGCGGAGTTCGTCGGAGCGATGCGCCTCGGCCTCGACACGCCGCTGGGCGACCGCGGCGCGCGCCTCTCCGGAGGCCAGCGCCAGCGCCTGGCGATCGCGCGCGCGGTGCTCAAGGACCCGAAGCTCCTGATCCTCGATGAAGCGACCTCCAACCTCGACGCCGGCAGCGAGCGCGCCGTGCAGAACGCGATGGAGCGCCTGTATCCCGGCCGCACCGTCGTCATGATCGCGCACCGCCTGTCCACCGTGCAGAAGGCCGACCGCATCATCGTGATGCGCCGCGGCCGCATCGAGGAGGCCGGCACGCACTCCGAGCTCATCGCGAAAAACGGCGTTTACGCGACGCTCACCCGCTATCAGCAGCTCGAGTCACCGGAGAACTGATGCGGGCCGTCATCTTCGACATGGACGGCGTGATCGTCGACAGCGAGGCGCGCTGGAAGGAGGTCGAGGCCGAATTCTTCCGCCAGTCCGTGCCCGGCTGGAGCGAAGCCGACAACGAGAGGATCACCGGCCTCGGCGTCGAGGATCTGCACCGCTTCCTCGTCGAGGAATTCGACATGCCCATGGGGAAGGTCGAGTTTCTCGACCATTGCGACGCCTCCGCCCGGAAGGTCTACCGGGACCGCGTGGAGTGCTCCGCGGGCTTTCTCGACTTGGCCCGCCACCTCAAGCATAAGGGGGTGCTCACCGCGATCGCCTCGTCCTCTCCCGAGCGCTGGATCAGGATGGTCGTGGACCGCTTCGAGCTCACGCCGCTGCTCGACGCGATCATCTCCGCCGACGACGTCGGGGGACGGACCAAACCCCTTCCCGACGTTTATCTGGAAGCCGCGTCGCGGCTGAAACTGCCGGCCGGGGAGTGCCTGGCCATAGAGGACTCGGCGATCGGCCTGCTCGCCGCCAAACGCGCGGGCATGAAGGTCGCCGCCTACCGCACCGCCCACAACGAGGAGCAGGATCTGTCCACCGCGGACTTCGAGCTGACCGGTTTCCCCGGCCTCAGCTACGACAGGCTGGTCTCGCGCCTGCGGCGCTAACGGCCGACTCCGGACCAGAGCTCGAAGCAGGCTGCCTCGCTCAAAAGCTCCACCGTCCTGTCGGAAAAATAGCTGCAGCCGAGCACTTCATCTTTTCCGAAATACACGGCGTTGCCCTTACCGCCCGAAGGCCGTCCGCGGCCGCTGATCCCGTAATCGGCCAAAGGCGCGGCATTCATCAGCAGGACGTCGCCGTTCTGCCAGGCGGTAAGCGCGATCAGCCAACGGCGTCCGATGCCCTCCACGCGCATGGAGCGGCCGGCGGCGGGATCGTGCCATTGCGCCATGAAGCTCAGCGACGACGCGTTGATCTTCTCCAGGCCTTCGTTGATCAAGTCTACGGTGTCCTTCGGCATCAATTTCCCAATACCATCGGAAACGCGCTTCGAGAGCGTCATGCGCGCCAGCACCTTCCGAAAACGAGCTCCATCCTCGAACACGGCGAGTGGCTCGAAGTAGAACTTGACGATCCAATCGCCGGCCTTGCCCATCGCCGCCGGCTTATCCTCGCGCCCGAAACGATCGCCGTCGAAAAGCAACTCGAGTTCCATACCCGGCAATACGCGGGAAGGGGAAACGAGCTCGCGCGCGCACTCCCCGGAGATGCGGTAAAGTCCGGGCCGCTCCTCGCGAATGTTGAAGCGGTGCAGAAGCAGGCGCGACGGGAAATGGCCTTCGGTCTGAATATTGGCCAAACCCGAGCACGCGTAGGCCGCCAAGGCGCGAAGGTTGGGCTCGTTGACTACGAACGAATGGTTCTCGGTTTGGGCCGCCGCCGATGACGCCAAAACAGCCGCTGCCAGCAAAGCTCCTTTCATATGGCAGCCTCTATTATAACGCCGCGCCCCAAGACGACCGCGGGCCTTTAGGGAAGAGCCCGCAAGTCTTTCGGCCTATGAGAGGTTGATTTCCCGGCTCAGGCGCTGAGTCGACTCGACGAAGGCCGACCACTCGGCGCGCCGTTCGGCGCGCGCGCCCTCGTCCGACTTCGGTGAGAATTCCTTGTCGACCCTCGCATCGGCCATTTTCTCCGCGGCGGGCAGGCCCGCCGCCCTGGCCGCGAGGATAGCGGCGCCCAAGGCGGTCGCCTCGACCTCTCGGCGCCGCTCAAGCACGGCGCCGAGGGCGTCGGCCTGAAAGGACATCATCGAATCCGAACGGGACAACCCGCCCGCCACGCGCGCTCGCGTCACCGGAGAGCCGACCGCCGCCATCGGGACGGCCGCGTCGGCGAGGAGCATGCATAGGCCCTCGGCAGTCGCGCGCACGAGGTCATGGCTCGTCGTCCGCGAGTCGAGGCCGAAGAAGGCCGTCTTGGTCTTGTAGTCCCAGCGCGGGGCGCCCAGGCCCCCGATGGCCGGCAGCATGAGGACGCGGCACCGGGACTTTTTAAAAGCGGCGTCGACGGCGTTCACATCCTTCATCAAGCCCAGATTGTCCCGCAGCCATGCAAATGAGGTCCCCGCGGCGTGGACCGTGCCCTCGAGATAATAGCCGCGCCGCGAGCCGGCCGTCGCCGCCGCCGAAACGAGCAGGCCCGACGCCCGTGAAGACCGCATGCCGATGTGGCGCAGCAGAAACGCGCCGGTGCCGTAGTTGGCGACCGCGTCGCCTTCCTTCGATGCGCCCAGGCCTATCGCGGCCGATTGCTGGTCGCCGACGGTCGCAAGCAGGGGGATTCGACGCCCTTTGCGTTCAATCACACCCCAGTCGCCCTCCGTGGGCCGGATAGTCGGAAAGAGTTCGGCGGAAAGCCCGAACAAGGCGAGCAGTCTCGGATCCCAGACCGCGGAGTCGAGGTTCATCAGGAGGGTGCGCTGCGCGCACGTCGGATCGACGGCGACGACCGCGCCCTTGGTCAGGCGCGCCGCGACAAAGGTCGAGACCGGCGCGCACAGCAGACGCCCAGAGTCGGCCAAGGCCCGCACCTTGGGCTCGCGCTCGAGGAACCACCGGATCTTCGGCGCCGAATAGTATGGAGTCGGGTACAGGCCCGAGAGCCCATGCACCTCGTCCCGGCGATCCTGAAGCGCCGCGACGAACTCACCGGCGCGGCCGTCCATCCAACTAGGGGCGGAGACGACGGGCTTAAGGCCGCCGCGCTCGCAGAATACGACGGTCGAGCGCTGAACCGCTAGCCCGGCGGCGAGCACGCGATCCCGCGATCCCGCTTGACTCAGGACCTCGTCCAGCGCGGATTCCAGCGTCCGGGCAAGCTCGAGCGGGTCATGCTCGGCCCAGCCGGCCCGCGGACGTCTCGTGCGGACCGGACGCCGCGCCAGCGCCGCGACCCTTCCCCTCAAGTCGAACAGAACGGCGCGCGAGGACGAGGAGCCCTGGTCCAGGGCCAGAAGCAGATCGCGGGTTTTCAAAGGATCTTCAGCGTCAGCTCCGCGGATTCGACCCGGTCGCCGATCTCGCCCAGGCGGGCGCGCAGGTCCGCGTCCACGGCCGCGTCTTCAATGAGCTTGTTGACCAACGGGGCCGAGGGCGCCAGCACTTTTTCATAGACGCCCGCCTTCTTCAGCATGTCGAGGACCTTCTTCTTATCGCGAAACTCCCACTTCACGGCGGGGGCCGCCAGGACCTCGTATCGTTCGCCGAAGGCCCGGACGTAGTTTTTTTTCCGGAGAGCCGCGGCCAGCTCGCCGGCGGCCGCGTCCGCCTCGGCTTTGGCCTCCCGGACTTTCGCGAGCGCGTCGCCGTACTTGTCCACGAGCGCCGCGAGTTCCGGCTCGCCCGCCGCCCTCGCCGCGATTGGCGGCATGCCCGCGTACTGGTCCTTGTAGATCGGGCAGATCGGCTTGTAGTCGCACCAACGGCAGGCGTTCTCGGTCGGTTTCGGGTCGAACCGGTCTTTCACAATCCCTTCGGCGGTGGCCATGATGCGCGCCGTGAGCTCATCAACAAGAGGCTTGTCGCGGCGAACGGTCCGGTGCTCCTTGAGCGTAGGCAGGTGGTAGAAGATCAGCTCTCCCACTTCGGCTCCGAGCTGGCTCTCGCACGCGAACTGATACATCGTGAGCTGCGAGTCGACGTCCAGCCGGCCGGCGGCGAGCTTCTTGCCCGTCTTATAATCGAGGATGGACAGGCGCCCGTCGGGCAGCTTGTCGATCCGGTCGACCTTGCCGGTGAGCGGAACGCCCTCATGCTCGAAGCTGAAATTGTATTCGACCGAGAAGGGCACGTGGAAGGACTTCGCGTGCTTGTCGTGGAAACGCGTGAGTATCCGGCGGCCCTCCTCGAAATACTCGGCCTCCTGATTCTCGTCCCGATAGCCGGACTTGACCCAGATCTCGCGGTAGCGCGCGAGCAGCTCCTCCAAGGACGGGGCCTGGGGCACCTTGGGACCGTAAAAATACTCAAGCGCCAGGTGAACGCTCTGCCCGAAGGAGAAAAAGTGCTTGGGCTTCTCCGGGATCTTGTCAACGTACTTGAACTTGTACTTCTGCGGGCACTCGTTGTAGAGCGAGATGGACGAGTGCGACAGGGGGCGCGGAAGTTTCATCGACGAGCGGCGGAGCGTCAGTCCATTCTACCAAACCGGAACAGCTCCGTGTTCGGATTCTCGAAGCCCGGACCCCCGATCGTGGTTTTGACCCGGCCGACGCCGGGACAATAGTAGTCGTAGCGCCAGGAGGTCTTGAACGCCGAGTCCTTTTCGCGAATCTTAAGGCAGCCGCTGAAAACGCCCGCGGCGGTCGCGACCTTCGTCGCGCTGGAGACGACGAGGAACTCGACCTTCGACTTCGCGCGCTTCGCGGTCCAGGCCGTCGCTTCGTTGTAGGGATAGCGCAGGATCGCCTCGCGCCCGTCCTTGTCGATCCGCCACACGGCCCAATCCGCCTTTTCGTAGCGTTCAAGCTTGGCCTGAATGCGCCGGTTGCCGGCATAGAGCGAGGTTTGGATGGCGCCGCCGGTCCCGGAGGAGACGCGCGCCTCCCATTCCAGGCGCATCGCCTTCCCGCCGCTGGCGCTGTCGACGTAGATCCAGGTACGGCCGGCGTCGGTCGGGAAATAATCGGGGCAGCGCAGCAGCCCCAGCTTGGCCCGCTCGAGGCACTCCGTCAGGCGCGGGAAATCCCGCGCGGCGGCCTCGTAATGCTTCCTGGCTTCCCCGCAGCGGTCGAAAAACGTCCGGTAAAGCTCGGCCGCCCGCAAGCGGACCTCGCACGCGCGAGGATCCTTGGGGCGGTCGGACAAGAACGCCTCGTACTGCTTCAGGGCCTGAACCGGGCGCCGCCCGTCCTCGTGGATCGTGCCCGCGAGGTAATGATATGTGTCGCAACCCGAGAGGAGAGCGGCCGCGGCGAGAACGGCGGTCCGAACGCGGAAGAGCACCTTCCGGAGTATGCCAATTTCGCGACTGTTGGCGCCAACAGTCGCGCGCATCCGCTACAGCAATCCGCTGTCCCGAAAGCTGAAGAAGGACGACTCCGAAACGATCACATGGTCGGCCAACGGAATGCCCAGAAGCTCGCCCGCGCGCTGCAGGCGGCGCGTCGCCTCGCGGTCCTCGGCCGAAGGAGTCGGATCGCCCGAAGGGTGGTTGTGGACGGCGACGACGGCGGCGGCGCCGTGGGAAATCGCGGGGGCGAACACCTCGCGCGGGTGCACCAGGCTGGCGGACAAGGTCCCGACCGAGACCGTTTCCACGCGCAGCAGCAGGCGGCGGGCGTTGAGGCACAGCACGAGGAAATGCTCCTTGCGGGCGCAGCGGAGGTCGGCCGGGACCTGGCCCGCGGCCGCGCGCGCGCCGTCCACGACGGGGCGCGGGTCGAAGGCGCGTCGGCGCTTCGCGTACTCCTCGAGCGCGGCCTCCCGGCCGCGGCCCCCGCCTTCCTTGACGATGGATGCCGCCCGGAGCGCGTTGACGCCCAGGATGACGGAGACGAGCTCCGCGTCCGTGAGGGCCTCGGGACCTCGACGCGCCAGCTTTTCCCGCGGGCGCTCCTGTTCCAAAACGCTCACCGCGCCGCCGTCGCGAGAACCCGCGCCGCGTCGTCCTCGGCCAGATCGCCCGCCACGGCGAGCCGGCCGCCGTCCGGGAAGATGTCGTAGTTTTCGAGGCCGTTCGAGTAGCGCCGGCGCCCGCCGCTCTCTCCCAGGAACACGAAGCCGTCCGGCATCCATGGACCCGCCGCCGGAGCGGCCGCGAACGACTCCGGATCGACCGCGGCCGGAAGCTCGAGCTTCACCAGCCGCTCGCGGCGCGCCAAGGTCCCGTCGTCGCGGTACGTCTCGCGCTTCATCAAAAGGCCGCTGTCACGATCCACCCAGAGGGCGCGGCGCAGGACGCCGGTTTTCAGGCGCAGCTCGATCCTCCACGTCCTGCGCTTGGCCACCATTCCGCCCGTGGACGCCGCGATCTCATAAAGCGCGCGTAGCCGGGCCAGGCCGGTCTCGGGTGCCTCGTATTGGCCCGCTCCGCGCACCTGCACCAAAGCGGGCGCCTTCTTTTTCTTGGCCAGCACTTCAAGGCGCCGCAGCCCGCCCGGCAGGCCGGTGACGCCGACTTTGATCGCCTTCGGCTTGCGGCCCGGAAGAAAGACCTGCACGCGCTCCACCGCGGCGTAGCCGGTCGCGGGGCCGGACAGCATCTTCAGCAGAAGCGCGTCGGCGCCGGGGCGCGGCGCGCGCCGCGCGGCCTGCGCGGGCCCGGCCGCAAAGACCAAAGCCAGCGCCAGTTTATATTTCCTCATCGTCTCCTCCGTCGTCGTCCGACCATAGATCCTGCAGCGCCTGCGGCGCCGCCGCGGCATGCGCCGGCCGCCGCGCGGCGTCGAGCGAGGCCGCGGGCTCGGGGACGGCGCGCAGCATGAAGATCCCAATGCCGGCCGCGGCGAACGCCGCGCCCGCGCCGTACTCCCAGGCTCCGCCCAGGAGAAACCCGCGCGCGTCGTCCCAAAACGACGGCGCGCTCCTCCGGGCGCGGGCCAGCCGCCGCAGATCGGCCCTCAGACTTTCCGGGGCGGATACGCGCAGGGACCGCATCGCGGCTTTGGCCAGGCGAGCGTCGTGGCTTTCGTTCATAAAGCGACCTCCAGGGCCAGCAGTCGTTCCTTCAGCGCGGCGCGGGCGCGGACGATGCGCGAGCGCAGCGTGTTCAATGGACAGCCCATCACCGCGGCCGTTCGCTCGTAGCTCAAGCCCTCCAAATCGATCATCAACAGCACGGCGCGCGCGTCCGGCGTGAGCGCCCGCATCGCGCGGCGCACCAGCCTCGCGTTTTCCTCGCGCTCCAAGCGGTCGAGCAGGGACATCTCCTGGATATCGGCGACGCCGTCAGCCACCGTCAACCCCGACTCATCGAGCGGCAGATCCAGCGACTGGCCGTGACGTTTCTCGTATTTTTTCATCCCATCCAGATACAGGTGCTTTAAAACGGTCAAAAACCAGGCCTCAAAGGGCAAGGACGGGTCGTGGGTATCGATGCGATCCATGGCCTTGATGAAAGCCTCCTGGACGAGCTCTTTGGCCTCGTCCTCGTTGCCGCACAGTCCCATGGCGAAGCAATAGGCCTTATTGGCGTTCGCGTCGATCAGCGCTTCCCAGTTCATGCGGGTCATTCTACCAACCATACGATTGAGGGGGTCAAAAAGTTGCATCCCCGGACGCGGGTTTTGCCCGTAATAGCGCCGTAACAGGGCCGGTATACCCTTCGGATATGGACGCGACACGACAGCCGCCGTGGGAGGACCTGGTGATCCGCAGTAGCCAGGCGGCCGGCCGCCCCGAATCCAAGGTCCAGGCATCCTACCTGGCGCACGAGCTGCGCGCGCCGGTCACCTCCATCCGTCTCGGGCTCGAGATCCTGGCGGAGCAGATCGAGGGCCGCCTGCAGGGCGACGAGAAGCAGATGCTTTCCTTGGCGATCCGCAACACCATGCGCCTGGAAGGGCTGGTCAACGACATCATGGACTACTCCAAGATCGCGGCCGGCAAGCTCGCGATCGTCCGGGAGCCCTGCGATGCCCGCGCGCTCGTGGACGACGCCGTCGATTCTCTGCGCGCCATGGCCACCGCCAAGGGCGTGCGAATCGGCAAGGACTGCGCGCCGCTGCTGCCGCGCTGCGCGGCCGAGGGCCGCCGGATCGTCCAGGTCTTGATGAACCTGGTCTCGAACGCCATCAAGTTCACCCCGGCCCGCGGCCTCGTGACCGTCTCGATTTCCGAGGGCAGGGGCGAGCACGCGGGAACCTTGCTCTTCAAGGTCAAGGACACCGGCTGCGGCATCGCCCCCGAGGAGCTCGAGAGGGTCTTCGTCTTGTTCGAGCAGGCCGGCGGCTCGAAGCCGCGCCAGGCGCAGGGCACCGGCCTCGGGCTGACGCTCGCGCGCGCGATGGTCGAGCTCCACGGCGGCCGCATCTGGGCCGAAAGCTGGCGGGGCGGCGGCTCCACCTTCTGCTTCACGATTCCGATCGCGCCGGCGGACACGCTCCGCCCGGCCGCGACCTATGCCGAGCCCCTGCGCCTCCACGGCCTCCTGGCCGACGCCGCCCGCCGCTTCAACGCCTTCCTGGCGATGTTCGTCTAGCCCGATAGTTTGCTAGACTCCTCGCGCCGCATCCCGACACATATGTAGGAAGCCGGTGTGATTCCGGCACGGTACCGCCACTGTAAACGGGGAGCCCGCCGCAACGTCACTGTCCTAGAACGGATGGGAAGACGCGGCAAATGGGCGTTGATCCGCAAGTCAGGAAACCTGCGTCGGGCAACCTCGAGTAAGGAGGACCGCCATGGTCCCGACGCGTATCGCCGCCCTCGCCGCCGTCCTATCTTGCGTTCCCGCCGCCGCAAGCGCCGTCGCTCTGACCGAAGACTCGCTGTTCAGGGAAGTGCGCGCCGCCTCCCGCCTGCCCGACGCGCCCACCGACGAGCGCCGCTACCCCGGCACGGTGCGCGTGTTCGACGCCGCCGATCTGCGCCGCCTCGGCGGCGACACTTTGGCCGACGCGATCGGCCGCCTGCCCGGGGTCATCCTGTACAACCAGTCCGGCAACCCCTTCATGCCCACGCTCGACCTGCGCGGCTGGAACGCCTCGCCCGGGCCGGCGACGATCGTCCTGGTCGACGGCGTGCGCGTCAACGAGGCCGACTTGGGCCAGGTGAACTGGCAGCTCATGCCTCTCGAGTCCGTCGAGCGCGTCGAGGTCCTGCCCGGGCCGAACACGATCTACGGCAAGGACGCGCTCGCGGGCGTCATCGCGATCTTCACCAAGCGCGGCACGAAGAAAACCGAGGGCAGCGCCTCCGCCGGAATCGGCTCGTACGGCCGCGCGGACGCGGACGCCTCCGTGCGCGGCCAGGCCGGCGCGTTCGACTACTCCGTGTTCGGCTCGCACGCGCGCGAGGACGGCTACCGCCGCGGCGCGTCGTCGCGCATGACCGAGATCATCGGAAGCCTGGGCCGCCGCACGGACAAGGACGACGTGAGGCTCGTCTACACCTTCGCCGACGACCGCCTCGACCAGGGCGGCTCCCTGACGCAGGGCGAATTCGAGGCCGATCCGCGCCAGCGCGTCAGCATCGTCAAGACGGACAATCTTCTCAACGGCGTGACCTTGAACGCCCGCCGCACTCTTGTCGACGGCCTCTCCGGCGCGGTCATGACGCAGTTTCGGGAGCGGCTGGAGAACACGCCGCTCAACCGGGGCCGGAACTCGACCTCCAAGAACTCGGCTCACCTGCGCAGCGCGGGCGGCGCGGGACAGCTCACCGCCGACGGAACGATCGCCGATCGGCGCCTGACCTTGAACGGCGGCGTGGAGGGAAGCCGGAGCGACGCCGAGTCCACCTCGGCGGGCGACTTCGGCGGATTTCCCTCGCTGACCGCGACCGGCACGCGCGACACGCGCCTGGGCTCCTGGCTGACGGGCTCCGCGGACCTGTGGCCCTCGGGACCGACCGTGACGGCGGGCGCGCGCTGGGACCGCACGACGATCGACTTCAAGAACCGCGTGACCCCGGCCAACGACGGCCTGCGCTCCTACGCGCGCACCTCGCCCCGCGTCGGCCTCAATTGGGAAGCGGGCGGGGGAGCGAGCCTGCGCGCGTCCTACTCCGAGGCGTTTCGCGCCCCGACCTCCGGCGAGCTCTCGGCGCTGGGACCGTTCGCGTCCTCGCCCGACCTCCTGCCGGTCAAGACCAAGAGCTGGGAGACGGGGGCGGGCTGGCGCCACCCCGCCTGGGGCGAGGCCGACGTCACCGTGTACCGCGCCTTGGCCTCCGACGAGATCTACGCGATCTACAACCCCATCCTCTTCTTCGGCGAGAACCGCAACATCAGCCGCACCCGGCGCCAGGGCATCGAGGTCTCGCTGCGCCCGCGCATCGGCAAGGCCGACGCCTGGCTCGACTACTCCTACACCGAGGCGACCTTCCAGGACCGCTTCGACCTCGACAACGCCCTGTTCACGGGCACGCAGTCCGTGACCCCGGGCTCGGACATCCCGATGGTGCCGCGAAACCGCCTGTCGCTGGGCGCCTCCGTGCCCCTGCCGCTGGGCCTGCGCGCGGGCGCGGGCGGGCAGTGCGTGGGCTCGAGCCGGTTTTTCGGCGACGAGGCCAACCTGGAAGGCAAGATGCCGGGCTACTGCACCCTCGATCTCGACGCCTCGCTCGAGCGCGGGGCGTGGACGCTGAGCCTCTCCGGGCGCAACGCCCTCGACGAACGCTACGCGACGCGCGGCATCCTGGGGGGGATGGGCGGGCGGCTCGAGCGCTTCGTGGTGCCGGCCGTCGGGCGCACCGTTTCCGCGCGCCTGCGCTGGAGATTCGGGGCGCCTTAGATGCGGCCGCAAGAATAGCGTAAATTGCTATTCTTGGCCGAATGAATCAGATATTGTCCGGTCCGCGAAAGGCCTCGTACGCGCTGTTCGCCCTGGCGCTCGTCGTCGTCGCGCGCTTCGGCCTGGGGCCCTTCGTCCTCTCCGCGCTCGTCGCGTACATGATCATGGACCTGACCGAGCGCCGCCTGCGCGACGCGGGCGCGCGCGCGCGCGTCGCGCGCGTGAGCGCGCTGGCCGTGTTCGCGATCATGGCCGCCGCGCTGAGCTGGATCTTCATCAGCTTCGTGCGCCTCGCGGTCGTGCGCCTGCCGGACCTGCTCGACACCGTCCTGCCGCGGCTGACGGCGCTGTCCGTCGAGTTCGGGTTCGACCTGCCGGCGGACAACGCGCTGGAGCTGCGCGATCTCCTCGTCGCCTCGGCCAAGGAGAACTTCTCCTCCATCAGCAAGACGAGCGGCCTGCTCACGCGCGGCTTCTTCCAGGTCGCCGCCGGGGTGTTCGCGGCCGCGATGCGGTTTCTGACGCCGCGGGAAGAGGACGGCGCCTCGAACCTGTTCGAGGTCCTGAGGACGGAATTCTCCGCGCGGGTGCGCCTGTTCGTGCGCAGCTTCGAGCGCGTCGTGGGCGCGCAGGTCACGATCTCCACGGTCAACGCGATCCTGACCGCGATCTTCCTGCACGCGATGGGCTTTCCGTTCAAGACCTTCCTGATCCTGACCGCGTTCGTCTGCGGCATGGTGCCAATCATCGGCAACGTCGTCAGCAACATCGCGATCGTGACCGCCGGCCTGATCGTCTCCGTCCAGCTGGCGACCTTCGGCCTCGTCTATCTCGTCGTCATCCACAAGCTCGAGTACATCCTCAACAGCCGGATCGTCGGGGGCTCCATCGACACCCCGATGTGGATGACCTTGGTCGGGATCGTCGTGGGCGAGGCGCTGATGGGCGTGCCCGGCGTCCTTCTGGCTCCCGCCCTGCTGCACTACGCGCGCGAGGAGATGCGCGCCCTGCCCGCGCCCTAAAGCGGCGCCAAGCCGAGCAGGTCGCTCAAGCGCCGCGCCGCCGGCCAGGCGGGCCGGCGGCTCTTGAGCCAATGGAAGACGCGCACCTGCGCCCGCGGCCGCCAATCTCCCAGATTCACGGCGGCCGCGGCCTCGGCCGCCGCGACGAGCTCCGTGGAAGCCTCCTCGGCCGAGCCGTTCTCCAGGCCCGCGAGCAGGCGCTCCA
>JACQJQ010000103.1 GCA_016204945.1 Elusimicrobiota bacterium
CTGCTCGGTGACCTTCATCGTGCCGAGCTCGGCGGCGATCGCGGCGCCCGCGCGGCCCGCGACGACGATCGCGGTCATCACGGGAGCCAGCTCCATGACAAGGGAGAAGGCGACGACGGTGCCGACGAACAGCGGCTCGTTAAAGAAATGCTTCGAGGACGCGCCCGTCTGCAACGCCAGCACCATACCCGTGAAGAAGGCGGTCAACGCGGTGACGGGCAGAGACTCGACGCCGACGCGGACGATCTGGATCAAGGTCTGCCGCCATTCGATGCGATAGGCCGTCATCCAGCCGACCGTCGAACGAACGAGGAAGGCGAACTGGCCGGTCTCCTCCGCGCCCTCGAGGATGAACTTGCCGAAACGGCCGACGGGGCCGTTCGTCAAGGGCCCACCGGCACGCGCGGAACGCGGCTGGAAAGGGCGGTGACCGTCTCATACGGGATGGTCCCGCACAGGCGAGCCAGCTCGGAAACGGGCACGACGGCCGCGTCCTGACGGCCCATGAGCACGGCGTCGTCCCCGACGCGGGCGCGGGGGGCGCCGGTCACGTCGATCATGGTCTGATCCATGGTGACACGGCCGACGACGGGGCAGCGCTTGCCGCCGACGAGCACCGAGGCCTTGTTCGACAGCGCACGCGAATAGCCGTCGCCGTAGCCGATCGGCAAAGTGGCGATGCGGCTGACGCGCCCGGCCCGCCAAGTCGCGCCGTAGCTGACGGTCGCTCCTTTCGGCGCGATCTTGATGTATACGAGCTTGCTCTTGAGCGTGAGCGCGGGGGCAAAGCCCTCGTAGAGGCCGTAGGCGGCCAGGCCGGGGCGGACAAGGGCGAAGCGGGCGTCGGAGCGGCCCAGCGCCGCGGCGGAGTTCGCCGCGTGCACGAGCGGCGGACGCAGCCCGTCCCGAGAGAGCGCCGCGACTACGCGCTTGAAATCCTCCAATTGACGGAGGGTGAACGTCCGATCTTCTGTTTTGGCCAGATGGGTCAGCAGTCCCTGAAATCGGATTCCTCTCAGCAAAGGAAGCTCGCGCGCGAGCGCGAGCGCCGCTTCGGGACGCATCCCGATCCTGCCCATGCCGGTATCCACCTTCACGTGGATATTGATCGTACGGCGCAGGCGCCGGGCCGCCTCCGCGACGCGCTTGGCGGACTCGAGGGAGGCGACAATCGGGGTCAGATCATGCGCGGCGGCGGCGAGCACGCTCTCGAACGGGTAGAGGGAGCCGAGAATCAGTATCGGCAGGCGCACGCCCGCTCCGCGCAGGACGATGCCCTCCTCGACCGAGGATACGCCGAGCCAGTCGGCCGCCCGGGCTCTCTCCGCCGCGAGCGAGCAAAGCACGGCGTCATGACCGTAGGCGTTGGCCTTCACGACGAACATGACCTTGATGCGGGGGCCGACCCGCCTCCGGATCAGGCGAAGATTTCCGATGAGCGCGCTCAGATCGATCTCGGCCCAGGTCGGCCGGAAGAAGCGCCTCATGACCGCCTTTCGCGGCGCCGGACGAGGCCGCTGCCCGCGCTAAGCTCGGTCATGAGAACTGGGTCTGCGTTTCCTCGAAGGCGACAGGCTCTTCCACGTTCGTCTCATCGACGAAACGGGTGATGTTGCGCAGGAAGGTGACCGGCACCGAACCGGTCGGGCCCTGGCGCTGCTTGGCGATGATGATCTCGGCTTTATTCTCCAGCGTCGGATCGTTGGGCTTGTAGTAGCCCTCGCGGTGGATCATCGCGACGACGTCGGCATCCTGCTCGAGCGAGCCCGATTCGCGCAGGTCGGAAAGCTTCGGCTTGTTGTCCAGGCGGGCCTTGTCCTCGGAGGCGCGGGAGAGCTGCGACAACGCGATCACGGGGAGGTTCAGCTCCCGGGCGAGTTGCTTGAGGCCGCGCGAGATCTCCGAGACCTCCTGCTGACGGTTCTCGACGCGGCCGCCTCCGCCGCGCAACAGTTGGAGATAGTCGACGACGACCATGCCGAGCTCCTTTTTTTCTCGCCGCAAGCGCGTCATCAGCTGGCGCGCGATCGCGCGGACGTTGTACACCGTCATGCCCGGATTGTCGTTGATGAACAGCGACGCATCGGCGAAGCGCGCGGCCGCGCCGGTCAGATCCTGCCAGCGGTCGCGCTTGAAGTAGCCGGTGCGAATGTCCTTCAGGTTGACCTTGGCCTCGGAGGCGATGAAGCGCTGCATGATCGCGTGACGATTCATCTCCAGGGAAAAGAACAGGACCGGAATATTCTCCTCCAGGACGGCGTGGGCCACCATATTCAGCGCGAGCGCGGTCTTGCCCTGCGAGGGGCGGGCGGCGATCAGGATCAGGTCCGACTTCTGGAAGCCGGTCGTCATCCGGTCGAAAGCGCGCAGCCCCGCCGGGATGCCGGTCACCTCCTGCTTGCTGTGGTGCGCGCGCTCGATCTGGTCGACGACCTCATGAATGAGATCCTTCATTTCAATGACGCCGTGCAAAGTCTGCCGTTCGGAGACCTTCAGAATCGAACCCTGCGCCTCGTCGAGAATCTGCTTGGGATCCTTCTCCTGCGCGTAGCAGGCGGTCACGACGCCCGTGGCGGCCGCGATGAGGTCGCGCAGGATCGCCTTTTCCTTGACGAGCTTTCCGTAATAGTCGACGTGCGCCGCGGTCGTGACCTTATTGATCAGCTCGGCGAGGTAAGCTCCGCCGCCTATGCCGTCCAAATCCGACTTCTTGCGCAGCTCCTCGGATACGGTGACGGCGTCGATCGCCTGGCCGGCCGCGAACAAGGCGTGAATGGACCGGAATACCCGCTTGTGCGCGTCTATGTGGAAGTCGGTCTCATGAAGAAGGTCGAGCGCCTTTTCCGCCGCCTCTCGCTCGATGAGCATCGAGCCGAGAACGGCCATTTCGGCCTCGCCGGCCTGCGGAGGGGTCAGTGGGTTTTGCGCCATGCGCCCCGCGGTTACTCGCGCGCGGCGACGGTGACCTTGACCTTGGCGACGACTTCGGGCTGGAGCCGAAGCGACACTTCATGCTCGCCGACGGTCTTGATCGCGGTCTCGAGATGGATCGAGTTCTTGGGAACCTCGTAGCCCGCCGCTTTCAGGCTCTTCAAGAGATCAGCCTTGCCGATCGAGCCGAACAGCTTGCCCTCTTCGGAAGCCGGCACCGAGAAGGAAAGCTTCACCCCCGCGAGCTTTTCCATCAGTTCCTTGGCGGCCTTGACGTCGGCGGCGACGAGGGCCGCGCGTTTTTCCTTCCCCTTTTCCCAATACTTCAGGGCGGATTCAGTGGCCATTTCCGCGAGCTTGCGCGGGAGCAGATAGTTGCGGGCGTAGCCGGTCTTGACGTCCTTGACGTCGCCGGGACGGCCGAGATTGTCGACGGTGCTGCGAAGAATAACTTTCATGACGGTACTCCTACTTCGGTTCTTTAGCGGGAAACGTACGGCAGAAGGGCCAGGTTGCGCGCGCGCTTGATGCAGCGCGTAAGCTGGCGCTGATGGGAGGCGCAGTTGCCCGTAATGCGCGCCGACAAGATCTTGCCGGTATCGGTCGTGAACGTGCGAAGAATCTGGATCTGCTTGAAGTCGATGTCCCGGACCTTCTCGGCGCAGAAACGGCAGACTTTGCGCCGGACGGGGTAAGGGGCGCGGCGGCCGCCGGGGGCGCCGCCGCTCGCGCGGCGCGCACCGGCGGGCGCGAAACCGGACGACGGCCCTGGAGCCTGGGCTCCGGCGGTGGTTTCAGCCTTCACGGAAGCCGCGTCGGCGGGTTCGGCAGTCATTAGAACGGAACCTCCTCAATCTCTGCGCCGGCCGACGGCTCCGACTCCCCGGCGCCGGACACGCCGGCGGACGAGGCCTTCTCGAGAATCTGAACGCGCCGCGCCTCGATTTCGATGCCGGAGCGCTTATTGCCTTCCTTGTCCTGGTAATCGTAGCTGCGCAGACGGCCCTCGACGTGCACGGGAGCGCCTTTCTTCACGGTCTTGCCGACGCGCTCCCCCGCCTCGCGCCAAATCACGCAGTTCACGAAGGTCGTATCGTCCTTCCACTCGCCGGACTTCGGGTCCTTGTAGCGGCGGTTGACGGCGAGGCCGAAGCGGCACATCGGCGTTCCGCTGGCGGTGTACTTCAGCTCGGGATCGCGGGTGAGCCGTCCCGTCAGAAGAACGGTGTTCTGCTCGGGCAGGCGCAGCTCGGCGGCCATGGCTAGACCTGAGCCGCGGCCGGGGCGACGGCGGGCTTGATCTTCTTGGACTTCTTCTCGCGCATCTTGCGATCGCGGACCAAGACGGTCATCTCGCGCAGGACTGTGTCGGACACGCCGAAACTATGGGCCATCTTCCGAAGAAGCGCCGGCGTGCCCTTGTACTTGATGTACACGTAGATGCCTTCGCGCGCCTTGCCGATGATGTGGGTGAGCTTCCGCCGGCCCCATATCTCGTGGGTGACCATCTCGCCGGCCTCGCCGGATATGGTCGCCTTGGTTTTCTCGACGAACTCCGCGACTTCGGGGTCGGCAAGGACCGGCTTAAGGATAAGGACCGTCTCGTAAATCTGCATGGGTCCCACACTATAGCAAAGTTCCCCGCAGATGACAATCTTTTTCTGCCTCCCCTGTCGTCCCCCGCCCGCCGCCGGACCGCGCGCCTCGAACTCCAAGTTCACAGGGTTTTGAATCAGCACTTGAACGACATGGCGCCTTGCGGCGCCAGGGTTTTCGCTTCGCGAAAACCTGAAGGTTAAGCAGTAAAATTAGGCGCCAAGAACCGGTCTGGGTTTCC
>JACQJQ010000109.1 GCA_016204945.1 Elusimicrobiota bacterium
CTATCATGCGACAAAGCTTGATTCCGCGCGGCCTCCACCCATACCCGGGATGAGCGCTTTCGCGGGAGTATTCACGTTTCGTCCCCGGGGATGTAGTGTGAATAAGTTCTCGCCGATAATTCCCGAAAGCACGCAACTCTCTCCTCAAAACCCCATGAAAACTGGGAGGGCGCGTTCCTTGATTTACGTTCAAACGCCACCTATACTGGTCGGGATGGAGCCCGGGATCATCGAGACTCGCGCGGCGCGCTTCAGCGACCGCTTCGTCGCCTACCTGCTCGACACCGTTCCCTTCGGCGCCGGCGCCGCCGCCACGGTTTGGGTCCTCGTCGGCCCCTTGGAGAGAGCGCCGACTTCCGAGCTTTTGGCGCTCGTCGGGGCGGCCTGGATCACGGCCGTTTTCGCCTATCAGCTCATCGGCAATCTCCGGGGCGGCACGCCCGGCAAGCGCCTGCTCGGGCTGCGCGTGGTCGCGCGCGACGGCGGGCCCCCCGGCTTTCTCAGCGGCTTGATCCGCGCGCTGGTCTGGCTGATCGGCTCGACGGCGGGCAGCCTCGGCTTTTTCGTGGCGCTTTTTAATCGCGAGAACCGCGCGCTGCACGACTACGCGTCGGGCACGATCGTCGTGGAGGCGTACCGGAAATCCGCGGCGGAGGGGGCGGCGCTGTTCCTCGCCGGCGCGCTCGGCGCCGTCGCCCTCTTCGGCTTCCAGCTTTACTCCGCCTGGGCGCGGCCCACGCCGCGCGACCGGGCCGCCGTGGCCAAGGCGAACGAGGGCCTGTCGGTGATCGCGCGCGTCCAGGAGGCGTACAAGGCAAAGAACGGGATTTACGCGGCGTCGATCGAGCAGCTGGCCGAGGCCAGCGGAGATCCGGCGGAGTTCCGGACCGCGATGGCCGGGTTGTTCATGCCCGAGCCGTTCCAGCTGGAAGCGGGCAACCGCGGCTGGCGCATCCTGGCGCGCGCGCGCGACCGCCGCCGCACGCCCGTCGTTCGCGAAGGGCCCTAGCGCGCGCGGATCTCGGCCAGCGACCAGGGGCCGAACGCGCGCCAGGAGGAAATCGAGCCTTTCGGCGGCAGGGTTGCGAAGTGCGCGCGACGCCCGGTCTTCATCGCGACGAAGGTTCTCCCGCCTTCGCGCGGGAGCGCCCTCACCTCGTCGTCGTCTCCGAAGCGTCCGGCGTGCGCGTCGTCGCGTCGGGCGTAGTGGAACTCGCCCACGAAGTAGACCATTTTGTCGATGGGGCGCCTCGCGTAGAATTGCAGTCCGTGCAGGTAGCTGTCGTAGGACCAAATCTCGTCCTCGGCGCGGGCCGCCGACTTCACGGCCAGGGCGAGCTCCTTCGCGCTGAGCAGGGGAGACGCGATGGAAACGGCGCAGAAGGCGAGAAGGCCGGCGGCGACGCCGCCGAGGCCGAGCGTCCGGGCCGGACGCAGCGAGGACGGCGCCAGGAGATGCGCGCTGCCGAGCGCGGCCAGGAACGTCGACGCCAGGAGAGCGAGGCGGCGCAGCAGGGCTGCGTCCGCGCCGATGGGAGGCAGGGAGAGTTGAGGCGTTTTAAACCACAGAATGACGCAGACGGCGGAGCCGAGAAGAAGAGCGGCGCCGAAGACGCGGGAAATGCGCCGGGCCCACTGGGGCAGGCCGTTTTCGATCGAGACCGCCGCCAGCAGGGCCGCGTGCGGGAGGACGGGAAGGACGTAGGTCGCGAGCTTCGAATGCGACGTGGAGAAAAAAGCGACGACGCCCAGAACCCAAAGGGAGAGGGCGGTCGAGCGCTCGTCCGCGAAAGGACGGCGTCCGCATTTCGCCAGCCCCGAGAGAAACGGGACCGTCCACGGCAGCAGGCCGCCTGGCAGCACCGCGAGGTAGAACCACCACGGCGCGCCGCGGGAATACTTCGGCGTGAGGTAGCGTTGGAAATGCTGCTCGATGAAGAAGGTGCGGAAAAAATCGGGGCGCCGCGCCTGCACCGCCAGGAACCAGGGAGCGGCCGCCAGGACGGCGAGGATGACGCCCCGGGGCGAAAGCAGCTTCAGGGCGGGGCGCCTCCATTTCGGGAAGAGGACGACGAGGGCGGCCGTCCAGAGCGCCGGGAGCAGGATCGCGATCAGGCCCTTGCTGAGGAACGCCAGCGCCGCCGCGAGCCACGCCGCGGGCGCGGCCCAGCCCGCGTCGCCGGGCCGCTCCAACGCGCGCAGGATGAACGCGGTGGTCCAGAGCAGAAAGACGGCGACCGGCAGGTCGAGCGTCAGGTTGTGGACGAGGAACAGCCAGAGCCCCGCCGTCGCCGTCGCGAGCGCGGCGCAGCGGCCGACGCTCGGCGAATATAGCCAGGAGCCGAGCCAGAAGACCCCCCCCGCCCCGAGCAGGGAGAGCAGGAACATCGGCAGGCGGGCGGCGGCCTCGCTGGCGCCGAGGAGCCTGATCGACGCCGCGCCGAGCCAGTACCAGAGCGGCGGCTTTTCGACGTACGGCATCGCGTTGAGGCTCGGCAGGATCCAGTCGCCGGACGCCGCCATCGCGCGCGGGACCTCGGCGTAGCGGGCGTCGTCGATCTCGATGAGCGGCGCGCCCAGAATGAGCAGCGGCAAAGCGAGGGCCGAGGCGATGAGCCAGCCGGGAACGGAAGCCGGGCGATTCAAACCGAGAGCACCACCTTGCCGAATTGAGCGCGGGATTCGAGCAGGGCATGCGCGGCCGCGGCTTCATCGAGAGGAAGGACCTTGTCGACGACGGGCTTGACCTTGCCCGCCTCGACGAGCTTCCAGGCCTCGCGCATCTCGGCGAGGCTGCCCATGCGCGAGCCGAGTATCCGGAGCTGGCGGCTGAACAGGTAGCGCATGTCCAGTTCGAGCTTCGGGCCGGAGGTCGAGCCGCAGGTGACCAGGCGTCCCGAGGGGCGCAGGCATTTGAGCGCGTCCATGAACAGGGCGGGGCCGACGTGCTCGAAGACGACGTCGGCCATCGCGCCCCCGGTGATGCGGCGCACGTCGCGCGCGAGCTCGGACGGCGGGGTCAGCAGGACGTGGTCGGCGCCGAGCGCCTTGGCGCGTTCCACCTTGGCGGCGGCGCTCGTCGTCGCGATGACCGAGGCGCCGAGCGCCTTCGCGATCTGGATGCCGGCGGACGCGACGCCCGCGCCCGCGCCGATGATCACGACCGTCTGCCCGGCTTCCGTCGCGCCCAGGGTCTTGAGCATGCGCCAGGCCGTCAGCAAGGTCAGCGGCAGGGAGGCCGCGTCCGTAAATGAGAGGAAGTCCGGAATCGGCAGCAGGTGCGCGGCCTTCACGGCCAGCCGCTGCGCGTAGCCGCCCTGCGAGCCGCCGTAGGCGCCTATGATGCCGAAGTCGGGGCAGTCGGACTCGCGGCCGTCGCGGCAAGCGGCGCAGGCGCCGCAGAACAGCCCCGGATGGACGGCGACGCGCCGGCCTTCCGCCTCGCCGGCGACGTCGGAGCCCAGAATGTGAGGCGTCCTGACCTTGGCGCCGGGCAGGCCTTCGCGGATCCACAGATCGAGGTGGTTGAGGGCGCAGGCGCGCACGCGCAGGCCGATCTCGCCGCGTCCCGGGACGGGATCTTCGACGGTCCGGGCCTCCAGATTCTCGACGCCCCCGAACGCCCTCAAGACGACCGCTTTCACGCGGCCATTATATGAAAGAACGGCGCGGCGCTAGGGCTTCTTCAGGGAGCCTTGAAAGGCGGAGGAGAGCATGGAAACCATGCCGTCCTTCTGCTTGATGACGTCGAGCAGGCGTTGGCGCTCGCGCTCCCAGTCCGCGAAGCGGGCGACGACGCCGTCGCGCTCCTGCAGGGCCCTGGCCATATGCTCGGAGAGCGTGGCGACCTTCGCGCGGAGGTCGTTGGCGCGCTCGGCCTCCTGGCGCGCGAGCGCGGACTCCTCCTCGACCCGGCGTTGAAGCTCGAGCACGCGCTGGTGCCAGCGTTCGTCGGACGCGGCGCGTTCGGCGATCGAAACGCGGACCTTCTCGGCCTCGCCGACCAGGGCGCGGGTGAGCTCGTCGCGCTCGGCGCCGAGGGACAGCGCGCGCGCGTCGCGCTCGGCCAGAGAGCGCTCGAGGTCGGCGACGCGGGCGTTGAGGGCCTCCAGGTCCCCCTGGGCGCCGTCGCTCCGCGCCTGCGCGACGCGCGTCCGGGCGCGCTCGCGCTCGAGCTCCCCGGAAAGAGAAACGAGGCTGTCGCCCATCGTTTTTTCGACCTCGCGGCGCTCATCAAGGGCCGCGCGCAGCTGGTCATGGCGCTCGCGCATCGCTTGCAGAAGCTGATTTTTCTCGGCTTCGAGTTCGACGATGATCTCGTCCTTGGCCTTCGGCGTCGCGGCGAGAAGGCGCGTGATCCGCTCGAGGGCTTCGCGCACGGACACGGAAGCGGCTTCGGCTTCCCGCCGCCCGCGGTCCGCGGCGTCGAGGCGCCCGGTGATTTCCGCGATTTGACCGGAAACCGCCGTTTCCCGGGCGATCCGCTCCTTGAGGAACTCTTGACGGAGGGACTGGCCCTGTTCCTGCCACATCCTCGAGAGCGCGGCGCGCTCGTCCGCGAGCGACTGCAGGCGGTCGTCCTGTCGGCGCAGCTCCTGGTCGTGGCGGCGCTCCCAGTCGGACAGCGTTGCCTTCAGCCCCGCGGCGAATTCCTCGAATCGGCGGGAAAGCTGCTCCTCGATGCCGCGCATTTCGGGCAGGAGCGCGGCGGCCGGCGGCTGCCGCGCGACGGCCTCCTTCAGGAGCTGCGCGAAGGTCGAGTTCATCTCGTCGAGGCGCCGCTCGAGGGCTTCGACGCGTCCGCGCGCGTGGGACTTGGCGTCCTCGCCTTCGCGCTCGGCTTTCTCGCGCCGCAGCTGCTCGGTCATGCTCTTGAGATGGCTTTCCACCTCGTTTTTCAGCGCCTCCTGCTGGACGAGCTGATTGGACGCGGCGGAGGCGCGTTCCCGCTCCGCCGCGAGCTCGCGCTCCAGCGCTTCGATCCGCTTCTGGAAAAACTCCAGCATCGACGCCGCCGCGGGCGGGCGGGGGAGCGGCGGGACCAGCTCCGGCCGGGGCGGCGCGGGCGGCACGGGACGCGGGGGCTGGGGCTCGAGCGGATCCAAGCTATCTCTCTCGGTAGCGCCGCGAGACCTTTGCGGGCAGGTTGTAGCTGATCGAAATACGGTGAATCTGCGCGCCCAGCGCTCCCGCCGGCGAGAACGCGTAGTCGAAGCTGAGGTCCGACGCCTGAAGGCCGAAGCCGAAATTGATGATCGACGACATGCCCAGGGAGTCGTAGGTCATGGAATTGAGGCCGGCGCGCACCGCGCCTTTCAGGCTCTTCTGGATGTCCACGGAGTATTCCATGCCGGCGGCGCCGTGCGGGGAGTTGTTGATCGGAGCGATCGCCTCGATCGTGAGCAGGAGCGGCTTGAGCGGGCGCGCGCCGCCGCCGAAGCGCAGGCGGGTGGGCAAAGTGTCGCGCGTCTGATCGAACTTTTGGCCGGCGCCGACATTTTGAATCGCCATCGAGACGTCGTAGGTTTGGGATGTTCCGTAAAAGCGGGAAATGACGCCGAGGTCGCCGCCGTAGGCGTCGGCGTGCTCGATCAGGTCGGTGTGCAGGTACTTGACCGTCGCGCCCATGGCGACGTCCACCTCGCTGTCGGAGAGGTCGTAGATCGATTGGCCCCAGCCCAGCTCGGCGAGATAGGAGCGGGGATGGAACTCCCCGTCGCTCAAGCCGTTGATGTCGGTGCGCGTGATCGCCCCGACGTCGAGGTAGCGCAGGCCCGCGGCCAGCACGGAGGTGTCGTTGACGCGCTTGGCGACGGAAGCGGCGTTGTAGGTGATGTCGGCCACGTATTGCGCATGGAGCATGGTGGCGGAGAAACGGGGCACCTGCGCGAGCCCGGCGGGGTTCCAGTAGAGCGAGGAAGCGTCGTTGGTCGCGGCGGAGTAGGCGCCGCCCATCGCGATGCCGCGCGCGCTCGTGTCGAAGAGCAGGAATTCGGAGCCGGACGTTCCCGCCGCCGCGCGGCCGAAATCAGACGCGCCCGCGGGAAGGCAGAGCAGGGCGGCCGCGGCGGCGATGAAGGCTCTCACCGGATCACCGCCAGCTTGAGGATTTTCTTCGTGCTCCCGGATTCGACCATCACCAGGTAGACGCCGCTGGCCACCGCCCGGCCGGAACCGTTGGTGCCGCTCCAGGTCAGCAGGCCGACGGCGTTCGCCCGGACGTCGAGCACCTGTTCGCCCCGCAGCGTGAAGATGCGCACGCGCGCGTCCGGCGGAACCCGGTCGATCGTCACGAAGCCGTCGCGGCCGGCGTGGTAGGGATTCGGGAAGAGGCGCGCGGTTTCAGGCGTGGTCGACAGCGGCGTCGAGCCGACCTGGAACAGCGAGAAGTGGTTGATGCGCGCGGTCATCTGCCCGCCGGCGGTGTCGACGGTCGTCTCGAGCGGGACGCAGGTGCCGCTGCCGGGCTCGTAGCGCAGGAGCTGCGCGCGGCCGGCGGGGATCGCGCCGAGCTCGCTCGGCGCGTAGCTGAAGGTGAAGTAAAGGCTGCCGATCGGCTGGAGCGCGGGGCTGCTGACGATGGAGAAGGCGATGTTGGTCGCGTTGGGGCAGAGAGTCCCGATGGGCACGAACGAGGAGATCGTGACCGCCACGTCGGTCGGGAAGGCGCGGGCGGGCGCGCGCAGAAGGATTTGGCGTCCGTTCCCCAGGGAGCCGGACAGGGACGAGTCCGAGGAAGCGAGGAACGCTCCCATAAGCGAGCCGGGAGCCGCTCCGCCGTTGAAGGTCATGGTCGCGGCGCTGTTGGAGTAAGCCACGAGCTGCGCGAGGTCGGGAGAGAAGGCGCGCACGCGGAAGTAATAGGTGGTGTTCGCGGTCAGGTGGCTGATCGTCGTGAAGGTGCTCGTCAGGGCGGCGCCCGCGGGCACCGGGGTCGAGAAAGAGGCGACGAAGTCATCGCTTGATTGGGAGACCTCGTAAATCGTGCCGGCCGGAGTGTAGGCGTTCGTGCTCCAGAAAAGGATCACGTTCGACAAGGTCGCGGCGGAGACCGTCAAGGTCAGCGGAAGCGTGGAGAGGCTGATGTCGAGGCTGCTGAGGGTGTAGGCGGTGGCGGACGCGCTCAGGGGGCCGTCGCCGGAGAGCGTGTAGCCGGCGATCATGATCGAGGCGGTGGCGCTCGGAGCCAACTCGGTCTGCACGTAGGTCAGCGAGGTCGTCGGAATCGAGCTGAGGAAGATGCCGGACGTGGCGTTATAGACGTTGTAGCCGTCGATGCCGGCGACGCCGGTCCAGGTCCAGGAGATCGACGACACGCCCAAGGTCAGCCCGGCGACGTTCGTCGGCGCCAGCGCCGGCTTGGCCGGGCCGGCCTGGAGGAACTGGGCGTGGGAGTAGACGCCGTTGGCGCCGACGCGGACGTTGTACCAGCCGGTGGGCAGCTGGGCGGCGACGGGCGGGAGAGCGACGCTCAGCGAGGTGTCGAGGGTCGCCAGGTTGGCGGAGTTCTTGTAGATCGGGCTCGTTAGGTCGACGGCGAAGCCCCCGCCGTCGGTCCGCAGCAGGGACATTTGAGGGAAGCTGAACGACGAGTTCGCCGCGCCCGAGCCGCCGCCGCTGGCCTCGGTGCCGCCCCGAAATCCCAGGCCGCTGACGCTGAGGCTGCCGCCCGGCAGGAACGGAGTCGCGCTGGTCGCGGTGATCGTGGAACGGCGGATGCTTGGAGGGGCGTTCTTCGTGTACACGTCCGCGTCGGCGGTGAAATAGCCCTGTTCCGCCGAGCTCAAGAGCGAGGTGCCCGCTCCCCCGATCAGGCCGTCGCTTCCGCCGATCGCGTAAACCTTGCCGTCGGCGGCCAAAGTCATGGTGTGGAAGGCGCGCGCTCCCAGGGCGAAGGGTCCGCCCGTGGGCACCCAGGAGCTCGAGTCGACGCGATAGACCTCGATTCCGGTGGGAACTTCGCTCAACGTCGCGCCGCCGCTGATCATCACGGTGTTGTCGGGCAGCAAGGTCGCCGTATGCCCGAAGCGCGGCTGGGTCAGGGGCGCGGCGGCGGTCGCGGTCCAAGCGTCGGTTTTCGGATCGTAGATATAGGACGCATTGACCTGCCCCAGGCCGCCGTTGCCGCCGGCGACGAGCACGCGGCCGTCGAAGAGCAAGGTGGCCGTGTGCGAGCGCAGCGCGACCGGCATCGGGGCCAGGGCGGCCCAGCTGTTCGTCGCCGGGGTGTAGGCGTGGACGGAGCTCAGGACCCCGCCCGAGTTGACCCCGCCGGCGACCATGAGGCGGCCATCCTTGAGCAAGGCCGCGGCGTGCAGGGCGCGCGCCGCGGGAGCCGAGGTCAAGGGCTTCCAGGCGCCGGACGTCGAGTAGTATATCTCCGCCGTCGCCGTGATCACGTCGCCGGGCCCGAAGCCGCCGAAGACCATCAGGTTTCCGTCGGGCAGCAAGGTCGCGGTGTGGTTGCTGCGCGAGGAGATCATCATCGCGGCCGGGATGAAGATCTTCGTGTCGGGATAGTAGATCTCCGCGGAGTTCGTCGAGCCGGTGCTGGTCGCGTTGGTTGAATAGCCCCCCGCTACCAGCACGCGGCCGTTGGGCAGCAAGGTCGCGGTGTGGAGGTCGCGCGCGTCGCGCATGGAGCCCCTCGTGGCGGCGAAAGCGCCGGAGGCGGGGTTGAAGATCTCGGCGGTGGGCAGCACGCTCGGGCCGTTCGTGCCGCCGGCGACGAGGATGGTGTTGTCGGGCAGAAGCGTCGCGGTGTGATAGGCGCGGCGCTGGAGCAGGCTGCCCGATGTGGCGCTGAAGTTTCTCACGGAGGGAAGGAAGGTCAGGTCGGAGCGGACCGCGCCGCTGTTCTTGGCGGCGAAGCTCGCGCAGGAGGCTCCCGAGCAGTCGTAGCCGCCGGCCACGAACAGGTCGGTATTGGGCAGCAAGGTCGCGGTGTGTCCGAAGGCGGCGACGGCCGGACCCGCGCCGATGCTTCCGCCCGGCGGCGTGAACGTGGCCTGGTTTGCCGCGGGATTGTAGAATTCGGCCTGGCCGAACACCATGCCGCGGATGACGACGGTGGCGACGTCGGCCGCGAATTGCGCGCCGGCGAGATTCACCTTGCTGGCGACATAGCTCATGACGCCGGTGAGGGAGGCGTTCGCTTGCGAGCCGCCCTGCGGCACGGTCATCGGCGCGCCGGTGAACTGCTGCGGAGCTCCCGTGCCCTTGTACTCGATCGTGCCGGTCAGGTCGACGGCGCGCGCGACGAAGACGATGTCGCCGTTGCCGTCGATCGCGGTGCCGGACGGGATGGTGACGGTGCCGCCGGTGATCGTGGCGGTGTAGGAGCTCGCCTGGATGATGGTGCCCCCGGTGAGCGCGATCGTGCCGGCGATGACGGTCGCGCCGATTCCCGTCAGTTCCGGCGACATGGGTATCGTCACGTTCAAGTCGATGGTGCCGCCGGTCAGAACTTTCGAGGCGGTGGCGGCGTCGAGGGTGCCCGCGAAAGTGAGGCTGCCGGACGCGTTGCCCGCGAGGGAAACGTCCTTGGGCGTGAAATAGGCCCTTCCGCTCATGTTCGACAGCGACAGGGTGGCGGCGATGTGCCCGCCGGCTCCTTCTTTGTAGACCGATACGCCCGCAAGGTTCGCGCTCAGCCCGGCAGTCTTGCTGAGGCCCGGGGTGAAGTAGGCGATGCCCGAGGCGAACGTCGCCGTGGGCGAGGAAAACAGGATGTGGCCGTCGGAGATTTTGCCGGCGACCGGCACGTCGAGATCGAAATCCAGCGGGAGCGGGAGGCTGGTGCCGGTGATGGTGCCGCTCGAATTGGGATAGGCCCACGTGTTGGTCAGGGAGCCGGCGTCGAGGGTGGCGTTGAGCCCGTCGATGTAGGTCGTGGTGATGTTGCCGAGCCCCCCTAAGAGCATGACAGTGCCGTCGGGAGAGAGGACCGCGCTGTGCCGTTTGCGCCGCGCCGAAAGCCGCGGGCCTGAGGTGACGGTGTTGGCGACGGGATCGTAGACCTCAAGCGTGTCGAGAATCCCGGCGTTGCCGAGATTTTCATTCGCGTTGTAGCCCCCCGCGACCAAGACCTTGCCGTCGCCCATCATGGTCGCGGTGTGGTAGGCGCGGGCCTCGCCCAACGTTTGGGCCGAGTTGAAGCTCCCAAGAGAGGGATCGTAGCGCTCGGTGGTGGGCGTGTAGCCGCTTGCCGCGATCCCCCCCGCGAACCAGACCTTCCCGTCCTTGAGGAGAACCGCCGTGTGCAGCGCGCGGCCCAACTGCAGGCTGCCTGTCGGGGCGATGGTGCCGCTGCAGTTGTTTCCGGTCGCGCCCGAGGGCGTGAAGAGGTCGCAGGTCGCGATGACGCCGGCGTCGTTTTGGCCGCCGCAAAGAAGCACCTGGCCGTTGTTGAGCGAGGTCGCCGTGTGGTTGTAGCGGGCCGTCAGGCCGCCGGTATTGGGGCTGACGGTGTTCGTGGCGGGATCATATATGCGGTAATCGGAACGAGTGGCGGCCCCGTTCCAACCCCCCGCGATCAGGACGCAGCCGTTGGCCATCATCGTGGCCGTGTGCGAGGAGCGGGCGGAGATGTCGGGTCCGTCGGTGTAGGTCTGGCCCGTGGCCGAGAGCCTCAATTCGGTGGTGCTGAGTATCGCCCCGCTTTCATCCATGCCGCCGGTGATCAGGATGTCGCCGGTGGGCAGAAGCGTGGCCGTGTGGGCGACGCGGGGCGTCAGGGCCGCCTGGGCGCAAGGGGCCGCGGCAAGAAAAACGGCCGCGGCCAGAGCCGTCGAAACGGGTCGCATCGAAAGGAGTGTAACGAGGCCCTGTTACGAAATCAATACACGCCGGCGGGTCGCGACGCGCCGGCTTATTAAGGTAGGGTCAGGAGCGAAGCGCCCTTTTCCGCGCGGGGGTTCTCGGGGTCCAGTTGCTTCCTCTTGTCGACGGAGAAGAAATAACGGTAGGAGCCGGGGTTGAGGTACAAAGTCAGGGTCCAGGTGCCGTCGTCCTGGCGGGCCATTTCCTTGCGCCCGCCGCGGACGATGAAGGCGCCGATGAGCTCGACGGTTTTCGCCTTGGGCGCGTGGAGCCGGAACTCGGTGCGCAGCGCTTTCACCTTCCCGTCCGCGGGGAGGGAAGGCGGAGCCGGGGGCGCGGCGGGCGCCGGCCTCCCGCCGGCGTCGGCGGGTCGAGGCGTCCCTCTGTGTTTGGGCGCTTCGGCGAACATCGACGGTTTCGGCGGGCGCGGCGCGTCCACGGCGGGCTTCGGCGGCTCCGGAGCCTTGAGCGGTTCCGGAGCGGGCGCCGGCGCGGGGACCGGCGCGGGGACCGGCGCGGGCGGCGCGGCCTTGACGGGCCTTCGGCGCGCGGCCGGCGCCGGAGCGTCCGCGGGCGCCTCCCAGTGCTGGTACACTTTCGCGGCGACGGCTCCGGCGAACACGATCACGAACAGGGCGTCGAGCACCAGCAGAAAAGCCCAAAGTTTGTGGGAGCCGCGCGGCGCCGGGGCTTCCGCGGCGGCGGGCGGCTCCTCCGGGTCCTGCTGCTTGCCGAGGCCGAAGAGATCGATCATGAGCGTCCGCCCTGATTCTAGCCTGGGTCCGGGGCCCGCGTCAACGCTCGCGTCAGCGGTATTTCTCCAGCACCGCGCCCCAAAGCCCCTGGCTTTTCAGGATGATCTCGGCCAGCTCGCGGAACGCGCCCTCGCCTCCGCTCGCCTTCGTGATCCAATGCGCGGCCGCCTTGATCTCGGGACGCGCGTTGGCGGGCGCGACGGCGAGGCCCACGCGGGACATCACGGCGAGATCGGGGATGTCGTCCCCGACGTAGACGATCCGGTCCTTGGGCAATCCCTCCGCGTTCATGATCTCGGCGAGCACGGCGGCCTTGTCGAGCCTGTGCTGATAGATGTGCTTGACCTTGAGCATTCTCAGGCGCGCGTCCATCCCCTTCGAAACGCGTCCGCTGATCACGCCGGTGACCAGGCCGCATTCAGCCAGCCAGGAGAGCGCGATCGAGTCTTGGGCGTGCATGCCCTTGAACTCGACGAGCGCGCCGTCCGTATCGACGAAGTGATGGATCGTTCCCCCCGTCAGCACCCCGTCGACGTCGGTCAGGACGATGCGGGCCTTCGCGGCCCGGGCGCGAAGGGCCTTCGGCGAGATCATCGCGCGGCCGCCGCCGCGTCGGGAAGCGCGTTCGCCAGCGCGCGCAGGCCTTCCTCCGCGGCGCCGCCGAACTCAAGGCGCAGCAGGCGCCGTCCCGCCGACAGCATCGCGGCGCAGTCCCCCGCCGCCTGGGCGCGGCACAGCCGGCCGAACGAGAACGCCCTGCCGGCAATGGGCGGGGCGGACCGTTCGGCCTCCCCGAGAACCAGGAAGACGCCCGCGCCGGGGCCGCCCTTGTGGAGCTGGCCCGTCGAATGCAGGTAGCGCGGGCCCCACGAGACCGTGACCGGCGCGGTCGAGCGCGCGCGCACGCGCCGCCGGACCTCCTCGACGAGGCGTCGGCTCCCCTCGTTCTCGGCGAGGAAAGCCAGGATGGCGACGTAATCCCCGGTCCCGACCCTGGACAGGTGGGCGTCGAGAACGTCGCGCAGGGGCCGGTCTTGGCCGGCGTCGGCCTTGAGCGACGCCAGGAGTCCGGCGTCGGCGAAAGCGGCCAGGCCGCCCGCGCGCAGGTCGGGCTTTTCGGGCGGCGCGCCTTCGGCGCCGTTGAGCAGAGACTTCGCCCTTTCTTTGGCCGACTGCACGTCGGGCTGGTCGAACGGGTTGACCTTTAGGAGAAATCCCGCGGCCGCGACGGCGATTTCCCATTGCAGGAACTGGGCGCCGAGGTCGAGAGGATCGGAGACCTCGAGACGCAGGACGGGATGGCCCGCCCGCTCGAGCGCGGCCAACGCCGCGTCGACGGAAGGCTCGGGCCGCCCGGGGAGAGCCAGGCGCACGAACGCGCGGTCCCGGCCGTACTGGGAGGCGGTTCCCAGGGGCTCGCCCGTCACGGGCAGGATGCCGCGTCCCTCCTTGCCCGTGGATTCCGCCAAGAGCTGCTCGATCCAGAGTCCGAAGGACTCCAGCGACGGAGGCAGGATGAGGGTCAGCTTGTCGCGGCCCTCGCGCGCGTGGCAGCCGATGAAGGCGCCCAGGCGCAGGGCCGGGTTGGCCCGCGTCGGAGTCCGCGGCGAGAACGCCTCCGCGGCCCGGCGCGCGCGGGAGAGGAGCTCGCCCGCGTCGATGCCGGCGAGCGCGGCGGGCACGAGGCCGAACAAGGTCAGCGCGGAGTAGCGGCCGCCGACGTCGGGCGGGTTCAGGAACGTCTGGCGGAAGCCTCGTTCGCGCGACATCTTATCGAGGGACGTGCCGGCGTCGGTGATCGCGACGAACTGCCGGCCGGGTTTCGCGCCGGGGCGTCGCGCGCAGAAGTTCCAGAAATGGTCGAAGAACGCGTTCGGTTCGACGGTGTCGCCGGACTTGCTCGCGACGATGAACAGGGTTTTGTCCGGGTCGAGCCCCTTCTCAAGCGCGGAAATCGCGGCGGGATGAGTCGAATCGAGCGTGGAGAGCTCGAGGCGGCCCGGAGCGGAGCCGAACGAGGCGCGCAGAACCTCGACGCACAGGCTCGAGCCGCCCATGCCGAGGACGACGGCCCGTCGGAAGCCGTCCGCGGCGGCGGCCTCGGCGAAGGCCTTCACGGGCCCGAGCGACGCGCCGGACGTGACCGGCGCGTCGAGCCAGCCCAGCGAACGGCGGATCAGCTTCTGGTGCTCCGTCCCGCTCTTCCAAACGGTCGGGTCCTTGGCCCAGAGGCGTTCCGAAAAGCGCGCGGCCTCGAGCTCGGCCAGGCCCGCGTCCACGGCGGCGAACTCCGCGTCGAGCAGGGCCCTCTTGGCGGTCAGCTTGCCCATCAGGGTCTCGAAGGACTTCGAGAAGGACGCGAGGCCCTCTTCCTCGAGCTTGAGCATGATCGCGCCGCGGTCCACGCCGAAGCGAGGCAGGGCGTCCCACTGCGCGGCGGCCTCAAGCAGGTTCTCCTCGATGCTCGGCCGTCCGGCGCCGTGCGCGCGGTACGCGTCCACGGTCGCGGGCGGCATCGTGTTCACGGTGTCGGGCCCGATGAGCTCCTCGACGTACAGCACGTCGCGATAAGCGGGATTTTTCGTGCCGGTCGACGCCCACAAGAGACGCTGCGGCATGGCTCCCTTGCTCTTGAGCGCGTTGAAACGGGCCGATGAGAAAACTTTCTTGCCGTGCTGATAGGCGAGTTTGGCGTTCGCGATGGCGCCTTTGCCCAGCAAGGCCCTGGCCCCGGGCTCGGGACGTTTTTCCAGGATCGCGTCGATGGCGCTGTCCACGCGGCTGACGAAGAAGCTGGCCACGGAGGCGACCCGGGACAGCTCCTTGCCGGCGGCGGCGCGGCGCTCGAGGCCCTTGAGGTGCGCCTCGGCGACGGCGGCGTAGCGCTCCAGGGAGAACAGCAGGGTGACGTTGACCGAGACGCCCTCGGCGGTCAGGTCCTCGAACGCCTTGAGGCCCTCGATCGTGCCGGGCACCTTGATCATCAGGTTCGGGCGGCCGACGGCGGCCCACAGGCGGAGGGCTTCGGCCGTCGTGCCGGCCGAGTCCCGCGCGAGCGAGGGCGCGACCTCGAGGCTCACGAAGCCGTCGCCGGCCCGGCTCTCCTCGTACAGGGGGCGAAACAGGTCGCAGGCCGCCTGGATGTCGGCGACGGCGAGCTTTTCAAACAGTTCGGCCGGCGCCATCCCGGGCTTGGCGCCGGCTCGGATCGCGTCGTCGTAGTCGGAGGATCCGCCGATCGCCTTTTCGAAGATGGTCGGGTTCGAGGTGACGCCGCGGATCCCGTCCTCCTCGATGAGGCGCTTGAGCTCGCCGGAGGCGATCAAGGAGCGCGAGACGTAGTCGTACCATACGGAAACGCCGAAGCGGCGCAGGTCGCGCAGGGGGTTTTTGCGGGTCACTTCAGGACCTCCTTCGAATAAGCCCGCTCGATGGCGGTCACTTTGTCCTTGCGGCGCCGATGGCGGTCGAGCCCGGAAAACTTGGCGCCGAGAAAGGCGCCCAGCGCCTCGAACGCGAGCTCCTGGCCGATGATCCGCCCGCCGAGGCAAAGCACGTTCATGTCGTCGTCCTCGACGCCTTGGCGCGCGGAGAAGGTGTCGTGGCACATGCAGGCGCGCGCGCCGGGAACCTTGTTCGCCGCGATCGTCGCGCCCACGCCCGAGCCGCACACGATGACGCCGCGTTCGGCCGCGCCTTTGGCGACGGCTTCCGCGACGGCGCGCGCGTGATCGGGATAATCGGCGGGCTCGGCGTCGGTGTCCACCCCCAGGTTCAAGACCTTATGGCCCTTCTTCTCCAGCCAAGCCTGCAGGAGTTTTTTCAAGGGAAAGCCGGCGTGGTCGCAGCCGAGGGCGATGATCATGGCCCTATTCTATAAAAACCGGGGGCCGCCCCGACAAAGAGGTTCCTCTTCCCGCGCGATGGCGGCGCTTTAAGATAGAATCCGTTCCGCGAGCGGCGGCCTTATTGTTGCATGCCGGGCGTGCGGCGCGTTCTATTAAAGGGGGAGGTAATCATCTATGCGGAAAATGTGGTCGTTGTTCGCGGTGGGCGGCCTGTTGGCCGCGGCGTTGGGCTGCACGGCGTCGGCGCGGGCCGAAGACGCCAAGGAGGCGCCGGAATCGATCGTCTTCGATAAGGCCAAGCTGGGCCCGGTGAAATTTCCGCACAAGAAGCACGTCGAAACCATCGGCGCGTGCGACAACTGCCATGGCGGCAAGGAGCCGCTTTTCGCCCAGAAGAAGTCCGAGGGGATGAAGATGGCCGACATGTACGCCGGCAAGGGCTGCGGCTACTGCCATGACGGCAAGAAGAAGCAGGGCGACAAGGTGATCTTCGCCGCCAAGGGCGGCTGCATGAAGTGCCACAAGAAAGAGGCCAAGGGGAAGTAGCGGCGCGCCGCTACTTTTCGCGGGGACTCTCGGGGTCCGCGCTCCTTGGCGGGGCCTTGAGCGGCCGCCATTCGGATTCGCCGGTCAGCCAGGCCCAATTCATCGGGTACACCTCCGGGTCGAAAATGACCCAGTAGAAGTGCCAGACGACGATCGCCAGGCAGGCGAGAACGGCCTCCATGAGGTGAATCACCCTGGCCGTCTCGATCACCCAAAGGGGAAAATGAGCCAAGGAAAAGCGGTTGAACGCCAGGACCGCGCCCGTGGCGACCATGACGAGGGCGCCCCAGGCTAGGGCCCAGTATTCCGCCTTCTCGATGTAGGAGAATCGCGCCAGAAGGGGGAGCCGCCGGCTGAGCCGCAGGTTGTAGGCGATGACGCGCAGCGGGTCGATGAGGTCGCGCCGAGCGGGAAGAAGCGCCGCCAAGCGCTCGCGCCCGGCGGCGGCGAAGGCCAGGTAGCAGGCATGGTACAGGCCGATGAGCACGAGCGCGGCGGCCGCGGCGCGGTGAATCCAGCGGCGGAACTCCTCGCTTCCGGCGGGCGCCGTCCACCATAAGTTCGGATACTCCAGCGCGAATCCGGTGTAGGCCAAAGCGAGGAAGGAGACCGCCAGAACCGCATGCTGGGCCCGTTCCGAGGCGTTCAGGAGCACCCCCCCCTGATCCTCCTTGAGGGAGGCTCGCGGACCACCGAGTCCATGGCGCGCGAGGTCGATCAGGTTGTGCAGCAGCATTCCGCCGACGAGCAGGGGAATCAAGACGAGATAGAAGAGTCGGAAGAAGCTGGCCGGGTTCCCGTTGGAGGCGCTTTTCGAGAGGTGCGAGTGGACCGATCCGCCGCCCCCCATGGACAGGCCGGCGCCCGGGTGACAGGTTCCGCAGGTTTTGGCGAGGTTGTTCGGGTGAATGCTGGACGCCGGGTCGCTCGACGGGAGGATTTCGTGCCAGCCATGGCAGGAGGCGCAGTTCGCCGCGCGCGTCAGGCCGCGGCTTGCCGCGAGGCCGTGGTAGGAGTCGTTAAAGCTCGTCACCTGGCCCGCCGGGAGTCCGAACTTGCCGATGATGCGTTCCGAAGCGTGGCATCCGGAGCAGGTGGCGACGATCGTTCCGCTGGACACGTGCGACCTCGGCGAATTCACCGAAACCACGTCGTGCTCCCCGTGGCAGTCCGTGCAGGTGGGCGCTTCCTTGGTCCCTTCCGCGCGGGCCCGCCCGTGGACGCCGCTGCTGTAGGCGGTGGATTCCGATTCGTGGCAGCGCCCGCAGGTCTCGGCGATGCGGTTGCGCGAGACGCGCGAGGCGGGGTCGATGCCGGGGCGAATGTCGTGCGTTCCATGGCAATCCCCGCAGAGAGCGGCCTTGGCGTTGCCCTCCGCCGCCTTCAGTCCGTGAACGGTCTTCGCGTAGGTGGAGACGGGGCGCAGGCGCGAGAGGTGGGACGGCGTCTTCGCGGGGTCCTGATGGCAGGATGCGCACAGTCCGACCTGCCGCGAACGCGAGGCCGGCGAGCGGGAGCTGGAAACCTTCGCGATCGCGTGGGCCTTCCCGTGGCAGACCAGGCAGGCTCCGGCCGGCTTCTTTCCCGCGCCGGCGCTGACGGCGTGCCCATGAGGCGAGATTTTAATCCCGCGGGCGGCGGAAGCATGGCAGGCCCCGCAGTCGACGGGAGGAGGGAGGGCGGCGTGAGGAGCCTCCGCGGCGCCGCCGTGGCACGATGCGCACTCCAGACCTTTGTGAGCCGAGGCGTCGAAGCCCGCGAGCGTCGTCGCCGGGGCTCCCCCCGCCCGCGAATGGCAGGCGAGGCACGTCTCGGCCTCCTCCGGCAGGGCATGGACGAATCCCTTCGGAAGAACCCAGAAGGCGATTGCGAGAAAGGCCGCGACGGCGCGTCCAGGCGAAGGCTTCATGCCTTGATATTTGCCCATATGCAACGATTGGGCCTATGGGCCCGGGGAAGCGGCTCGATCCTGGCTGAAACGTTGCAACAAGCAAGCCATGAATTCGAACATGCGGCGGGCTTCGCCGCTTTTGCTCGCGGCGGCGCTCTGCTCCCTTTTCCCGGCGCCCGACGCTCGCGCGGACGGCTGCAGCGATTGCCACAAAAAAATCGAGTTCAAGGTCACCAACAAGAAGCTCTTCGACTACTACGAAAACTGGGAGGGCTCCGCCCACGAGATCGCGGGAGCCAGCTGCTCCCGGTGCCACGGCGGCGATCCCGCGGCGACGACGAAGGAGGCGGCGCATCAGGGCGTGTTCGACCAGTCGAACCCCCGCAGCGCCACCCACTACAAGAAGATTCCGGCCACTTGCGGTCAATGCCACGCCGAGATCCAGGCGCATTTCATCGGGAGCAAGCACTATCAACAGCTTCGCGACGACGGCTCGGGCCCGAACTGCGTCACCTGTCACGGCTCCATGAGCTCCAAGAAGGACAATCGACCGATCCTGGCTGACGCCTGTTCAAGATGCCACAACGCCAAGACGGGCATCAGGCCCGAAATCGACCAGAAGGCGCGGGAAGTCATCGCCCGCCTGAAGAAGGCCGAGGGCTACCGGATGTGGACGAACTTCTATTTCGAGTCCATCAAGCAGCCGAAGCGGGCCGAAGGGGTCAACGCCTTGTTCAAGGAGATCGCCAAGGATTGGCACGAGTTTGACTTCGCGCGCTTGGACCACAAGTCCGCCGAACTGCTCGACCGGCTGCAGGTCATCTTCAACCAGTTGAAGACGGAGCGGGCCGCGCGGGAAAGTCGGCGCTAAAGCCCCGCGGCGGCGCGCGCGTAATCGGGTTAGCCGGCGGGCGCGGCGTCGGTGTCCACCCCGAGGAGTTGGACGCAACTGTTGGCGCCAACGGTGGGAAGCCGAAATCGACTGTCTGAGTCCGGACATGATCGACAGCTCGACACACTCCTGGTACCTTCCCGATAGATACTTAAGCATGGCCTTGCACCTTGGTCCGGTGCATCGCTGGAGGGCTTTTGAACTCGCACCGGTGCGAGTTGGAACTGTTTCCGGAAACAGTCGACACGTCGAAATGTGGCTGCGGGAGTAGGATTCGAACATTTTATGAAACCTAAAGCCCCGCGGCGGCGCGCTCGGCGGACGCGCGCGGCGGCACGAGGACGACGCGCCCCAGCCGGCGCAGGACCGCCTTCCTCAAACCGGCGTCATTGAAGAGTCCGCCGTGCAGCGCGAGCGGGACGGGCCGCGGCAGGATCAGCCCGCGGGCCGCCTCGGCCGCGAGCGCCGCGAGATGATCGGCCGCGTCCTCGCGCAGCCGGCGGGCTCGCGCGGAGCGGGCGCGCAGGATTTTAGGCGCAAGCGCCGCGGTCGCGCGCACGGGATCGTCCGCGTGCGCGAGCGCCAGCGGCTCGGGCAGGCGCAATTCGCGGCGGAGCGCGGCGTCGCGGGAGGCTGTTTTCCCAAGCCAGAAGCCGGAGCCTTCGTCGCCCAGCAGCGGACCCAGGCCCCCTGCCCGTTGGGACTTCCCGTCCATGCCGCGCGCGTAGGAGATCGAGCCGGTGCTCGCGACGAGCACGACGCCGGGCCCGGTCCCGAAGGCGGCGCGATGGGCGATTTCATAGTCGGGCACGACGTCGACGCGGGCCGCGAGCGGCTCAAGCAGCTTCGTCAGCGCCGCGCGCTCTCGCCTGCCGCCGAGGCGCGTGCCGCCGAGCGTGAGCCGATCCAGGCGGCGCGATCCGTGCTTCTTGAGCATCGCGCTCAGAACGGCGGGCGTCTGGCGCCATGCGATCGCGCGCGTCCTCTCGCTCCAGAGCGCTTGTTTGCCGTCCGAGAGGCAGGCGCGAATCCAGGTCGCGCCCAGGTCCACGCCCAGGCGGGCGCTCATTGAGCGGGCTTGTAAAGCGGGCGCTGCTCCTCCTCGGCGAGGAGCTGCATCAGGCTGTTCTGCAGGGCGCGGCTCCACGCGATGGAGCTTTCGCGCACCTGCTCCGGCTTGCGCGGGTCCATCATGTCGCGGATCGCGCTCTGCACGATGTCTCGCCGGGCTTGGACGCTGTCGTCGAGCCTCACGCGGATCGTCGGCTGCCCTCCGGAGGAGGCCGGCGTCACCGCGACCTCGAGCGAGCCGATCAAGGTGATTCTGGCGGGGAGGATCTCATAAGAATGCTGGCGCAGGAGCTCGCGCGGGAACGGCGCCGAGTACGCGCGGCCGTCGACGACGACGTTCAGCGCGGGCTGATGAAATCCTAAAAACGAGCGCGTCGGCGCGACGCGATAGACTCCGGGCTCGACGAGGTAGAGATGATTCTCCCCGCCGTTGAGGGGCAGGCGGTAGACCTCGGCCCGCCGGCCGCCCTCGCTCTCGAAATTGATCGCGACGCGGCCCTCGCGCGCCTCGCCGGACTGCAGGATCGTCCTGCAGCCGATCAGGATCGCGGAGATGGCCTGCTCGGGAGGGGCGTTGCGGTTCGGCACCGCGCCCCGGCACGCGGCCGTGAGAAAACATCCGGCGAGCAGAAGCGGGCGTCTCATGTTCCTGGAGTATAGCATCTAGTAATCGAGGCGGCCGATCTCGACGCCCGAGAAGTACGCCTTGATGATCGTCTCGTAGTCCTGCCCCGCCTCGGCGCGGCCCATCGCGCCCGACTGGCATAGGCCGACCGCGTGGCCCCAGCCGCCGCCGCGGAAGACGAAGGTCTCGGGCACGAGCGCGGGGGCGGGCTTCGCGGCCTTTTTCCCCTTCGCGCCCCTGGGCTCCGAGGCCTGTTCCTTGCGGTATTCGGTGTCGATGATGAAGAGCGTGCTGCGCAATGACCCGACGCCCAGCAGGCTGCGGATGTCCATCTCGTCGTTCAGCCTCTTGTTTTTCACGGAGCCGATGATGAGCAGGGAGTCGACGTGGCCCGATGGGGCGCGGCGCAGGACGCGCAGGCCGCGGAGCTTGCCGATCCGGAACCTGCGGTTCAGCTTCTCTTCCAGGTCCTTCGCCGGGATCGCGCGGGTCCAGCGCGCGTGCGAGGGGTAGACGTAGCTCGATGGGCGGTCGAAGCCCCGGGGCCAGTCGGACAGGAAGCGGCGCAGGGCCAGGGGCGACGCCGGCGGGGCCTCGCGCGCGGCCGCGTCCTCGACGCTTGTCCAGTAGGGGACGCTTCCCCAGCCGATGTCGGCGCCGCTCTGGGTCCGGCCGCCGCAGTGCGAGGAGTAGATCACGTGCGCGGGCTTTCCCCCGTAGACCGCGATCCGGCCGCGCGTGTCGGCGACGACCGCGCGCGTGCGCTCGGTTTCCGCGCGCTGGCCTCCGTAGACCTGGCAGTGCTGCTCGTCGCAGATGTCGTAGCCGTCCTTGCGATGGCGCTTCGTCACCGTTTTGATGAACAGGGCGTGGGTGCGGGCGACGACGGCCTGGGCCTTGAGCGCCTCGAGCGGGGCGCGTTGGGGCATCTCCGCCGAGACCACGCCGTGCTTGTAGTCCTCGAGGTCGAGGATGTTGACGACGCGGATCGTGCGGCGTCCGCCGAACAGGGCCAGCTCCAGATCCCCCCGGAACGCGCGCGGCGCGCGCGCGGGATCGTCCGCCAGCGTCAGCAGCGCGGCCGGGGATTCGTCGCTCCTGAGGAGGACGAGATCGCCGGGCACGGCGGCGACCTTTCCATCCGCGGAGCGGAATTCGAGGCGCGCGCGGATTTTTTTCTTTTTTATTTTTCTGGCCGGGATCAAGCGCAAGGTCCAGGATTCGCCGGCGGCGGCCGCGAGGATGGCGCGGCCGGTCTTCGGATCGACGGCCCTCCAGGACGCGCTGCCGCGGATGATCGCCGACAGGCGCGCGCGCGGCCTTCCCATCGCCGTGGAGGAGACGCCGATGCGCAGCGTCGGAATCTTGCCCTCTTTCCGGGTTTCGGCTTCGCGGGCCGGCGGGCCCTCCGGCTCCGCCGCGCCGATGTCCGGCGGCGGCGCTTCCTCGGGATGCGTGAGCAGCGGGCGTGCCTGCTTGAGCATCGCGCGCGCGAGCTTCGAGCCGGGATCGGCCTCGACGAGCTTCTGCAGGTGCTTCCACGCCTCGTTGTAGCGACGCAGGCGCAGGTAGCTGCGCGACAGCGTGACGCGTCCCTCGTGGAAGTAGCTGTCCGCGCCGACGGCGCGCTGGTAGGCTTCGGCGGCCCGGCTCTCGTCGCCCAGCTTCTCGTAGGCCATGCCGAGGTAATAGTCGGCGAGCGATTGGCCGGGCGCGGCCTGCGCCGCCTTCCGCATCAATTCCGCGGCCTCGCGCGGCTTTCCGATCGCCAGTTTCGTCCGTCCCGCGCCGAGCAGGGCGAAGGGGGAGCCCGGAAA
>JACQJQ010000110.1 GCA_016204945.1 Elusimicrobiota bacterium
GCCGGCGGCGCCGGCATCGGCGGCTTCTTCACCCCGACGGGCTACGGCACGCCCGTCGCCGAGGGCAAGGAAACGCGCCTCATCGACGGGCGCTGGATGGTGTTCGAAAAGCCGCTCCGGGGCGATTTTGCCTTCATCAAGGCCTGGAAGGCGGACGCGCTGGGCAACTTGGAGTACCGCAAAACCGCGCGCAATTTCAACCAAGTCATGGCGACCGCCGCGAATTACGTCGTCGCGGAGGTCGAGGAGCTCGTCGCGGTCGGCGGGCTTCATCCCGAGCACATCCACACGCCCGGCATCTACGTCGACGCCGTCCTCAAGGGCGCGTGCTACAAAAAGCCGATCGAAAAGCTCACCGTGAGAAAGGCGGCCGCCCATGTCTGAGACCGCCGACTCCCGCGTCGTCATCGCCCGCCAAGTCGCCGGCATGCTCAAGGACGGCTCGTACGTCAATCTCGGCATCGGCATTCCGACTCTCATCCCGAATTACATCCCCGAGGGCGTCGAAATCACCCTGCACACCGAGAACGGCATGCTCGGCTACGGCCCCTACCCGCGCGAGGGCGAGCAGGACCCCGACCTGATCAACGCCGGCAAGGAAACCGTCACCGAGCTCCCCGGCTGCTCGTACTTCGGCTCCCACGACTCCTTCGCGATCGTCCGGGGCGGCCATCTCGACGCGACGGTGCTCGGCGCGATGGAGGTTTCCGCCGACGGCGACCTCGCCAACTGGATGATCCCCGGCAAGAAGGTCAAGGGCATGGGCGGGGCCATGGACATGGTCGCGGGCGCCAAGCGCGTCATCGTCGCGATGGAGCACGCCACCAGGGACGGCAAGCCCAAGATCCTCGCCAAATGCACCCTGCCCCTCACCGGTAAGGGCGTGGTCAACTCGATCGTCACCGAGCTCGCGACCTTCGAACTGACGAAGGACGGCCTCGTCTTGACCGCGCTGTCTCCGGACGCGACCCTCGAGCGGGTCAAGGCGCTGACGGGCGCCCCGTTCAAGGTCGCGGCGGACGCCGCATCCTACGCCCGTTAAGAGGGAACGATTCTCCCCCCCGCCCGCCGCCCGCTCGCGCTGACGCTGTCCGCGGCGCTGATCGCCTGGGCGGTAGCCGGAGCGGCGGCCGCCGCCGAAGCGCCCTCGGCGTCCGGGAAACAGCGCCGCGCCCCGGGAAAGCCCGTCGAAATTCCAGAAACGGCCGCCGTCTCGCCCGGCGCCGCCCTCAGCGAGGAGGAGCGTTCCGCCATCAACGAGCGCCTCTACAAGGGCTTGGAGGAAGAAAAAAAGCGCATGGGCATCGTCCGCATCATCGACAAGGACGCCGACGAGGGCGCCCCGCGCCCCAGCGGCGGCGCGCCCGTCAGGGCCGTCCCCGCGAGGAGCGCCGAGGCGCTTCAAGCCGCCTGGGACGCCGCCCGCCTTCCGGGCAAGCCTCCGGCGGTCGACTTCGCCGGCCGGATGGCGATCTTCCTGGCCGGGCCGGAGGGCTGCGGCATCGTCGGGATCCGGGATCGGAAGAAGGCCGTCGTCGTCCTCTACGCGGACGATGGTTTCAAGGACGCCTCCGCGCGCGTGAAAGCCGTGGCGCTCTCGGATAAGCCGATCCTCCTCAGGCTCTCGGACTGATCCCCGCTGTTTTTTGGTACGATCGCCGCAATGGAATTCCGACTCGGCGTCGTGCAAAATTCGCCGAAATTCCTCAAAGCGCCGGAAAATATAAAGGCATGCTTTGAGTTGATGGACAAGCAGGCGGCCGATCTTTGGGTTCTCCCCGAGTTTTTCGCCTCCGGATACAATTTTAAGACGCGGAAAGAGGCGCGCCAATGCGCCGAAGCCGCGAACGGCCCGCTGATCGCCCTGCTGCGCGCCTACGCCGCGAGAAACGACTGCGCCATCGTCGCGGGCTTTCCCGAACGCGCCGGCGCCAGGTTGTACAACTCCGCCGCGCTGGTCCAGGGCGAGAAAACGCGCGTCTACCGCAAGACCCACCTCTTCGGCGGCGAAAAGAGGTTCTTCGCGCCCGGCGACACCGGCTTTTGGACGGAACGGGTCAAGGGCGCGGCGGTCGGCGTGATGGTCTGCTTCGACTGGTTCTTTCCCGAGGCCGCCCGGACCTTGGCCCTCCAAGGGGCCCAAATCATCGCCCACCCCTCGAATCTCGTCCTCCCCTGGGCTCCCGAGGGCATGAAGATCCGCTCGCTGGAAAATCGGGTCTTTTCGGCGACCGCCGACCGGGTCGGCGTCGAGCGCGGCCTGCGCTACATCGGCCAGTCCCAAATAATCTCCCCAAACGGCACCGTGCTCGTCCGCCTCGGCCCCGAGCAGCCGGCCGCCGCCGTCGTCGGGGTAGACGCGTGGACGGCCCGGGACAAGAAGGTGCACCCCGCCTGCGACCTGTTCCGGGACCGTCGTCCCGCCCTCTATGGCAGATAAGAAACCGCGGAATCTTCCCTCCAAGCCCGTCCGAGACTCCATTTCGGACGTCGCCGACCTCATGTTCCCCCCGGACGCGAACATGCACGGCACCGTGTTCGGCGGCAAGGTCCTCCAGATGGTGGACAAGGCCGCTTCGGTGTGCGCGATGCGCCACTCCGGCAAGCCGGTCGTGACCGTCGCCATGGAGCGCGTGGAGTTCCTGGTCCCGATCCGGGTGGGAACCTTTCTGATCGCCAACGCCCGAGTCCACTACACCGGCCGCTCCTCCATGGAGATCGGCGTCGAGGTCTACGCCGAGGACATGCCCGGCGGACGGCGCGTCCACACCAACTCCTGCCTCGTCACGATGGTCGCCGTGGACGAGAAGGGCCGCCCCTCCCCCGTCCCGGACCTCACCCTCGAGACGCCCGGGGACAAGGAGCGCTGGGCCGCCGCCGAAAAACGGCGCCGGCGGCGCCTCCACTCCTCCTCGTAGGCCCTTCCCAAGGCGCCAAAATAACCTCTCCTATCAGCAATAAATGACACTTGACGGACGGATCACTCATGCTATAATTTTGCCTGTTCTCGCCGATTCGTCGTCGAGAAGGCCTCGCCGAGGGGCCCGCGCACGTCGCACTTCGAGGTAAATAAGCATGCAAGGCAAAGTGAAGTGGTTCAACGATCAGAAGGGCTTCGGATTCATCACTCCCGACGACGGGAGCGCGGACGTGTTCGTCCATCACAGCGCGATCCAATCCGACGGCTTCCGTTCCCTGACCGAGAACCAGGCGGTTCAGTTCGATCTCCTTCAGACCGACAAGGGCCCGAAGGCTGCCGGCGTCGTCAAGCTCTAACTCAGAGCTAGCTCCGGGCAAAAAAGAGCCCCCCGGCCGAAAAATCGGCCGGGGGGCTTCTCTATGGCTAATGAACTAACGGCCGGCAGCCGGCGTGAAGACGATTTGATCCAGGTTCCCGGCGCGAACGACCTGCCAATCGTAGCGCTGGTTGACCTGCTGAAGCAGTACGCTCAGCTGATGCCATTCGAGAGAGATCTCGAAAAGCTCGGGATCCGAAACCTGGGGGCGATTTCGAAACACAAGCTGGACGTCGCGCCGATCCGACATGCCGAAGCCCTCGGTGCAGCGCGTGCCGGCGCGCGGGTCGAAGGTGCAGTTCTCCTCGATCGGCACGGCCGTGAGGGAGAACACCTCGGACTCGGTCTGCCCCGACAGCATCGTGATCTTCTTGTAATCCGCTATCCAGCGGACGATGCGGCCCTTGTCCGTGCGCGCCGAGGGCGCCGCGACCGCGACATCGGGGAACGATTTCAACTGGCGCAGCAGCTCCTTTATCGAGAAGCCCTGGTCGAAGCGGAGCATCCCGGAGGCGAACGACGGGACGGCAAGGGCGGCGACGACAACGATCGCGGCGATTGTTTTCATGCCTGGATTATAGAACAATTCAGACGCGATCGGACGGAAGGGCGGGCGCCTCCGCCTGCGACGCGGCCGGAGAACCCTCTCCCCTGCGCACGCGGTCGATCTTCGCGACGGAGGCGTCCAGGCGCTTGAAGGAAACCTGCTCGATCTCCCCGTACAACTCGCCCGTCTTCCCGATCTGCTCGCCGAGCTTCTGGAAGCGCGCCTTGAAGGTCTCGTAGGTGGTCGAGAAGTGCGAGACCAGCTTGAGGACTTCCTGGGTCGCCTGGGCGAAGTGAAAGTTGTCGAACGACTGGCGGATCACGCCGAGAACCGCGTACAGCGTGAACGGAGAGCAAAGAACGACCTTCTGGGCCAGCGCCTCGTCGACCAGCCCCGGGAAGCTCTCCTGGATGAAGCCGTAGACCTGCTCGTTGGGAATGAAGAGCAGGACGTAGTCGAGCGTGCCCTCCTCCACGCTGACGTAGCCGCGGCCCTGCAGCTCCTTGATGCGGTTCTTCACGTCGCGCTCGAAATCCTTCTTGAACCGGGAGCGCTCCTCCTCGGCCGCCGCGTGAAGCAGGCGCAGCCAGTTGTCGAGCGGGAACTTCACGTCCATGTTGAGCTTCTTGCCCTCGGGGAGAAGGAAGGTGAAGTCGGGACGCGTCGCGGCGGTCTCGAGGACGCGGTTCTTACGGTACTGGACGCCCTCCTGCAGGCCCGAGACGCGCAGGATGTCGTCGGCCATGCGCTCGCCCCACTGGCCGCGCGCCCGCGAGTTGTCCATCAGGGCGCGCAGGCCCTCGGTCGAGGACGCCAGCTTGGCCGTCTGCTCGGCGGCGTCCTTGAGGCCCTTCTCGAGCGACCCGTACTTCTGCGCGCGGTCGGCCTCGAAGCGCCGCACCATCTCCTCGTACGCCTTGAGGCGCTCCGCGAGCTTGTCCACGGTGTTTTCAACGGAGGCTTTCTTCTCGTCGAGCTCGCTCTTCTGCTTGACCCGCTCCGTTTCGAACTTCTGCTCCGCCAGCTCGAGCAGGGCGCGGAAATCCTCGCGCAGCTGGACGCGGGACGCGTCCTCGTTCTTGCGCGCGGAGAAAAAAACGAGATAGAACGCGATCCCGGACAAAACCGCGCCCGCCGCGACCGAAAGCAGGACGGTCAAGGCGCTCATTTCTTGCGCGACCTCGCTATGAGTATGCGCGCGGTCTCGAGATCGACGACCTCGAGCTTGCAGGTGCGTCCCGTCTCCAAATAGAGCTTGAGCTTGGCGAGGCCGTCCTCCCAGACGCTCGAGTAGGCGTCATAGAGCGCGTCGGCGCCCGCGGGAAAGCCCGCATGGAGCCAGGTCACCTCGCTGCCCCCGCGGGCGGGAAGGAGGAAGATCGACGTCAGGGACGGCGCGCCCTTCTCGCCGCGGACCGGCTTCCACAGCCAGGCCACCTTGCGCGCGGGCTCGAGATCCACGAAAACGCCCTCGCGCTCGCCGAAGCCCGGGACGCGGGCGCCGTCCCGAACCCGCGCCCGCGGCCAGATCATGCGCAGGCGCCCCGCGTTGCGCGCGTCGGTCTCGGCGCCCTGAAGCCACCACCGCGTCAGCTCCCGCGCCGAGGTCAAGCTTCGGTAGACGAGCTCCGGCTTGGCCCGGATCGTCGCCACGAGGCGGATGTCCCGGGCGCGAAGGCGTGGTTTGTCGGCGGACGGCATGGAGATCAGCGCGGCGGCGGGCCGGGAACCCGCAGCGGGGGGCCGCCGGGACCGGCGGCGCGCGGCAGGAAAGAGCCCATCAGCCCGGCGAACTCATCCAAAAAGCTCTCGTAGCCCCTCTCCGTCGCGGGGTAGGTCAGCACGTAGAAGCCGTCCTCGACCGGGACGACGACGTAGGCGTGCTTGCGCAGGACGAACGGCTTGCCGGTGCCGGACTGGCTGCTGATCCCCCACTTGTTGGCCTCCGGCGCCGGCGTCGCCGATTCGACCGCGAAAGCCTTCGCCTTCAGGCCGGATTTCTTGAGCGTGATCTCCGGGATGACCTCGACGCGCCTCTCGTTGTCGTAAGAGGCCTTGCCGTCAAGGGTCAGCAGGACGTATTCCGGCCCGTAGACCTGCGCGAGCGTCTGCTTGATGAAGTCCTCGGGGCCGCCGTACATCTCGAGGCGCCCGTCGGCCAGGCGGTGCGGACGATAGCGGCGGAACCAGCGCACGCTCAAGCTCGGCGCGCCCAGGTAGAAATCGGGGTCGAACGGGCCGATGAAGGCAGCCTGCGTGAAGTCGTCGTCCTGCCGGTCGGTCATCACCCGCCAGCCCCACGGCACGGAGGCGGAATAATCCTTGTCGACCGACTCGTAGACGGCGTACTTGGGGGGCCTGCAGCCGGCGGCAAGCGCGAGGAGGAGGACCGCGGACAGACGGCGCGCGAGCGTGCTTTTCATCCCCTCCTCAGCGAGCACCGAGTATACCAGGACCGCGGGTCGTTGTCCAGATCACTCCCGCGTCTCCGCCGACGAGGAGACGGCCCGGGCCCGGGCCTCGGCCCCCCGGGCGGCCCCCTCCTCGCCGAGCCCGCGATGGACGGCGGCCAGGCGAGGGAGCAGCTCCGCCTCGATTCGGGGCTCATGAAGCCGCCGGGCCGATGCGAGGGCCGCGCGATAGGAATCCCTGGCCTCCGGAAGACGTCCCCGGGCCTCGAGGGCGAAGGCGTAGGCGGCCCGCAGTTCGGGATCGCGGCGCAGGCGCGGACGCTCGCGCGCGAGCTCCAGGCGGCGATCGGCGTCGTCGGACAGGCCGAGACGGCCCAAAGCGTAGGCCTTCCAGATCAAGGCCTGCGCGCAGTCCGGCGCCTGGACGAGCCAGCGATCGAGCTCCTCCAGAATCTTGCCGGCCGCGCGCTTGTCGTCCAAAAACGGATCCAGCTCGTTCGGCCAGAGGCGGTTCGGCGAGGCCAGGCGAGGCGGGAGAGACGAAGCAAGTCCGGAATTCTCCCCCGCCTTCTTCAGGTAAACCAGCGCCCGGTCGTCGGCATAGGCCAGGACCCACGCGGGATCCTCGTCGATGATCCGGGCCGGGGAGCCCGCGCGACGATTGAGCACCACCGCATAGTCGAACCGATACACCATGTCGAGCTGACGGAACAGCCGCGGCCAGGCCGCGGCCTCGCGCTTGAACGCAGCCGGGTACACCCCGGGCCGCGCGTCGGCGAACACGGGGCGCTCCGACAGGCCGATCAACTCGGCGCCCGCCTCCGGCTCGTTGAACATGCGCCCGCGCACCGAACTCGACTTCAGGTAGTGCGCGGCGCCCGAAAGGGCGGGCGCGCCGTAGCCGCGCGCGCGCGACAGCGGCTCCGCCACGAAGCGCTGGTGTCCCCAAAGGAGAATGCCGGCGAAAACCGCCCAGCGCAGCACGCGCGGCCAGGTGTCGTTCCTGGCCTTGAGCCGATGCCCCAGCTCCAAGGAGACGACCGGACAAGCCGCCAGGATCGCCAGCGGCCGCAAGCCGGGCAGGACGAGCGAGAGAACGATGATCGTGGTCGCGGCCAAGGTCGTGACGAATTCCTGCTGGAGCGTGAACCAGCAGGAGGCCAGGCCCGCGGCGGCAAACAGGGCGTATAGGGAGAGCCAGTCCGCCGGCCAGCCGCCGGCGACCGAGGCGGCATCCGCGAACGTCCGCCCGAGCACGGACCAGCCGAGCGGATTCAACGAGAGCGCCAGGGCGCAGGCCGCCAGCGTCGCCCAATAGGCCAGGCGCTCGCGCGCCGCGGTCCGCAGAGACGCCTTGAAGACCTTAAGCCCCACGAGCCACAAGGCGAGCGGCGCGGACGCGCCGTGCGTGTTCGCCCAGAGCGCCGTCAGGACCGCCGCGGCCGCCCCCTGGCCGAAGCGAAAGCGGTGGCGCGGGCGCAGCAGGCGCAGGAAAAGCGAGAAGAACAGGAGGTCGAGGATCGCGGGCGTCTCGACGAGGCCCGCCCAGCCCGCGCACGCGCCCAGCGCGAGGATCGACGCCGCCGCGAGCGGGCTGCCGCGGTTGATCGGCAGCAGAAGCGCGAAAGCGGAGGCCGCCGCGAGGCTCTTGGCCGCCATGACGAGGTTCACGCCGCCGAGCGCGTCGAGCTTGGCCGCCGCGACGTCGAACAGCCATGAGTCCGTCGTCCACGCGGCGTCCGCCGATCCGTAGCTGAAGGGGTCCGTCCGGGGCAGCGCGCGTTCGGCCAGGATTTTCGCGCCGGTCTTCAGGTGGATCCAGGTCTCGGGCGCGTGGACCGAGCGCCAGCCCAGAGCGAAGACGAACGCGAAGAGCAGGGTCTCGAGCGGCCAGTGGGGATGGTGCGGCTTCTCGTGCGGGTGCGCGCCGTGGGCCTTCATGCCGCGGATATCCTACAATAACGCCGCCACCGGAGATTCCATGGATTTCGAGCTGACCGACGCGCAAAAGACCATCCGCGACGCCGTCCGCCGCTTCGCGGAAGCCAAGATCAAGCCGCTCGCCCACGAGCTCGATGAAAAAGAGGAATTCTCCGCCGACCTGACCCGGCAGATGGGCGCCCTCGGCGTGTTCGGACTGATCGTCCCCGAGGAATTCGGCGGCTCGGGCCTCGACTACGCCTCCTACTGCATCGCCGTCGAGGAACTCGCCCGCGTGGACGGCTCGCAGGCCGCGACGGTCGCCGCCGGCGTCTCGCTCGGCGTCGCGCCCATCCTCTACTTCGGGACGGACGAGCAGAAAAAGAAATATCTCCCCGGCCTGGCGTCGGGCCAGTCGCTTTTCGCCTTCGGCCTCACCGAGCCCGACGCCGGAAGCGACTCGCGCGGCTCGCGCACGAAGGCGGTCAAGAACGCCGACGGCTCCTGGACGATCGACGGCTCGAAAATCTTCATCACCAACGGCTCCAACGAGCTGACCGCCGGCGTGATCGTGCAGGCCGTCAGCGGCCGCGGCGAGGCCGGCGACCCCGAGTTCACCTGCTTCATCGTGCCGAAGGGCGCGCCCGGCTTCACCTCCAAGCGCATGCACAAGAAGCTGATGTGGCGCGCCTCCGACACCGCCGAGCTCTATTTCTCGGGCGTCAAGGTCCCCGACTCGGCGATCCTGGGCAAGCGCGGCTCGGGCTCGCAGCAGATGCTCAAGACGCTCGACAGCGGCCGCCTCTCCATCGCCGCGATGGGCCTCGGCTGCGCGCAGGGCGCCTACGAACTCGCGCTGTCCTACGCCCAAAAGCGCGTCCAGTTCGGCAAGCCGCTGTCGCGCTTCCAGGCGATCTCCTTCAAGCTCGCCGACATGGCGATGAAGATCGAGCACGCGCGCGTGTTTTTGTACAAGGCGTGCTGGCTGCGCGACACGAAGCAGCCGTTCGGCAAGGAATCGGCGATGGCCAAGCTCTACTGCTCCGAGGTCGCCCAATGGGTCGCCAACGAGGCGGTGCAGATCCACGGCGGCTACGGCCTCATGAAGGAATTCGACGTCGAGCGCTTCTACCGCGACCAACGCCTCCTTCAAATCGGCGAGGGCACCTCGGAGATCCAGCGCCTCGTGATCTCCCGCGCGATCGGCTGCTGAACCGCGCGCCCCCTTCCCCATGGCTCAACTCGACATCGACTACCCGCAGCAGGACCAGATCGTGACCTCGCCGACCTACACGTTCCGCGTCGGCGGCCCGGAGACGCTCGCGACGCTGGAGGTCTCGGTCGACCGCGGCCCGTGGCGGGCCTGCCGCCGCGCCTGCGGCTATTGGTGGCACGATTGGAGCGGCTACGGCGACGGGGAGCACACGCTCGTCGCGCGCGGCCAGAACCGCGACGGCTCGCCGGCCGGCTCCACGCCGCGGCGCTTCACCGTCGCGCTGCGCAAGTAAAAAAGCCCCCTCCCAGAATCGAACTGGGGTAGCTAGTTTACAAAACTAGTGCTCTGCCACTGAGCTAAGGGGGCGTCGCTGCTCGCCGGAATTATAGTCGATTTATCGCCGGCTTGCGGAGACTGACACCGCTGACGCGGGCTCCGTGGCCGCCACGCGCCGCTCACCCTATCCTTTGGGTCTAGGGAGGAATGAGGGCATGCCGATTCATTTTCCCCCGCGCCGCATCCTGGCGGCGATGGATTTCTCGCCGGCGGCGAGGTCCGCGCTGGCGGCGGCGGCGTCCCTGCGGGCGCTGTTCCGGGCCCGCCTCGAGTTGGTCTGCGTTCAAGAGCCCGAGGCCATCGCGGTGGAGCCCGAGCTGATGGGCGTGGAGCTAGGTGTTTCGCTGCGCCGGGAAAAAGAGCGGACGGACCTGCTGCGCCGGCGCCTGCGGCAGGCGGCCACGACGCGGGGCCCGGCCGCGTCCCGCGTCTTCGTGGGCGCGCCCATCGACACCCTCTCGCGCCTGGCGATCCCCTCGCGCGCCGACCTCGTGGTCATGGGCATCCACGACTCCCACGACATGGGGTCGGCGATCTTCGGCACCACCTCGGAGGCCGTCGTGCGCCGCGCGCAGGTGCCGGTCCTCGCGGTCCACCGCCGGCGCGACCCGCTCAAGCTGCGGCGCCTGCTTTGTCCCGTCAACCTGACGCCGTACTCCGGGCGCGCCCTGGCCTACGCGGCCCGCCTTGCCGAGGCGCTCGGGGCGACCTTGCGCGCGCTGCACGTCTTCCATGACGGCTCGGACGACGAGGCCTGGAGGTCGCTGAAGGGCTTCCTGCGCCTCACGCTCGGCGAGGCGGCGCGGGGAGTGGAGACCATGGTGGTCCGCGGCGCGCCGCGCGAGGAGATCGTCCGGCAGGCCGAGCGCGGCCGCTGCGACCTTCTCGTGCTCTGCGAGCACCTGCGCCCGTGGTCGGCGGACCGCCTGCTCGGGACCACGGCCGAGCTGGCCCTGAGACGGACCTCCATCCCCGTCCTGGCCGTGCCCTACGGAGGGCCCGCGCGCCCGGCCGAGGACGCAAAAGAAGGGCTCCGGTTCGAACGTCGGACCGGAGCGTTCCTCCTCTAGGCGCGTTCTCTCGCCGGCCGTCTGATTCCCCGATCGTCGGATCTTAATGATCCCCGTTTCACCGAACCCTTGGGTCGGTCTGTTTGGATGGTTCCTCGACGGATCCGAACTCGCACCGCGCCTCCGATCACAGTATGCCCCCCGATGATGCTCAAAGCCAGACGGCCTCTGTCAGCGCTGTCAGTTCGCGCGCGGCCCCCTATTTCTGATCCTTCGGGTTGGCCGAACCGACGCAGTTCGTTCCGCCGCCGATGCCCAAGAACCAGCCTCGACTCGCCCCGCAGCTCCCCAACAGGTTGCCGTTAGCGTCGTAGGTCTTTACATACGACGTACAGGCCGCCATTGCAAAACCGACGACCGCCAAGGTCAACGACAGCCCGATACGCGTCACGGTTTTCATGGAACCTCCGCTCTATTTACGTGGAACGTGTTTGCGCCGCGGAACGGAATTTGTCGCCGCGTCCGGCGGGAAAAAATAGCTCCAGAACAGCTCTGGAAATTTCTTCTCGAGCGCCAAATGCGCGAACAGCATGAACCCGACCACGCCAGCGCACATCAACAAATACGTTCGGACCGCGGAGCGGACGTTCCCGGCTTTTGCCCCAATAATCGCTCCAAGAATCACGGAGACGCCGATCGAGTGAGGCCACATCTGCCTAGGGGCCCAGTCGGCCCCGAGCGCGGTTTTAACGAGACTGACGATGAGCATCCCTGGACTCAAAATGAAGACGCAAAGAGCCGCCGCGAGAATCAACACGAACGCCCAAAACTGCGTGGAATTTCCCCCCGCCCTCTTCTCGCCGCCCTCCTCGCCGTCAGCGCTCCGTTCTTTCAAAAAAGACTCCCTATCGGGCCGAACAGCGCCTCGCGCAGTTCGGCGATATTTTTCTTCGGCTTGAATTCGCTTTTTGGAACGCGCCGCAGCCCCGGTCGGAATCCCTTTTCGCCCCGCGCATTGGCCCTGGTATGTTTCGCAATACGGGAATTGGGGTTTAGGACCAGCGGACGGCCCGGCGATCCGCCCAAAAAACGGTAGGCGAGCTCCCATCGGCCCGGATCACGATCGGCGTCAACCTCAATCCACACCGCGCAGCCGGACGACGCTTCCTGCAGCGAGGACTGAATATTCTGGCAGGCGGTTTTACCGCCGCGCCATGTGCTCTTGAGTTGAACATGCCGGGTGATCTTGCCCGCCTCCAATAGAAGGTCGTAGCCCATGTCGACTTCGGGCAGAGAGACCCTCAATACCGGCTTGCGGTGAATCCAAAATTCCCGCAGCAGTTCCCCCAGGAACAAATGCTGGATCATCTTCTCTCGAAAGGTGGAGCGGGTGGAATCCATGCCGGAATCTTCCATGGGCCAATCCTACCCACTAGTCCACTATAAGTCAACAAATATAATCCTCTATAAGACTCTCGCCATGCGCTGAGGCAACCCCTACAATCTAGCCGCGATGGGGAAAGATATCTACGCGGTCGTCGGGGCCCGGATCAAAGAGGAACGCCTTCGCGCCGGCCTCACGCTCGAGGGATTGGCGGAGCGGGCCGACATCAGCCGCAGCTTCCTCGCCTACATCGAAAGCAACGGCCGCAAGGCGAGCCTGGGGACGATCCAGCGGCTCGCGGCCGCGCTGCGCGTCGCCCCGGCCGACCTTCTGGGAGACGCTCTCCGGCCGCAACGAGACGCCCTCTATGATGCGGCTCAGCAATTCACCCAACTCGTCCGCGACAAGTCGCCCGATGAGACCGCGGCGGTCTTGAACATCGTGCGCGCGGCGACCAAGCGCGCGCGCCAAAAGCGCTAGGCGGTCCTTCCGACCGGCGGCCGGCGCGCCGGAATTGATATCTTAGGCCGCCATGGCGCGCATCATCCTCGCCACCTTCGGCTCTCACGGCGACCTCAACCCGTTCTTGGCCGTCGGCGCCGGGCTCAAGGCCCGCGGGCATTCCGTCGCCGTCGCGGCGGCGCCGTCCTACAAAGCTGACGTCGAGCGAATCGGCCTCGAGCACGCGCCACTCCGGCCCGATCTCGACGCGAGCGACCTCAAGACGCTCGAGCGCGCCCTGAATCCGCGCTGGGGCGCCGAGGTCATCATCCGCGAACTGCTGATGCCCGCGCTCCGGGAAAGCTACGCGGATCTGGAGAAGGCCGCGGCGGGCGCGGACCTGCTGGTCTCCCACGCCCTGACCTACGCGGCCCCGGTGCTGGCCGAGAAGAAGGGGCTGCGCTGGCTGTCCTCGTCGCTCCAGCCTCTGATGTTCTTCTCCCGCTACGATCCGCCCGTGCTGGCGCCCGCGCCCTGGCTGGCGGCGCTGCGCCCCCTCGGGCCGCGCGTCAACGGGCCGCTTCTGCGCCTGCTCAAGAGGCTCTCCTATTCTTGGGGCGGCCCGGTGCGCGCCTTGCGCCGGGACCTGGGCCTCGGCCCCGGGCAAGACCCGATTTTCGAGGGCCAGCATTCCCCTTACGGCACGCTCGCCCTCTACTCGGGACTGTTCGCCCGGCCCCAGCCCGACTGGCCCCCGCGCGTGACGGTGTGCGGCTTCCCATTCTGGGACGAGGACCTCGGCGGCAGGCCGCCCGACCCGCGCCTCGAGGCCTTCCTCGCCGCCGGCGAAAAGCCGGTCGTCTTCACCTTGGGCTCGACGGCCGTGCGCGTCGCCGGGGATTTTTATCGCCGCGCCGCCGAGGCCGCCCGCCTCATGGGCCGGCGCGCGGTCCTGCTCGCGGGCGACGGCGTCGAGGCGCTGGGACCGCTCCCGCCCGGCGTTTTCACCGCCGCCTCGGCGCCCTACCACCTCTTGTTTCCGCGCTGCGCGGCGATCGCGCACTCGGGCGGCGTCGGCACGACGGCCCAGGCGCTGCGCTCGGGAGCGCCCCAGCTGATCGCGCCGTTCGCGCATGATCAGTTCGACAACGCGGCTCGCGTCGCGCGCATGGGAGTCGGCGTTCAGATCGGGAAGAGGCCGACGGCATCGAAGCTCGCCGCGGCCTTGTCGCGGCTTCTGAGGGACGACGGCCTCAAGCGGCGGGCGGCCCGAATCGGCGCCGCCGTTCGGGCCGAAAACGGCGTCGCGCTCGCCTGCGGCGCGATCGAAGACGCGCTGCGATGATTTTGGTAACCTATCGCGCATGAAAGACCGCATCACCCCCGCGTTCATCGCCGCGATCCCCAAATCCGACCTGCACCTCCATCTCGACGGCTCCCTCCGGCTGAAGACCCTGATCGAGCTCGCGCGCGAGGCGAAAGTGAAGCTGCCGTCCTATTCCGAGGCGGGCCTGCGCAGGCTCGTGTTCAAGGAGACCTACAAGGACCTGCCTGACTATCTGCACGGATTCATGTACACGTGCGCGGTGCTCCCCGATCTCGAGAACCTCTCCCGCGTGGCGCAGGAGCTCGTCGAGGACAACGCCGCCGAGGGCGTGCGCTACATCGAGGTGCGCTTCGCGCCCCAGCTCCACGTGACGGCCTCCACCGGCGTGCGCGACGTCGTGCGCGCCGTCGCCGCGGGCCTCGCGGCCGGGGCGAAGGCCCACAACAATTCCAAGGCCGTGAAGTCGGGGGAGGACGTGCCGTTTCATTTCGGCATGATCCTGTGCGCGATGCGGCGCTTCAAAAAGGGCATGTCGCCGTACTTCGCCGACATGCTGCGCCTGATGGAGCACGCGCCCAAGGATGAGATCTACGCCGCGGCGTCCCTCGAGCTCGCGCGCGCGGGCGTGGAGCTCGCGCGGGAGGGCCTGCCCGTCGTCGGCTTCGACCTCGCGGGCGAGGAGGCGGGCTACCCGCCCGCGGACCATTGGGAGGCCTATCAGTACGCCCACAACCACTTCGTGCGCAAGACCGTCCATGCCGGGGAGGCGTACGGTCCGGAGTCCATCTGGCAAGCGATCACCCAATGCCACGCCAACCGCGTCGGCCACGGCACGTTCCTGTTCGCCCAGGACATGATCCAGGACGCGAAAATCGAGGATCGGAAGAAATACGTCGAGGACCTCGCGAACTACCTCGCCAGCCAGCGCATCGGCATCGAGGTCTGCGTCACCAGCAACCTGCAGACGATCCCCTCCCTCAAGTCCCTCGACAAGCACCCGATCCGCCAGATGATCGACCACGGCCTGTCGGTCTCCATCTGCACGGACAACCGCCTGGTGTCGAACACGACGGTGTCGCGGGAAATGGAGCTCGTCTGCGAGCACGCCAAGGTCACCCGCGTCGAGCTCAAGCGCCTGGTCGTCGCCGGCTTCAAGGGCGCGTTCTTCCATGGCACGTTCGCGGAGAAGCGCAAATTCGTCGAGGCCGCCTCCGCGCGCTACGACAGGCTGGCCGCCCGGCATTTCCCGGCGGCCAAGACAAGCTGACATGGCCGTCCCCGTCCCCGCCTAGATCGCGCTTGTGAGGGCCCGCGGAAATGGGCTAGAATCCACGAGCTGCGCAATACGCACCATAAGAGGAAAGGGAATGGCCGACACGAAGAAGCGCATCCTCGTCGCCGACGACGATCCGGATCTGCTCGACCTGCTCAAGATGGATCTCGCCTACCAGGGCTACGAGGTCGTTTCGGCCGCCAACGGAAAGGACGCGCTGCAGGCGGCCCTCAACGAGCACCTCGACCTCGTCCTGCTCGACGTCATGATGCCGTATATCGACGGCTATCACGTGGCCTACGAGTTGACGAACAAGCTCGGCTCGAAGGCCCCGCGCATCGTGATCATGACCAGCCGCGACACGATCAAGGAAAAAGGCATCGCGCTGATGAGCGGCGCCACCGAGGTCCTGCAAAAGCCTTTTGAGATGGCCAAACTCCACGAACGCATCGCCGCGATTCTGGCGAAACCCGCTTGAGGCGTCCGGATTCATCAATGAAAAAGCAGCTTTTACTTCCGGTGGTTTTTCTTCTCCTGGGGGCCTCGCGCCTTCCCGCCGAGGAGCCCGGCTCATCCGCGGTCAAGATCCGGCAGAAGGCCGCGGCCTCCCGCGCCGAGCGGTCGGCCCGCGACGAGGCGGTCCACCCCGACACCGAGATCATCGACGCGCCGACGACCGCGGTGCTCGACAATTACGGCTATTCCTCGCGTTCGCGATTCTACGCTCGCGGCGGCCTTCTTCAGCACCTGTCGTTCGGCGTCTATCCCGGCATCAACCTGGGCGCCTCCGCCGCGGTGGACGGCCTGATCGGCGACGAGCGCACCACGCGCATGCGCTCCCCGACGGCCCAGGTCAAGTGGCGCTTCTACGAAGGCGACAATGAGCTGCCGTCCTTCGCGGTCGGCTTCGACGGCCAAGGCTACCGTTACAACTCCGGAGATCGCCGCTTCAACCAGCGGCAGCGCGGCTTCTACTGCGCGGCGACCAAGGAGCTCGGCGCGCCGGGCGTCCAGCTGCACCCGTCGTTCAACATCTCCGATTTCGACTCAAACGGAATCTTCGGCTCGCTGCCGCTGACGGTCAACTTCCGCGACAAGGCGGCGGTGCTCGTCGAGTGGGACAATATCAACAACTGGATCGACTCGCGGTTCAACGCCGGCCTGCGCGCGTACCTGACCGGCAATTTTTACGTGGATTTCGCGGTGCGCTCCATCGGCGCGGGCGGCTCGTATTCCGACGGCGCCCCGCGAGGGCCGGAACGCGTCGTGCAGCTGAAATACAGCAACAGCTTTTAACGGATATTGAGCCGGACAGACCAATAAAATGCCCAAACGAATCGCGATCCTCACCGGAGGCGGAGACTGTCCGGGACTCAACCCGGCGATCCGCGGCGTCGTCCTCAAAGCGCACAAGCTGGGCTACGAGTGCGTCGGCATCCAAGAGGGCTGGAAGGGCATGATCAACGCCTCGGCCAAGCCGATCGGCCCGGACGATGTGCGCGCGCTGGTGGGCAAGGGGGGCACGGTGCTCGGCACCTCGCGCACGAACCCCTACAAGAAAGACGGGGGCGTCCCCGCGGTCCTCGAGACCTTCAAGAAGCTGAATCTGCACGCGCTCGTGGCGATGGGGGGCGAGGACACGCTCGGCGTGGCCAACAAGCTCTACAAGGAGCACAAAGTCAACGTCGTCGGGGTGCCCAAGACGATGGACAACGACCTCGACGCGACCGACTACACCTTCGGCTTCGACACCGCGGCCACGCTCGCGATGGAGGCCGCCGAGCGCCTCGCGGACACCGGCCGCTCGCACCGCCGCATCATGGTGCTCGAGGTCATGGGCCGCCATGCCGGCTGGGTCGCCCTCTACACCGCCATCGGCGCGGGAGCCGACTATCTTTGCCTCCCCGAACGCCCCGTCGACGTCGAGGACATGTGCGCCAAGCTGAAAACCGCGCACGCGGCACGCAACGTCGCGCTCGTCGTGGCCTCCGAGGCGGTGGATATCCCCGGCGAGAAGAAGGAGGAGCAGCTCGATGAGTTCGGGCATATGATCCTCAAGGACCGGGGCGTCGCCGAACGCCTGACCAAGCTCATCGAGACCAGGACCGGGATCGAAACCCGCTCCGCCGTCATCGGCCATATGCAGCGCGGCGGCCCCCCCACGCTCTTCGACCGCATACTCGGCACGCGCGTCGGGGTCAAGGCCGCGGACCTCATCCACGAAGGGAAGTTCGGCCATATGACGGCGCTCAAGGGCGACGCCGTGGTCGCCGTCAGCCTCGAGGCCGCGACCGCCAAGCTCAAGACCGTGACGCCCGGGTGGCTTAAATTCTCGGACGATCTGCTTTGACCTGACCGGAGAACGATGGGCACGGACCACGAAGCCAACGAGGAGCAAAGGTTCCAGCGCAAGACCGTTCTCGTCAAGCGCGCGCTGCAGCTTAAGTACATCGGCGTGGTGTTCCTCAGCGTCCTCGTCGCCTCCATGATCGTGGGCGGCGACGTCTATTATTCGCTGATGCGCGTGATGCTGACGGAGTGCCCGTCGGTCACCGACCGCATCGCGCAGTTCAACACGGTCCTGCTCGTGAAGATCGCGCTGTATCTGGGGCTCATGCTCCTGATCTCGCTGTACGTCTCGCACCGTTTCGCGGGCCCGATCTACCGCTTCGAGAAGAGCTGCCAGTCCGTGGGCTCCGGAGACCTGACGCACCGCGTCTCCCTGCGCATCGGCGACGAGCTCATGGAGCTGCAGGAGGAGTTCAACGGCATGGCGGCCGCGCTCCAAGTTTTGCTCCAGAAGGACCGCAATCTCGCGCGACGCCTGTCCGAGCGCGTCGAGGAAATCGCCAAACGCCTGCCCGCCGAGGCGGGGAACGTCCGCGAGGATTTGAAGGCCCTGAAGGTCGAGCTCGATCACCTGACGAGATCCTTCAAGGTCTGACCGTTTTCTCAGCCTCTTAAATGCTTTTAGACCGATTGCTCGCCGCCGCATTGTGCCTCGCTCTCGCCGGGACGCCCCCCGCCGCGCGGGCGGCCGAGCAGGCGCGCTCCGCTCCCGAGAAGGTGTACACGCTCGAGGAAACCCTGCGGCTCCTGCGCAACGACCCCAAGCTGCAAAGCGCCGAGCAGGACGTCATCATCGCGGACGCGCGCGTCACCGAGGCGCGCCTGCGCTTCCTGCCCGACATCGGCCTGCAGGCGAGCGCCACCAAATACGACGCGCGCTACCCGTACGCGCTGTCGCCCGAATTCCGCAGCCTGCTCTTGTTTCCGGGCGCGTCCAGCGAAAACATCTACTCGGGCCGCGCCTATTTCAACATGCCGCTCTACGAGGGCCAGCGCACGCTCAACACCCTGCGGCTCGCCCAGGCCTCCCAAAAGCAGGCCCTATCCAACCGCGACTCGGTCAAGCTGGACGTGACGCTGCGCGCGAAGGAGGCCTTCTACCGGCTTCTGCTCGCGCAGGAGCGCGCGGAGGCCTTTGAGCTCCATCTCAAGGACGTCGAGCTCGCCGCGGCGAGGGGCGACCTGGGGCCGTGGGAACGCGTCGAGGCCGAGGCCGGCCTCAGCCTCGCGCGTTCGCGCGCCGCGGAAGCCAAGCACGCGCTCGACAGCGCGCGCCTGCAGTTTCTCAATACCCTCAGCCTCGAGCTCGACACGCCTTTCCGGGTCCAGGGCGAGCTCGAGACCAGGCCCGTGAAGTCCGAGGTCGAGAAGGCCGTGATCTGGGCGATGGAGCTGCGCCCCGAGCTGCAATCGCAAACCTACCGTGTGCAGATGGACGCGATCGGCGTGAATCTCGCGATCGGCCGGCGCAATCCGACCGTGTTCCTCGCCGGCGACTACGAATTGACGGCTCAGCGCTTCCCGCTCAGAAACAACAATTGGGACGTGACGCTCGGCATCAGGATCCCGTTCGCCTACGACTTCTGGAGCCAGCTCAAGCAGAAGCGCGCCGAGCAGCGCCAGGGCGAGCTGACGCGCGCCGAGCTGCAGGATCGCGTGCGCCTGGAGGTCCGCCAAGCGGCCGAGACCCTGCGCTGGTGGCAGGAGGAGTGGCCGCGCCGCGAGAGCCAGTGGAAGAGGATTCAGGGCCTTTATGACGACGCCGCCGGCCGCCCCGCTCCGACCCTGACGCGCCTGCGCGCCCGCGACGGAGTCCTCGAGCTGCGGCTCGCCCACCTCACCGCCGTCATGGAGCACATCCTGGCCCGCGCGCGATTCGAGCGCGCCGTGGGACGGGAGCTTCCGCAGTGAGGTTCCTGCTCGCGCTTCTGCTCGCGGCCCCCGCATCCGCCGCTCCCGATCTCTCCGCCGAAGCGCTCCTGCGCGACCACCTCTGGCGGGAGGTGCGCCGGGCGCCGGCGGGCCGGCGCCCCAAAGTCGGGCTCGTATTGTCCGCCGGCTCCCTGCGCGGCGTCGCCCACGTCGGCGTGATCCAGGCGCTCGAGGACGCCGGCTTCCCGATCGACTCGGTCTCCGGAACCTCGATGGGGGCGGTCATCGGCGCGCTGTACGCGTCGGGCATGCCGCTCAAGAAAATACACGAATACGCCGCCGCCCTCAAGGTCAGCAGCGGCAACGACCTCTCCTCGGCGCGCCTGATCTCCCTCCTGCTGTTCGACAAGCTCCTGTCGTCCGAGAAAACCGAGCTTTTGCTGCGCGAGGGCATCGGCGGCATCCGCTTCGACCAGACGCTCAAGCCCTTCGCCTGCGTCGCGATGGACGTGTACACGGGCGAGGCCATCATCTTCCGCGACGGCGACGTGGCCAAGGCCGTGCGCGCGAGCATGAATTTGCCCGGCATTTTCCGGCCGCTCGAGTACCGCCACCGCTTCCTCGTCGACGGCGGCGTCGTGGA
>JACQJQ010000111.1 GCA_016204945.1 Elusimicrobiota bacterium
GCACCAGGTGATCATCGTCGATGAGGACCGCGTCAGGGCGCATGGATGGGAGGCAGCGGATCGAAACGAACCCGGCCAACCCCTTGGGAATCATCCGCACATTGAGCCGAAGACACTCATCCAGGATTGCCTTCTCCTCGAACCTGCTTGTGACCAAGATTGCCTGGTGTCCCAGGCCGAGTTCCTCAACGAGGGTCAGCCCCGTTTCGGTGTGCCCGCGCAGTTCGTAGTCGAGCAAATAGAGCGCGCTTGCGGCCTTGTCCGGATTGGACCGCACCCATACCCGCAGCTCATCGGCCCGCGAGAAATGCAGGGCCTCCACGCCGGTCTCTCGGACGGCCAGCGCGTCGAAGCGCCCCTGCCAAATCTGATGGACCGTCGTATCATCGTCGAGCACGATGACGGGGCTGTTCGGGACGAGTTCCAAGCGCGACACGAACCATGCCGGCGGCGGCGCGGCGGGCAGCGTGACCAGGAGGCTCGTGCCCTTGCCTACCTCGGATGCGATCTCCAGGGACCCTCCCCAGGCCTCGACGCAGGTCTTGGCGTGGTAAAGCCCGAGGCCGGACCCGCCCGGTTTGCCGTGGGTCTCGCCCCTCTGCCCCAGCCTTTCGCGCACGTCAGGCGGGATTCCCTTGCCATTGTCGTCTACCTTGAGCTGGACAGAGCCGCCTTGACCGCTGAGCGACACCGTCACGGCTCCCTTGCCGGGGAGAGCCTCCACCCCATTGTCTATCAGGTTGGACAGGACGCGCTTGAACTCGGTGGGCTCAACGGCTGCGAAGTGGCCGTAGGCAGCCGAGTCGAGCCGCGCGCCGATCTCAATGCCCAGGTGCGACCGGAATTGCAGGCGCTTTTCGGTGATGATTGGGGCGATCAAGCTGGAGAGAAGGTAGCCGTCGGTGGGAATGGCAGCCGCTGGAGCCTCGCGGCGGTAACTGCCGAGGAGCTGGTTGGCGATATCGCCTATGCGGCCCACGGCGCTTCGAATGATGAGCCGTTGCTCCTCTGGGAGCTGGGAGACGTTCGTCGAGACGGAGTCCAGGGCGGCCAGCGGAGAGCGGATGTCGTGGGATACCTGTTGGGCCAGCTCGCCCCTCGCGGCCTCGCGCTTTGAGTTCACGATCTCGGTCTGTGCCTCACTCAGCGCGCCAAGAAGCCCGTTGAACTCCGAGGCCAGTTGGGCGATCTCGTCCTTGCCGCCGACCTCAAGTTGGGTGCCGAGGGACTTGGAGTGCTTCGCTTCCCGGATTCCAGAGATGACCCTTTCCAGTCTCTGCACCAAGGTCCGCGAGACGATCTTGGCCGTGACCAGGGCGACAATTAGAGAGAAGACGGCGACGAGGAGGAAGAATCTCTCGATGGAGGCGAGCGCCGCGCCCAGTTCCGCCTTCGAGATCCTCGATTCAAGGACGTAGTAGTATTCGCTGTCCTTCGAGATTCCCGAGACCTCGCATTGGCAGCAGCGCGGCTGGGTCGATGGGACCTTTGTGAAGAACTGATAGGCATCCTTGGTCTCGACGACGCTGGGCACCTGTTCGGGCAGTGCCGCCTTGCCGGGAACCATGTTGAAGTCGTTCTTGCTGAAGTTGCCAAGCGAGGTGCCGTCCGGTGCATACAGATTGAGGTTGACGACGTTGGGGTCCGATTGGAGCGCCTTGGAAAGCGTCCCGCCGATAAAGTCAACGCGCAAGCCGACCTCGACCATCCTGGTCCGGCTCGCATTCGGAAGGGTAAGGAACTTATACGGCTTGGGCTCCGGCGTCGGCGGGATGATCGGCGTTCCCATCGACCGGACCCCGCCGGCGATCAGGTTGCTGTACTCTGAGCAGAACGAATAGAGGTTGGGGATGAGCTTGGGGTCCTCGTTGGTCGAGCGAACGAATCGTCCCTTCGCGTCGATGACGAAGATATGGGTGACGCTCAACTCGTCGCGGAACTGCTTGAGGCGCTCCGTCGGCAGAAGCCCCGCGCGATCGTCCTCCATTACGACCACCTTCCCGGCACTGTACATCAGCTTCTCGGCGTTTCCCTCAAGCTGATGCAGGGCGTGGCCCAGCGATTCCGAGAGCAGGGAATACTTTGAGACGTAGGTGTCCCTGGCCTGCCTCTTTACATAGCTCCGGGACGCCCAGGTGACGCCGAATCCCAGGAGACCGGCGACGAGAAATGTGAGCAGGAAGACTTTGTTCGCAAATCGCATCGGACTATTCTCGGGTGAATCTCTTGATCAGCGCCGCCAACTTAGGGAATCGTGCAATCATGTCGGCCCTCTTACCCAGCTCGAAGTCGGCGAACTCGAACGCCGGGTAGACGGTCGTTCCCATGAGGGCGTATTTGCCGCCCTTGAGCAGCCTGGTTCCTTGCCAGGTGCCGGCCGGAACTGTGACCTGGGGCTGATGACCCGCCAGCACGTCAGGACCTAGGATGATCGTCTTAACCTCGCCCGATTCGGAAATCTGGAGCATTTCCACCGGATCGCCCCCGTAGAAGTGGAAGACCTCGTCGCTCTTGAGCTTGTGGAGCGCCGAAAACTCTCTCGGCGTGACGAAGTAGTAGATGGCCGTGCCGAGGTGGCGGATCACGGGCTGCTCGCCGTTCTTCGACGGTATGGGCACCTGAGTGCCTGACCTGTAAGTCTCGCGGTAGTATCCGCCTTCACCCGGCAGGGGCTGAAGGCCCAAGGCCTTGATGATGCGGGCCTTGATGCCGCGCGGGCTTCCGCCGGCGGTGGCCTTGCGTGCTTTGGCCTTTGTAGAGCGGGTGTTCATGGGTTCTCCTTGGTCCTTTGACTTGGCACGGCTAGGGGCAAGCCCGGTGGGCCTGCGCAGAGGCGACTGGAAAGCCGAGGCGACGACAATGGGGGTCGGGCCCAGGCCCGACGACGGTGATTTGTTGGCGTTGTCGAAAATCGCCCCCTGGTTCGTTGGCGGGACAGCGAGGATCTCCTTGACCCTGCGCAGCGCCGGGTGCGTGGGCTCGGCGGCAGAAGACGGCGAGGTGATCCCGGCGATCCTTTCCTCCACATCGCGGCGGACTCTGGGGGACAGATAGAAGTTGTTGCCGATGATCGTTGCCAGCCGCTCCACCTCCGCGGCCGTGGCCTTGCCGGCGCCGATCTTTTCGGTCAGTTCGGACGCCTCGCCGTCCAGGGCCCGGCTCGCGGCGCGGACTCCTCGGGCCAGGCTGGCAATCTGCCTGTCCTCGGCCAGTCTTGCGAAGGCCTCGGGCCTCTCCCTGTAGGTCTTGGGCATGAATCGGACGAACTCCATGCTCTCGATACCGGCCAGATGGTTCTCTGAGAGTCTCAAATTGACCTGGCTCAGGACGCCATGGAGCGGCAGTAGCCGGGGGTTGAACAGGGCTTGCGACTGTACCATGGGAGACAGGTTGTGGACCACGCCGCCCCAGCCGGCAAGCGGGAGGGCATAAAAGGCCGGGCCCGCGGGGACGGGCACAACCACGGCCGCGCCCGCCGCGCCCGGGCTCAGGCCGACGAGGGCGATCAGGGCACCTACGGCTACTATTCGCTTCATCGTGAAACCTCTTGTCCGCCTCTTTGGCCGCAGCCGCCGAGGCCGAGTTCTTTGCGGTACTGGATGATCGACGGCCGCGAGAGCGTCGCGCCGTAAAGCCTGTGGATCTCTTCCCGGAGCGCGTCATCGCCGGCTTCCGGGCGCTCGATGGCCAGATCGTAGAGGCGGTCGCGCATCATGGTCTTCCGGCTGGGCAGCAGGACCTTCAGGGGAATCTCCAGGCGCCAGGGCGTCTCGACCGACTTATTGCCGATGAGCCTGTTCAGCACGTCCGGCGACACCCCGAGGCGCGCCGCGACTTCGCGCTGCGTGAGCGGAACGCGCTTGTCGGGATCGCCGGTCGTCAGGTAGGCCGCCTGGGCGTCGATCAGGGCGTCCAGGACGCGGAACAGCGTCGTCTGCCGGAAAGTCAGAAGATCGACTTGGCGCATGAACTTTTCTACCTCGCCGGCCTGGCTCGGCGGGAGCGTGGTTCTCCACTCGGCGTATCGCGCCTCGTCCATTCGGTAGCGGCCCTTCCATATTTCGCGGTTGAAGAAGGCGAGAACCGGCCGGCCGCCTTCCAGCTCGACCCCGGCGACCGAGCTGTACACCGTGGCTGGCGCAGGGTTCCGGGCGGGCTCGAATTCGGAGCGGACATAGAGCCGGTCCATGAACTCGCGCAGCTTCCGCCCCTCGGCTTGCGATATGCCGCAGGCGTCTGCCCGTTCCTGGTCGGAGTAGGACTGGTCGTTGAGAAAATACTCGCGGAAATTCTGGAGTCCAACCCTTCTTATGAGCTGCGGGATTGCTCCGTCGCCATCGAGCAGTTCGCCGAGGCCCTCATCGGAAGTGCATAGACTGCGGCCTTCGAGCGAGCGCACGGCGTACTTTGAGCGGGGCAGGGGCTGGATCGTCAGCACACCTGCCTCGGAGAGGCGGCGGAAGAGCGGGTGCGCCTCGATTTCGCGGATGCGCGATTCCAAGGCATTCTCGGGCAGCTCCAGGAGTCGCGCCAGCTTGATCCCCGCCTGGGTGCGAAGGCCCGGCCGTCCGGCAACGGCAATCCGCGGCCCACTCATGGCAGCTTGCCGTCCTTCTTGAATTTGGCGAGGAATTGGGCGAGGAATTCGGCATGCTGGGCCATCAGAGCGAGAAGTTCCTCGCGCTCCGCCGGCGTGGCTTTCCCAAGCAGCGCCGCGGCGCCGCTCAGACTTGAGGCCTTGGAGCCGACCTCGTGCATTACCGATTCGAGGGCTTCGGGGGTGTCGCTCATGGCTCGGTTGGCTTGCTGCCCGCGCCGCCATTGCTTCTCTTGAGCGAGGCGTACAGGAGCCGGGTCGAGATTCGGAGGTCGCCGAGGGTCTTGGCCTTGGTCCCGGTGTTCTCGGCGAGGCTGCGCCGGATGATGCTATCGACGAGACGATTCACCGTCGCGGTCAGGCCGTTCTGCAAGGCGAACTGGAACTGCTCCTCGCTCGCGAAGTCGCCGGCTTCCTCGGCCAGAGCCGTCGCGAAGAGCTTCTTCAGGTCGTCCAGCGTGACATGCCCCTGTTCACCGGCGCTCAAAAGATCGACCAGCTTCTTCAATTCGCGGACGTTGCCGGGCCAGGCATGCCCGCTAAGGAACGCCTTTGCCTCGTCCGTGAACGAGAGCCGGCGGCCGTCCCGCGTGAAGAACGCGATCAGCGGGAAGATGTCGCGCTTGCGCGCGGCCAGGGGTTTGAGCTGGATGGTCAGGCCGTGGATGCGCTGGAAGAAGTCGAAGCGCAGCCGGCCGGCCTTGATGAGGTAGTGGAGATCCTCCAGCGTCGCGCTGACGATGCGGAATTCCGACTTCTCCGGCTTGTCCGAGCCCAGGGGATAAAACTCGCGTTCCTCGATGGCCTTCAGGAGCTTGGTTTGCATCTTGAGGCTCATCGCGCCGATTTCATCGAGGAACAAGGTCCCCTGGTGGGCGGACAGGAGCCTGCCCTTGTGGTTCTCCGCCGCTCCGGTGAAGGCGCCCTTCCGGTAGCCGAATAGCTCGGCCTCGAGCAGGTCTTCGGTGTAGGCCGAACAGTTGATCGCAACGAACTCCCCGGGCCGGTTGGACTTGTCGTGGATGATGCGGGCCAAGCTGGTCTTTCCAGTGCCGGACGGGCCGAGAATGAGCACGGGAATGTCGGATGCCGCGTACTTGACGGCCTCCGAGATGCTGGTGCGCGTGCCGGGCTCGACCGTCACGAACCGGTCCTCGAAGATGTCTTCGGCCCCGGCATTCCGGTGATTGCGGTACCGGGCCAGCACCGCGGGGACGTTCGTCTCTTCGTTTCCTTTCTTGTAGAAGTCCGGGCAGCCGAGCTCGTGGGCCTTTTTGACCATGCCTTCGGAGTCAAGTCCCGACATGACGACCGGGTAGATGCCTTTGGATTTGGCGAGGGGGATCAGTTGGAGGCCGGACGCGGGGTCCTGGTCCGCCAGGTGGAGGTCGATGAAGCAGATATCGTGCCCGCCGGCCTGGAGCTTCTGGCGGGCGCTGCCGGCGTCGTGGGCGAAGTCAACCTGGTGGCCGCCCAGGTGATTCCCCAAGACCTTCCTGGCTAGAGGGTCGTCTTCAACTACGAGGATCGAGAGTTTCGGCATAAATTAAAAAACGGGAGGCGAGCGTTGCTGATGCTCGTCTCCCGTGGGCACATCCCGTTACGGCGGAATCGTGGATACCCCCGCGCCAATTCGCGGAGCTACACGGCGTCCACACATCTTAGCAAATCACCAGATACGTTTCAAGCGAAATGCATCGCGTTTCGCGCGAGATGGCTTGGCGAAGCGTAGCGCGAAGCCAGCGGGGAATCCGAGCGGCCGGAGGGGTGTCAGAAAAATTGACCCACTAGCAAGTGGCGGCCGGCGCGACCGGCAGCCGCAGGACTCGGCCACTTCAACGGAACGCCGAGCCGTTGCGGGAAGGTACGACATGTCAGCCATGGACTTTGGAGGAAAGGAAGCGGCGTGGACGCAGTTCATCAACATGATCCGGGAAGAGTGCCCGCATTGCCAGGTCGAGAACCTGGTCGTGATGGACGGCGCGCCGTGGGGCTATACCTACATCGACTTTACAAAGGTCCGGCCGCGCGAGGCGCAGGGGGTCGGACCCGATCCCTCCGACCGGCTGAACTCCGATTGGCAGTGGTTCATCCGGGAGTGCCAGGAGCTGCGCGACGGCATCATCGCTGAGGTTCATTTTAGAGACAGAAATCCGATCACGATTCGTGGAGTGAAAACCGCGATGGGCCGGATCAACGGCCTTCTGGGAGGTGATAAAGCCAAGCCGCGAAGGGCTCTGGCAGTGGCGTAGATCAACGTCGCGTCGTAAGGCCCTTCGGGGCCTCAAAATCAAACATACGCCCATCGCAACCCACCGAGGACCGGCGGCCAAAATGGCGAAGGAGACCATACATGGCACCGGAACTCACAGTCGCAACCGAAGGAACGAAGCTTGGCAAATGGGAGGCGCAGCTCGCCTCCAAGGCGGCAGCGGAGCTGTCGCCGAGCCTTGTCGGGAAGTCCCCAAAAGTCATCGTTGAGGAGCTTCTCACCTGCCTGCGCAACGAGAAGCATGAGCGCACCAGCCAGAACCTGAATCACTGGCAGGAGCATGCGCCGCGCTTCCTCAAATCCGTAGTCCACGTCTGGCGCGAGGCGGACCGGCGGGATGCCTTCCTCAGGAAAAGCCACGGCAGAGCGGTGAGCGTCGCCCTGGCCGTGACCAGCGACCCGACCCTTGCCGAGGACGCGGTCAGCAGGACGGACATCGAATTCATGACCGAGAAGGTGCGCGAGCGGTACTACTTCCTGGCCGTCAAACGGAATGCCCGAGACATCATGCGGGAAGTCCGGCGGGAGCAGGAATGGCTGACATCTCTGGAGAAGGCGCGCGGCTCTACTGGCGACGCCTGGGCCGAGTTCTCGGATGAGTCCATGGACGACGTTCAAAGCGCAGACCCTGCGGCCGGAAGTCTAGACGGCTTGGACCCGCTGGAAGCCATCCTCCGGCGCCAAGACCAGGTCAAATTGATGGGGGACCTCGCTCGCGCAAAAAAGAAGGTCGAAACGGAGTCGAAATACCGGGGCGTCCGACGGAGAAAGTGGTGGAAGGAGCTGCTGTCCCGCGACGCGAAACTCGCCGAAAAAGCGGTCCGAAATGCCCGGCTCAAACGATTAGTAAGTGCCGGGTCACTTTGCGGGCAGAGCGGTGGCCAGTCGCTGCGAAACCGGGGAGCGTGATCCCCACCCGCCCGGCAAGGTGAGGCGATGAATCTTGGGCAGACCGGTAGCCAGTCGGTTCAAAACTCGGGGAGCGCGATGAATCCCCACCTGCTCATCATCACCGGATTAGCCGGGAAAGGAGGCTTGAATGGAGAGTCAGGAAGCGCCGGAGAGCACGCAGAAAGAAGGCCGCGGACGGCAGGGCAAGACCATCCCGATCACCCTGAACTTGAGCATGTCGGATCACGGAATCCTGTCCACTTCCCAGCTTCGGCTCATGCGGCGAACGGGGGAGGATGTGACCCGGGAGCGCGCGGTCTCCGAGGCGCTTCAGTGCCTGCTGAAGTCGTTCAGCTCCCAGGAGTGAGGAAACTAAGAATGACAAAACCCCCCGGCCAACATGCTGTCCAACAAGGTGTCCCCTTGTTGGACAAGGTGTTGGACATGCCTGGGGTCTTGGAAAGCGACGATCTTCGCTGCCCTTTTTCACCCTCCTCTCAACCGGCTGCGCCGGTTTCGCTTCCCGACCCCACTCCCCCAACGATGAGGATGTTGTGGTACTGGGGTCGGGAAGATGGAGGGTTTAGGGCAGCGAAAGGAAGAGTTTTAGGAATGGAAGTGAATACAACCAACAGCAACAACAGCAAGGCAAAACAGCAACGGAAGGACAGCAAAGTAGCAACTGCAATTCATGAAGAAGGGACCGGATCATGCTGAGGAAATTGAGTCATCGAGGTCCGGGGCTTTCGTTACAACCGACGGACTGGAAATGGCTTTCAGCTCTGGAGGTCTACGGGATATTTGGCCTGGGCCAACTGGTCGGCCTGGGCCTGGTTAGGACGTATGAACCCGCGAACTTGGTCCGGCTCTTCTTCAATGACATGGAGCGTCACGAGCATTGGATTCGCCGGGCAAAGCGGGTCAGAAAGCTCGTGGAGTCCGGTTACCTCCAAGCGCAGCGCTTTCCTCATCGGTTGCTGTTTTTCACCTTGACGGAGAAGGCTCACAAGGTCCTCCAAGAGGCGGGTCTCGCCAGGCTGCCGGGGTTCCGGCACCGCATCTCGGAGTCCATGGCCAACCATGAAACCCTGGTGGCCGGCGTCGGCCTGGTCCTTTCGGAACTGATGGGCCTTGAAGTCCTGACGGCCCGGGAACGGGTGGAGTGGAAAGGCCGGGGCGGGCGGCCGGCCACGGACTCCCGGATCGTCCCGGACCTCTGGATCGCGGACGACTCCGAGGCCAAGGGCGTGGAAATCGAGCGGGGCCCGAAGTCCAAGGAAGAGTATCGGGAAAGGTGGCGCACCATGCGCCTGATCCTGCCGGAGAACGGCGTCCTCCTTTATCTCACGGTCTGGCCCGGAGGCAAGCGCTTCATCAAGGAGCTGGCCCAGGACTACCGGGCGGACTTCATCCTGGTAGCCGAGCTCGACGAGTTCATTCAAGCGAAGGGGCGATGCCGCTTCGTGGGCTACGAGCCGGGGCGTTCTGTCACGCTGAAGGCCGCGTCCATCCCCTATGCGGGCGCCGCTTACCAGCGCGTCCCGCCGGCCGGCCCGCCAGCCCGCCAGGACGTGTCGGCAGGGGGCGGGCCCGCCGCCGGGCCGTTCGCTCCGCCTCCCCGCCGCGTGCGCGTCGGGGAGCTCACCCCGCCGCAACAGCGGCGGGGTCAGTCCGCTGCGCCGCTGGAAAGCGACGCCCGCCCCCACCCCCTTCCTCTACCGTCTCCTTCCCCATCCCCGGAAGGAGACCCGCGGGCGGCAAGCCGCCCGCTTGAATCGGCAGCACCTAGAACGACTGGAGGTATGGACCAATGAACCAACTCGAATTCTTCGGCTGTATGGGCGCCTTCCTGGCGGGCTTGATCGCCCTTGGAACGGGCTGGAAGAAGACCGCCGCGCCCGTGATCGCGGCGGCCATCTTCTTCTTCGTGGCGTTCATGCCCTGGGCGACGTTCGACCTCCTTATGAAGGAGAACCGTCAGCTCCGGCGCTTGGCCGCGCCCCGCATGAAGGAGATCCATTGGGTCTGGTACGGCGTTTCCGGGGCCTTCTCCGTGGCGGTGGCGCTCGGCGTGCTCCTGATGAAGCCGCCGGTGGGAAAGCGGGAAGCCAGGTGGGACAAGCCGAGCGGGAGCTGGGACACGGGCAAGACCTTGGCGAAGCTTTTTAAGTCCTGCAAGGCCGACGCCGGCACCTTCCTTGGGATCGCGAACGGCAATACGAAGGTCTTCCTCAAGGACGAGGCCCGCGAGCGGCACATGCAGATCGTGGGGCCGACCCGGGCCGGGAAGTCCCAGCTCCTCCTGGCTCTCGCGGGCCAGGACATGCGGCGGGGCTTGCCGGTCTTCCTTATGGAAGCCAAGGGCGACCGGTCCGACTTCGACCAATTCCTCAAGCTGGCGACCCTGACGGGCCGGGAAGACCGCGTCCTGTACTTCAACCCGCAGGATGCCCGCTCGATGAGCTTCAACCCCATCCGCATGGTGCCGGGCCAGGACTCGACCTCCATCGCCAACCAGATCGCCCGCGCGATCGGCCGCGAGCCCACGGCCTCCGGCGAGGGCCAGGATTATTACCGCTCCGTGGACTACGCGAAGATCCAGAACATGGCCGAGGTCTTCTGCCGGACGGGCAAGCAGTTCACGCTCAAGGACTGCTTCCACTACTTCACCTCGGAGGAGGCTCGGACCAAGGCGTTCCGCGAGTGCAAGGACCAGCGCCTGGTCCAGATGGTGAAAGACGAGTTCAAGCGCAACCCGGACACGACCGCGCTCTCCGCCGCCTTCCAGCCTTGGACGACGGGCAGCCTGGGGCGGCTGCTCAACAGCTACGCGCCTACGATCCGGCTGGAGAACATCTTTTAGGAAAGCCGCCTCGCCTATTTCGCCCTGCCCATCGGCCACCTTCAGGTCCTGGCCAACCCGCTCGGCCGGATGATCATTTCGGGGCTGCTCTCCGTCGCGTCCTGGCGCCAGCAGACCGAGCCCAAGCCGGGCCCGGCCTGCGTGATCCTGGATGAGTTCGCCGAATTTGCGACGCCCGTGTTCGCTTCCTTCATCGCCACGGTCGGGTCCGCCCGGCTCTGGACGATCCTTTCGCACCAGGACCTGGGGCAGCTCAAGAAGGTGCAGGGCATGGACGCCGATGCCTTCGCCTCCGCCGTCTTCAACAACACGTCGGGGTGCAAGGTGTGTTTCCGGGCTCCGGACCCGGAGGACGCTGAGTTCTGGTCTTCGACCCTCGGCACCTACACCACCTACGACACAACCGAGCGGGTTCAGAAAGGCCTGTTGGGTCTGCAGCGCACGGGCGAGATGTCTCTGCGCGAGGTGGAGCACTTCCGCATCCACCCCAACGGCTTGAAGAACCTGGCGCCGGGCCAAGCGCTCATCTTCTCGCCCGGAAGCCAGGACTGCCTCGCCCGCACCGCGGGCGTGGCGACCCTCCTGCGGGATATCGCGGTCCCGCCGCTCAGGACGCCGGCGGCACAGATGGAAGAGGGCTTGGACCTGGAGGCGGCCGTCCCGGCCGACCCCGGCGTGGCGTTCGTCCATGCCTCCGGGAGGGCGATAGCTTGAAGCGCCTCTCCTTGGCAGTCGTCCTCTCCCTCGCCGGCCTCTCGCGGGCCCATGCGGCGGCCTATTTCCAACAAGCGAGCCTGCCGCCCGCTTTTCCCGTGACCGCCGGGATCGACCGCGACTCCCTGGGCAATGTGTACGTGCTCGGCCAGCCGACCGGCTCCGCGACCTATTGGGTCGCGGCCTTCCGAGCCCCGGAGATGACGCCGCTCTTCTCCTTCGATACTGGGGTCTCGACGCCGGCCGCCTTCGCCGTAGAGGGGTCGGGCATCGTCGATGTGGCGGACCTCGGCGTCAGCACGACCGCCATGATCCTGCGCCGGTTCCAGAACACCGGTGCGTTCATGGGGCAGGCGGAGATCTCACTCTCGATGGGGCCGTATTACCCTCCCAAGACCGTGATGTCCGCCACGATAGACAAGTCGAATCGCTTGGTTCATATCACCAGCCAGCACCATGTGACTTACTACTGCCTGATGTGCCTGGGCTGCGGGTGCCCTCCCAGCGGCACCAAGGGCTTCATCGACACGTTCGATTTCTCTGGGACTCTGGTGCGCACGACCACCATGCCCGGCATCAGTGCCACCTACGGTTCCTGTTATACGCCGTCCAAGGTCTCGGCGGACCCGCAGGGCAATATGTTCGTGGCCGACAACACCTGCCAGCACGTTCTGAAGTATTCGCCCACGGGAGCGCTTCTCAACGACTGGGCGGCCTCGAAGTGGAGCAACTACTATCAGTTCACGTCGCGCGCCATGTGGAGCGACCCGGACTCAAACCTCTATATCGGCCAGCCGGTGTGCGGACCTTCGGGATGCCAACCCGGCGTCGTGAAGCTCGACGGCTCGGGCAACTCCCTCGCGCAATTCGCGGGGGACTCCAGCGCCGCCTGCGCCTGGGATGACCGGATGCTGTATCTGGCCGGACCGGCGACCGCCTCGCAGAGGCGCATGGTCTACAACTCGGCTCCGGCCGTGCCGGCCGAGATCGCGCCCATCGGCCCCGTCGTTCAGCATTCCTCGTCGACCGTCCTCGCGTGGCAGTACGCCTCCGATCCCGAGGGCGACCCGGTTGTCTACTCGGTGTTCCTCGGCAGTTCGCCGTTGGCTCTGACCCCTATCGGAACGACGCCGACGCAGAGCCTCGAAACCGCGTCCCTCGTCTTTGAAACCACCTACTACTGGCAGGTGACGGCGCAGGACCAGTATGAGGGCGTCCCGCTCCAGACGCAGCAGGCGCCGGTGGTGAGCTTCCGCCTGAGCCTTCAGAATTCGGCGCCGTCAGCTTTCGCGGTCGCGGGAGGAACCGGCACCGTCGTCACTCGGGACACCTCGGTCCGCCTGTCCTGGCAGCGGCCCTCGGACGCCGACGGTGACCCCTTGGTCTACGACCTCACGTGGCGGGCCCCGGGACAAGCGGCGGTCACGGTGTCCTCGATCCCGGAGACCTCGCGGCTCATGTCGGGTCTCGCCTTCGGCGGCACCTACTACTGGTCGGTCCGCGCCCGCGACGTCTACGGAGCCTCTTCGTCGATGGCCGGAGGGCAGGAGCAGCCGTACTATCCGGTCTTCCGCAACGGCGCGCCTTCGATGCCGGTCTCTTTGAACGTCGCGTCGGTCTATTCCCTTCATACGGCTTCTCCGGCCGTCACCTTGTCTTGGTATCCGTCCGAGGACCCGGACGGGGACCCGGTGACCTATCGGGCCGAGCTGGCCTCCGGCGTCGAGACGTGGAGCGTGGCTCTCGGCAGCGCGACCGCATTCACTTTGCCGCTCGCCTACGAGACCACCTACTACTGGAGGGCTATCGCGCTCGATTCTTACGGCGGGGCTTCGACGGGTCCCTGGCAGAGTCTCGTGGCCCATCTCGCGAACCGGGAGCCGGCCGCGCTCGTGTACACAGCCCCGTCGAGCCTCGTCACGCGCTCCACTTCAGTCGCGCTCTCCTGGCAGGACACCGGCGATCCGGACGGCGACCCGTATGCTTACGCCCTGTCCATTTCGACGGACCCGGGAACTCTGACTCAGGTGCAGTCCGGGTTGCGAACCTCCTATTCGCTGGGTTTTCAGTACGGGACGACGTACTACTGGCAGGTCGCGGCAACGGATTCCTTCGGCGCTCGGGCTGAGGGTCCGGTGCAGAGCTTTCTGGCGCTGTTCAAGAACGCGGTCCCCGGGATGCCAACCATCTTCTCGGGCGCTGGAACGAGTTTCCAGCACACGCTCACGCCTGCGGCCGTTCTCGATTGGTCCGCCGTCGGCGACCCGGACGGCGACTTGACGGCCTACCGGCTGTGGGTCGGCGGCTCCCCGCAATCAATGGCCGTCGCGCAGGACGGGCCCGAGACCTTCTACAGCCTGCCGAGCCCGCAGCTCGGCGCGACCTATTACTGGCAGGTGAGCGCCTATGATCCCTACGGCGGCGCCGCGACGACTCCGGTGCAGGCCCTTCTCATCCAGCTCCAGAACGCCGCACCGACCGCGCCGGGGGCGCTGACGGGCTCGGGCCTGCTGTCTACTCGCGGCACCAGCCAGGTCCTCTCGTGGAGCGCCGCCTACGACTCCGACGGGGACGCCGTGGCCTATGAGTTCGCGCTCTCGACCAACGCCGCGGCCCTGCCGGTGGTGCGGGTATCGAGCGCCACGAGCTATACCCTGAGCTTCCAGTACGGCACGACCTACTACTGGCAGGCCGCCGCGCGGGACGGCTTCGGCGGCGTAAGCGCGACCGGGGTGCAGACCCTCCTGCCCGTGTTCCGCAACTCGGCGCCGACCGTGCCCTCGAACCTTTCCAAGACGGGGACGCTCTCATACCACGGCTGGTCGCCGTCGCAGTCGCTGTTCTGGCAGGACGCGGCCGACCCGGACGGCGACGCGTTTACCTACAGCGTCTACTTCGGAACTGACAGCGAGCGGCCTTCGCCGATAGGCTCGGCGCCGCTCGGCTACACCGTCTCCAACCTCGCGGTCAATACGGCCTACTACTACCGGATCGTCGCGACGGACATCTACGGCGCGGCCTCCGCGTCGCCGCTCAACTGGGTCTACTACCAGTTCTACAACACCGCGCCGCGCGCCTTCGATCCAGTCGGCCCGACAGGATCGCTCATCACTCGGGATGCCAACCAAAGCCTTTCGTGGACGGCTTCCGGCGATCCTGACGGGGACTTGGTGACCTACCGCGTCTACGTCGGGACTTCTTCCGGTTCGCTGGCCGCGCTCACCGACACGACGCAGACCGCCGCGCCGTGGACGGGCCTTCCGTTCGGCGCGACCTACTATTGGCGCGTCGATGCCTTTGACGCCTTCGGGGCGACCACCGCCGCGAGCGGCGGCGTCCAGAGCTTCGGCTTGACCTTCCGGAACTCCCCGCCATCCGCGCCGGGCTACGTCAGCACGGCGGCCGTCCACGAGTTCCACACGACGTTCCCGAGCATCGACCTCAGTTGGTCCGCGTCCCCGGACGCCGACGGAGATCCCGTTTCCTACCGGTTGGACCTCGGGCTCAGCACGGGGAGCGCGCAGGCCTTCAGCCTGGGCGCGTCCACCTCGTTCAACCTGAAGCCGCTCTTCGAGACCACCTACTACTGGCGCGTCACGGCGGCCGACCCTTACGGCGGAGCCACGACCGGCCCGTGGACGAGCGCGCTGGCCCGCTTCGTCAACCGCGCCCCGGCCGTTCCGGCCGTTCTGGGCGGCGCCGGTGTGAGCCGGCAACACACCCTGACGCCGAGCGTCAGCCTCTCCTGGTCAACCTCGGCGGACCCGGACGGCGACCCCACGGCGTACCGCTTGGCGGTTGGGAGCGCGCCGCAAGGTCTCTCCGTCATTCAGGACGGGCCGTTGACCTCCTATGCGATCCCGGCTCCGCAGCTCGGGACGACGTACTACTGGCAGGTCAGCGCCTACGATCCCTATGGGGGCCTCGCCTCCACTCCGGTCCAGGCGCTGCTGGTCGAGCTTCAGTACGAGGCGCCCGCCGCGCCCGCGCCGCTGACGGGCACGGGGCCGCTCTCGACGCGCAACACCAGCCAGATCCTTTCATGGAGCAAGGCCGCCGACCCGGACGGCGACGCCGTGACCTATGAGTTCTCGCTCTCGACCGATCCCACGGCCCTGCCGGTGGTGCAGGCATCGACCGCGACAAGCTACGCCCTCGCCTTCCAGTACGGGACGAACTACTACTGGCAGGCCGCCGCGCGCGACAGCTTCGGCGCCGTCAGCGCGACCGGCGTCCAGGTCTTCCAGCCGTCGTTCCGAAACTCGGCGCCGACGGTACCGGCGAACCTCTCGAAGTCGGGGACGATCCCCTACCACGGCTGGTCGCCTTCGCAGTCCATCTTCTGGCAGGACTCGGCCGATCCGGATGGGGACTCGTTCACCTACAGCGTCCAGTTTGGCACGAACAGCGAGCGCCTGTCGCCGGTGACTCCGGCGTCGCTCGGGCACACCTTCCAGAATCTCGCCGTCAACACGGCCTACTACTACCGGATCGTCGCGACGGACATCTACGGGGCCGCCTCCGCCTCGCCGCTGAACTGGGTCTTCTACCAGTTCAGCAACGGCGCTCCGCAGGCGTTCGATCCCATCGGCCCGGCGGGGACTTTGGTGACTCGGAATGCCAACCAAAGCCTCTCCTGGACGTCGTCCAGCGATCCCGACGCGGACCTCGTGACCTACCGCGTCTATGTCGGCACGTCAGCGGGCGCGCTGGCCGCGCTGGCCGACACGACGCAGACCTCGGCGCCGTGGCCGGGCCTCGCTTTCGGCTCCACCTACTATTGGCGCGTTGACGCCTACGACGCCTTCGGCGCGACCACCGCCGCGAGCGGCGGCATCCGGAGCTTCGCCTTGGTCTTCAGGAACTCCGCGCCCGGCGCTCTGCTCTACACGAGCACGGCCGCGGTCCGGGAGTTCCACACGCTCTCGCCCGAGCTGTCGTTGAGCTGGGCGCCTGCGGGTGATGCCGACGGCGATACCGTCGCCTACCGACTGGACCTCGGCCTCAGCACGGGGAGCTGGCAGTCCACCGACCTCGCAGAAGCCACGGCGTTCGCGCTCAAGCCGCTGTTCGACACGACCTATTACTGGCGGGTCACCGCGGTGGATTCCTACGGCGCTTCTACTACCGGTCCGTGGTCGAGCATCGTCGCGCGCTTCGTCAACCGCGCCCCGGCCGTGCCGTCCATCCTGAGCGGGGCCGGTGAGAGCCGCCAGCATACCTTGACGCCGAACGTCGTGTTCTCCTGGTCCGCCGCGGCCGACCCCGAGGGCGATCCCGTCGTCTTCCGGCTGCAGGTCGGCACCGCGCCCTCGGCGCTCGCGCCGGTCCAAGAGGGCGCGCAGACCTCGTATCTCCTGCCCGCTCCTCAGTTCGGGACGACCTACTACTGGCAAGTTACTGCCTTGGACCACTTTGGCGCGACGGCGGCGACGCCGATGCAGAGCCTCGGGCTGTCGCTCGACAACACGGCGCCCGCGCCGTTCTCTCCGTTGACCGGGACGGGCGCCCTCTCGACGCGCGAGACCACCCAGCTTCTCTCCTGGGAACCCTCGCAGGACGCCGACCTCGACCCGCTCGCTTACGGCCTCTTTCTTTCGAGCGGCGCCGCCGCGCCGGCTCTGGTCCAGTTCTCCACCACCACGAGCTTTCCGCTCGCGTTCCAGTTCGGGACGACCTACTACTGGCGCGTCGATGCCTTCGACGGCTTCGGAGGGACGACGACGGCGAACGGAGGGGTGCAGACCTTCCTCCCGACGTTCCTCAACGACCCGCCGGCTCCGCTGAACGTGACATCTCCGTTCAAGGGCTCCCCGGTCGTCAGCACGATGCACAACCAGGTCTCGCTCGCCTGGGAGCGGGTGACCACGCCTCAGGGCGATCCGATCACGTACACGGTCTATCTCGGGGAGTCTCCCGACTCCTTGCAGGTCCTGACCCGGATCAGCCAGGAGCAGGTCCCGGCGGGATTGATGGTGTCCGCGCGGCCGTCGCAGTTGCGTCCTCAAACCGAGGTGAGCGCCGATGGGAACACGGTCAAGCTGACGATCACGAGCCTGGACTATTATCGGCGCTACTACCTTCGGATCACCGCGTCCAATCCTTACGGCTCCACGAGCCAGACGCCCTTGCAGGCCTTCTCGTTAAGCGCCGCGAACGGCTTTCCGAAAGCCTACAACTACCCCAATCCCTTCAGCCCCGGGCGCGGCGGGACGCGCATCGTCTTCAACGCCCCGCCTTCGGGCTATACCCGCGCCGTCGTCTCGGTCTACTCCGAGCTGCAGGACCTGCTGTTCCGTCGGGAGTACGCGAACATTCTGCCGGGCATCAGCGAAATCGTCTTCGAGGGCAGGGACAGGTACGGCCGCGCCTTCTTCAACGGCAGCTATATCTGCCATGTGCGCTTCGAGGGGCCGGACGATAAGGAGACCTTCTATCTCATGGTGGTGAAATGATGCGAGTCCTTCTTCAACTGCTGGCGCTTTACCTGGGCGGCGTCCCCGTCTGCGCGCAGACCTCCGGCGCGACCCACCTGCTGACCCGCGGGCCGGGCGCGGAGGCCGCCGCCCTCGGCAATTCGGTCGTGCCCGTGGTGCGCGACCCCTCGGCGCTGTACTGGAACCCGGCCGGGCTGGCCAACGCGGGCGGGGCGGTCATGGGCGAGCATCTCTTCCTCTATGACGGCGCCCGCTACAACTTCGTCGGGCTCTCCGTGCCTTCGCGCCTCGGGGCCTTCGGCATGGGCGCCATCCAGCTCGAACGCGGGAACATCATCGCCCGGAATGCCATCGACGAGCCGGGAACCAAGGTCTCCAATACCCAGACGAGCCTCCTCCTGGGCTTCGCCCGCCGCATCGGCGATTACTTCGCGGCCGGCGGCACCGCGAACATGCTGCGCTTTGATCTCGCCGGGAACAAGGACGTGGGCTTCGGCTTCGATCTCGGCGGCCAGGCGTTCCTGCCCTCCGACGATTTCGGGGCGCTGCGCCAGCCGTTCTGGTCCTTCGGGGCGGTGCTGAAGAACCTCCTTCAGCCCGAGTTGAAGCTCGCCGAGGAGAAGGAGACCTTCCCGCGCGAACTGCGCGGAGGCGTGAGCGTCTCCTTCGCGGCGCTGTCGCGCGCCTCCTTGGGCTCCGGCGTCGTGCGCCATGACCGGGCCGAGCTGTCCACGTCCTTCCGGAAGGTCGCGGGCGAGCCGGGCCTGCATCCCGGACTCGGCTTCAGCTACGCCTACGAGAACATGCTGGTTTTCCGCCTCGGCTATGACAAGGGTCTGGCCGCCGGCGTCGGGCTGCGCACGGGCGACGGCAAGTTCTGCGTGGACTACGCCATAGAGAACAAGCCCCTGTCCATGAACCACCGCTTCACGTTGTCCTATCGCTTCATCCAGCCCCAGCTTCCGGCCCGCAGGCCCGTCGCCGAGGAGCGGGACGAGGATTACGCCCGCGCTCTCGCGCGAGCGCAAGGCCTCTCCCAGGAGCATTCCCTGAGAGGCCAGGGCTACTTCAAGGAACAGGACTATCACAAGGCGCTCGAGCCCTTGCGTCTGGCCGTCCTGCTCGATCCCGAGAGTTCGGACAAGGCTGCGTTCTACCGTCGGGCGCTTGAGGTCGCGCGCCGGGAGAAGCTGCGTCGGCTCAACGGGGAGATGAACGAGGCCTTGGCGAAAGGCGACGACGCCGCGACCTACAAATCGGCGGCTCGCATGCTTGGACTTAAGCCCGGGGACCGCGAGAGGCTCTTGGCGATTTTGAGGAGCGTCGCCGCGCGCGCCAAGGACTCCGCCCTTGAGCCCGTCGCCGCCGAAGTCTTTGCGGAGCGGCAGGTCCTGGCCCTGCGGATGGCTTCGGCCGGCCTCGATTCCGACTCCATGCGGCTGGTGGACAGCCTGGAACTGTGCCGGACGACTGGAACCGCGCTCGGCGTGGAGTCCCTCAGGAGCAAGGTCGCCGCCGCCGGGCAGGCTTCGCGGGCCAGGCTGGAGGCGGAAGCCGCCGAGGTGGAGCAGGCCGGCGCCCACGGCAAGAGCTACCGGGCGCTCGCCGCGCTGCGCCGCGCCTATCCGCAGGACGCGGCGCTTGAGAAGCGCGCGGACTCGGCGCGCAAGGGGCTGCGCGTCTCTTTGAGCCTCAAGGAAAGGCTCTACCTGCGCCGGCTCTACTTTTTGGCCGCGATCCAGTACGCCAACGGAAACGAGGAAGGCGCGCGCGACATGATCGCGGAGATTCTCCGGCGCGATCCGGCGGACGCCCCGGCCGACGGCCTTGAGGCCGCCATGGCAGGCGCGGTCGTGATGGAAGACGAAGTCAGATAGAGGGAGGTCATGCGAATGAAAAGAGTGAAGACGAACGTGCTGGCCGGGCTGGGCGTGATGCTGATGAGCGCCCCCGCCTGGGCGGCCTACGGCAACGAGGGGCAGGTCGGGAGCTTCCTGGACTCGTCGGCGAACTGGATGGTGACGATCCTGGGGCCGGGCATCTTCGTGATCGGCGTCATCATGGTCGGCATCAGCCTGGCCATGGGCGACCAGGACGCGATGCGCAAGGGCGGCTACGTGATCGGGGGCGGGACGCTCATCTTCCTGTCCCAGGCCGTGGTGGCGCTCCTGAAGCGGCTGGCCGGCGGGTTCTAGGCGTGCGGCGAACCCGGGAATTTTCGAGCGCCGGGGAAGTGGTCCCGCAGGTCATGCAGGCCATCTGGGACCTAAAAAGGAGGGTGATACGCATGGACGACGGAAACGAGCAGGACAGGGCGCCGCAGGCGCCGGGGAGGCCGGGGAAACCCGCGATCCCCCAGGAGAACGAGGCGTGCGTCGTGGGGCGGATGGTCAACCCCCCGAAGTTCCGGGAGGGTAAGTCGGAAAAGGGGTCGCCCTGGAAGATGGCCCGCTTCATGGTGGCCGTCAACCGCACCTACAAGGGCCGCGAGGAGACGGACTTCATCCCGGTCGTGGTCTGGGAGGGACTGGCCGAGGCGGTCCGGAACGCGGGCAAGGGGACCGCCCTGCGGGTGTCGGGGAGGATCAAGACCTACGAGGTCGAGGGCAAGCAGTACCGCTGGGAACTCAGCGGGGAGGTCCTGCAGGTGCTGGACCTGCGGCCCCTGGCGCAGCCGGCGCCGGGAGACGGGAAGACGCAGGCCGCGGGCGAAGGCGTGGCGGAGCAGCAGGAGGAGCTGGTCCCGTACTGACGGACCGCCCCGGCGGCTTCGCCGCCGCCGGGGCACACTTTGAACCCATGGAGCCCATTCGCGTGTATAGAAACCTGAACACCCCGGACAAGTTCTTCGGCCTTGAGCTGGCGGACGGCTGCGCCCTGCTCTTCGTCTTCTTCGCGGCCTTCATGGTCAACCGCGAGGGACTGTTCTCGAACGGGGTGCTCCTGCTGCTGGTGTACCTGGGCCTGCGGGCCCTCAAGCGCGGCAAGCCCCAGGGCTACCTGCTGGTGCTCGGGCGCTACGTCCTCATGAGCCGGTTCAAAGGGGTCCCGGCGTTCGGCGAGGCGGAGCATTCGGGTCCCGAGGGGTCGCGATGAACGGAGTCGAACTCGGCCTGACCCGGCTGCGAGCCGCCATGCACGACCCCAAGGCAACGCCCCTGCCGCAGTTTCTGAATCTGTGGAGGTTCTGCGGCGACGCTCTGGCCGGCGTCAACATGGACTTCTCCTCGGTCTACGAGCTGGACTGCGAGAACGTCTTTCTCATGGAGCCCGGGCGGCAGGAGCTTTTCACGGCCCAGTCGCGCTCGCTGCTCAACTCCCTGCCGCCGGACTCTACGCTTCAGTTCGTGGTCCAGGTCCGTCGCGGCGACCCGGGCGCGCTGAGCGCGCACCGCCAGGAGGCCCTGGCCGATAATACCGACGACTTCGGGCGCCTCATCATCGAAAAGAAGTGCGGGTTCATCGCCGGCAAGTTCACGCAGCGCCGCCGGTATCTGCTGTACGTGACCAGCCATCCGCGGGATCGCAAGGCGCCCATGACCTTCATCGTCCCGCGTTTCCAGCCGAACTGGCGCGACAACCTGCGCCGGTTCGAGGCAGCGCGGCTCAAGGAGCATCAGGCGCTGGAGCAGATCGTCTCCGAGCGCCTCCACAACATGGGCTTGCGCTTCAGAAGGCTCGACAACCAGGAGGTTCTGGACCTCTTGTTCGACCAACTCAACCCTGGACGGCCGAAGGGCATGGCGCTCAAGTCGCTCTCGGCTTCCCGCACCCTCCGGGAACAGCTCGTGCTTCACCCGCTGAAGGAAGAGTTCGACCACCTCCAGGTCGCGGGCTCCTTCTGCCGCGGGGTCTCTCTCCTGCGCCTGCCCGAAGTCTCGCACCTGGGCTACACGCAGAAGCTCATCAACAGCCTGTGGCCCGACTGCGACCTCGTGCTCACCGTGCACGCGCTCGACACCGAGCAGTCCATCGCCGGGCTCAAACTCAAGAACAACATCACCCGGACTCTCGCCTTCTCGGCCTGGACCAAGAACTACGAGGCCGAGCAGAAGCACCTGGAATTGGATGAGCTGATCACGGAACTGCGCGGCTCGGCCCAGAAGCTCTTCCGGTTCGGCCTCTCGGTCCTGGTCCGCGGCGCGAGCGCGGATGACGTTCGCGAGCGCGCCGCCGCGCTGGTCGGGGCCTTCAACGACTTCGCCTCCGCCGAAGCCGCGGCCGACGACATGAACCACTTCAGACTCTTCCTTCAGCCACTCCCGGGCCATGGGGAGCTTAACGACCGGAAGTTCTATATGCAGACCAACGCGCTGAGCGGCTTTCTGCCGCTCACCGGCACCTGGCGCGGCAGCCCCCGCAAGAAGATCCTCCTGGAGACCCCGCTCGGGGAGCTGGTGGGGCTCGATACCTTCGACGACGAGCTGCCGGCCAAGCACGGCCTCGTCCTGGGCACCACGGGTTCCGGCAAGAGCTTCACCACCAACTACCTCCTGAGCAACTTCCTGGCCGAGTCCGACAAGAACCACGTCGTCGTCATCGACGTGGGCGGTTCCTACCGGAAGCTCGCCAGCTCCTTCCAAGGCGCCTATGTCGAGGTCCGCCTCGCCGAGGAGTTCGGCTTCAATCCCTTTCCGCCTGCCGACGAGATCATGGAGAACGGCCAGTTCGACGACGACACGGTGGCCTACTTGAGCCTGCTCATCTCCCGGATGTGCCTGGGGGAAGGGCGCTCGGTCACGGTGGAGCAGAAGGGCCTCCTGGAGAGGGCCATCAAAGCGGCCTACGCCAAGGGCGAGGTGTTGCTTCAAAACGTCCGCGAGGAGCTGGCGCTCCTGGCGGTCGAGCAGCCGGCCGCCAAGATGTTCGCCGACGCGCTCGAAATGTGGACCGCCGGGATGTACGGGCGGCTCTTCAACCGGCCCGGAACCTTCGACATCGACAAGCGCCTGGTCGTCTTCGACCTCCAGAGCCTTGAGGACCACCCGGAGCTTCAGAGCGTGTACTTCTTCGTCATCCGCTCGATCATCTGGAAGAAGCTCCAGGACCGGGGCCTCAAGAAGATCATCGCCATCGACGAAGGCTGGAAGTTCTTCAACGACGACGTGGGCGCCTCCTTGATCGAGAACCTCTACCGCACCGCCCGCAAGTTCAACGGGGCGGTCTTCTCGATCTCGCAGTCCCCGACCGACTTCCTGGAGACGCGGGCGGCCAAGGCCATCATCGCCAACAGCTACGTGAAGATCATCTTGAAGCTCGCCAAGGGCCACGAGCTGCTGCCGCAGTTCGACCTCAACGCCAACGAGATCGAGGCCGTGCGGCAGCTCCAGTCCAAGCCCGGCGTGTTCTCCGACGTGTTCCTCAAGTTCGGAGGACACTCCCTGATCGCCCGGATCGAGCCGAGCCCGCTCGACTACTGGGTCTGCACGACCAATGCCCAGGACTGGCTCACGGAAGAGAAGGCCCGGGCCGCGAACCCCGGGCTCTCGCAGGCCGACTTGCTGCTCAAACTCGCGGAGGGACGATGATGCGTCGATTGCTGCTGTGCCTCATTCTGCTCGGCGGGCTACAGGCTCCGGCCCACGCCTTCTTCGTCGATACCGTCGTCAACGGAGCCAAGTACGCCAAGGACCAGGCGTACCAGGCCTGGATGAAGATCAAGATCATCGAGCAGATCAGGATCATGAAGCAGAACTACGACGCCTCGGTCCGCTACTACAAGGAGTTCCAGCGCCTCAACCAGGGGCGCGGCATCCTCTACAACGTAGGCATGCAGCTCAAGGAGGGCGCGGAGCAGATGGGCGACGAGCTTCGGGCCTCCATCGACCGCGACTTCATCCACACCTACAACACCGACACCGGCGTGGACCGTTTCTTCAACAGTATCGACCGCTCCATCGCCAACAACATGAAGTACGCGGGCGACGAGCTGGGAAACCTGATCGCCAACAGGAAGGTCGGCGTGCAGATTGCGAAGAACGCGGACGGCCTCTCGCCGAAGGACGCGGCCAATCTGGGCGTGAAGGCCCAGGGCATCCAGCTCCAGATGATGGCGCAGCTCCATGAGGACAACGTGCGGCTCATTCAGATCCAGTCCATGATCCTCGCCAATGAGACGAGGCGACAGCAGGCCGAGCAGAGGCTTATCCAGAAGATTCGCAAGAGCGTGGAGCGCGTCTCACCCGAGGCCGCCCGGCGGGAGGAACAGGAATGACGCCCAGCCTTCTTTTAGACATCAGCCAGATACCGGACAAGCTCGCCGGATTGGCGGCGGTGACCAAGGGCATGTCCCTGGCCATGCTGGCCTTCATGATCCCGTTCACGATCATCGAGATGAACATGAGGAGCCTGGAGCAGAAGGAGATGCCCAGCTACAGCGGGCTATTGGCGAGAGTCTTCGCCGTGGCCGTGTGCCTGCTCTGCTACAAGCGCCTCTTCTACTTCATCCTCAAGTTGTCGCAGATCATGGCCTTCGCAATCCTGAGCGAGCAGGATTGGGGCAACTTCCTGACCCAGACGCTCAAGGGCAGCGACTCCCGCTTCCCGACGCTCTCGATCCTGTTCCACTCGGCGACCTCGATCCAGCAGATCATCCTCTTTCTCTCCACCTTAATCGCGGTGACGGTGAGGGACGTGATCGTCATGCTCCAAGGATGCTTTCTGAGCCTGCTCTACGCCTTCGGGCCCCTCGCCATCGTCTGCGCCGTGAACCAGCGGACCAGCCAGGTCACGCGGGGCTGGATCGCGAACTCCTTCCAGGTCGCCTTCTGGAGCTTCTTCCTCCGGCTCGTGATGAGGGTCTGGCTCACCTTGGGCCCCGTCGCGGCTGCCTCCGGCGCCGGAGCGGGCGAGGACTACATCGGGATGCTGACCGTCAACGTCACCTTCATTCTCCTGGTGATGGGAACGCCCATCGTGGCAGCGCGGCTTCTCTCGGGTGAGAACCTGGCCGCCTTCGGCGAGGCGGCGCTCGGCGCGGTGCAGACGATCTCTTTCGTCAAGACGATGCGCGCCGGCAGCTTCATCAGCTCCAAGGTCGAGGCCTTCCGGCGAGACAAGGACCCCTTCAAGAACCACATCTTCCATCATCCCATGGCCTATCCGGTGGCGGCTACCATGACGGCGGTCGGGAGGCGCATCTTCCCGCAAAAAGACGCCAAGCCCGGCAAGGAGAACAGACCATGACCCAACCCGGAGCGTTGGAAATGAACGGGAACGGCCGCTGGCAGTACGGCGAGCGCGAGCTTACCTGCGGGGATCTCGTTGAGATCAACCTGGGGGGGCAGTGGTGCCGCGGCCGCATCGAGCACACGCCGCGCCACGGGTATTACTTCCTCCTGCCGGTGAGCGACGCGCAAGCCATCGGCGTCTTCCACGACCGCGGCGGCGCCGTCGTTCTGCTCCATGAAGGGATGCCGGCGCGAACGCCGGAACGCTCCAGGGTGTGGCCGTGAATCTTCTCCGCCGCCTGTTCCGCAGGAAGGCTGCGGTGCCGACGCAGGCGCCCGCGCCGACGGCCGAGGTCGCGGCCGTCGAGACAGCCGCCTACTACGAGGTGTGGGGCGGTCTTGAGAGCGCCAACCGGGCCCTCTGGACGGGGCTGTGGTTCTCGATCACCGTGGCGCTGCTCTGCCTGGTTCTCGTGCGGCTGCTCCTGACCCGGCCGCCGGTCGTCATCCGCGTCTCGGACTCGGGCGCGGCGCAGGCTGTCTCCGAGCCCGGCCGCCAGCCGCCAGTCAGCGAAGTGGAGATCAAGAATTTCCTGTCGCTGTTCGAGCGCTTCTTCTGGGGACTCAACTTCTACGGGTACGAGCAGGACCTCAAGTCGGCATTCTCGATGATGACCCCGAACTTCCAGCGCAAGGCCGACGATCTGCTCAAGCGCGAGGGCATCGTCGAGAGCCTCCAGGCCAATCAGTCCAAGGTGACGGTGACGCTTACGGACCTGGAGGTTCTTCGCGACACGCCGGAGCTTCTGGAGTGCCGCGTGCTCGGAAGCCGGCAGATCGTCTCCTACAAGCCCGAGGGGCCGTCGGGCGAAGTTGTCTTCGAGCACAACATCATCCTCCGGAAGGTCCCGCGCTCGGAGCAGTCGCCGTACGGCGTGCTCGTCGAGGACATGAAGGAGCGGGTATTCAAGCGGCAATGAGCATAACGCCCTGGATCGCGGGAGGAATTACGATGGCCCTATGCGCGGGTTTCTCGATGCCGCTCGGCAGGGAGCGGGCCTACCGGACGAATTACGCCAACCTTGCCGGGCTGAGCGCGCGCTTCGCCCCGCCCTCCATTCACCCGGCGCGATCCGGTTCGGCGCAAATGCCATCAGACGCCCTGCTCCCAGGCGGCGAGCCGTCGTCGCTTCCGCCGGCGGCGCTCGCGGGCGGCTCCAAGCTGGCCCAGCCGGTCCGGCCTGCGCGGGTCAGCCGGCGGCCGGCCGGGACGCGCTCGCGTCCCAACGCTCCTCGCGGCGAGGTCGCGGTGGCGGTCTCCACCACGGCCGTGCCCCAGCCGGATCGAACGCCTATCGCCGTCGCGTCGCCGCTGGAGGGAGTCCCGCGGCAGGTGCCGAGGCCGGCCGCGGCCGAGCTGGACGACTCTCCGGAGGCGCTCCGCGACGCCTTCGAGGCGGACCCCTCCAAATTCCCGTTGGACGCCAAGGTCTGGGCCGACGGCGTCCATCTCCGGCTCGCGGGGCTTTGCCGCCTGAACGGCCGCTACATCTTGAAGGCGACCGTCACCAATCGGAGCGGGGCCGACTTCTTCGTCAAGGAGTTCGGAGCCTACAACGGCGAGGACGTAATCTCGGTCCGGTCGCACATCAGGCTGTTCGTCGAGCCGGGCAGGACGCGCGACGGCTACTTGCTGTTCACGCCCCCAGCGGGGGCTCAGGTCAAAATAAAACTCAAGGAGGATAGGGAGAAGGGCCGGGTTCTCGAAGTCCCGGTTCGATATCCCTTCTAAACGCCATGGAAACGACCATACCGGAGTACCTTCGGGCCAAGCTGGACGCGCCGCTGAAGCCGACCCCGCCCACGAGGGACATGATCGCCGCGCTCAGGCGGCCGTTCGTCGAGGCGTCGTTCCCGCCGCTCGACGCGATGGGCGTGCCCCAGGAGGAGTTCGGCCGCTGCAAGGCCTCCGCACGGTCCGCGCCGGCAGCGCCGCGTCCCGAAGCGCGCCCGGACTCGCCCGCCGGCGGGGGCACCCCGCCGGCTCAACTCCGGTACCAATTCCGGAGGGAGTACGGCGAAATCTTCACGAACAAGGACTGCAAGTTCGTCCTCCGCGAGGAGCACGTCGCAGACCTCCTGCGGCTCTACCACGAGTTCAACAAGCACCGGCACGAAGACGCCCTGCCCATGACGCTCTCCGACATCGTGAACGCGGCCCTGGATTTCGTCCTCGACCATCCGGTCTCGTTCAAGGGCTTGGCGGAGGCCTCGCAGGCACGGGATGCCATCGCGAGCGCCGTGCAGCGCAAAGCCTTCTCTCGGCTCCTCCCGGTCTATGAGAGCCTTTAGATCCTTGGCGTTCCTCGCGGCAGGCGCCGTTCTCTCCTGTCCGGTCCGCGCCGAAGACCGGCGCGCCGGCGACCCGCCGCCGGCCGCCTGCAAGCGCGGCCGGCACAAGCCGGCCGAGGGCGGGCAGCCGCAGAAGCCGGATTGCTTCTTGCCCACCGGCTTGTCCTTCCCGGCGCGGCTTGATAACGCGGTGTACTCCTACAACGTGGAGACCCCGGCCGTGGCCGTGGTGGAGCGGCCCATCAGCTTCCTCAACAGGGTCGTAATCCCGGCCGGGACGCGCGTGATCGGGACGGTCGCCATCCAGAAGAGCCACGACCGGGTGCTCGTCAACTTCCACACCGTCGTGTTTCCGGAGGGCGATGAGATCAAGCTCTCGGGGATGGCGCTGTCGCTTGACGGCTCCGCCGGGCTCAAGGGCAAGGCGGAGAATCACAAGGACTCGGCTGTGGCGAACACGGTTCTGCGGTCCGTGGTGTCGGGCACACAGGCCGCGCTCGACATCACCGGCGTCAGCCCCATCGCGTCCCAGGCGACCCAGGGCATCTCGCAAGAGGCCTTGAGGGAGCTGGACATGGAGAAGCAGCAGGTGACGACCAGCATCTCGGTGGACGCCGACACCGGGCTGCGCATCTACGTGAACCAACGGCTGGAGTATTGAGCTTGCAACTCGAAATCATCCACGGACCGGAGAGCTACGCGCTGGAGAACTACTCCTGCGAGGACGCGGCATGCCCGGTGCACCAGCCGCGGACCAAGCGCCCCGCACCGCCGGCAGCAGACGACGCTTCTATTCCCGAGGCCCGAGGAGGCTACTCGGAAGTCTACAGCAACAAGCACGAGAAGCTCCTGCTCCGACTCGATCACATCGACAGGATGGACGCGATCCGCAGGACGTTCAACAAGAACCGGCTGCACGAAGGCAAGGCTCCCATGACGACGAGCGACATCGTGAACGCCTGTCTGGACTTCGTCTTTGAGCAGCGCGTGCCATTCCACGAGCTGAAGGACGCATCCGACCTGGCCGGGCTGATCGGAAGCCAGGTCTACCGCCATGCCGTATACCGCTGGCAGCAGTTCAATGAGAGGTTCTAATGGAATCCAACCTATCAGACACGACCTCCTCTACCGGCCCGGTCACTCCGCGCATGTGCCTCGCTCACGGCAGGGAGTGCGGTCGCCCGAGCGTCGAAGCCTTCAGCGAAGCCGACCTCCGCAGCTTCAGCCGGTTCAGCGGCGCGGTCCTGGGGCGGCTTCTTGAGGACGGCGATGGTCGGAGAGGTCCGGCCGCCGGCACCCCGCCCCGGGCTGATAGGTCTTGACTTATATAGGCTGGGTGCTATAATATGGGGGACACCGAGATGCTGCGCGTCGAATTCTATCCTGACGGTGATGACGGTCCGGTTCTGGAGTATCTTCGGGAGCTGAAGCATGACCCTTACCGAAAGGCAGTCGCGACGCAGCTCGGCCTCGACCTGCACTTACTCCAGCTTGAGGGCTTGTCCTCGCGCAAGGTTGACGTCAAGCGGGTCACCGATATTCCGGGCTCGGTGTGGGAGCTGCGACGGCTGATCGAGGGCATTCAGTATCGGCTGTACTTCTGCGTGAAGCGCGGCGAGTTGTGGTTGCTGCATCATCTTGAGAAGAAGTCGCGGAAAATTCCGCGCAGCGACCTGGAGATCATTCGGAAGAGGGCGAAGGAGGTGTTGTCATGAGAGCTGGCAAGCGAAAGGAAAGCGGCCTGGATAAGTTCCTGCGGGAGAGCATGGAGGACGACGAGGAGTTCAAGTCCTTGTTCCTGGCGCAAGTCCTGGAGCTTCCCGTCTCGACGCAGCTCCGCGTCCTTCGGAACTTCCGCGGTTTGTCCCAGGCGGCGCTCTCCAAGAAGACTAGGATCGTGCAGCCCGAGGTCGCGCGGATCGAGCGCGCCGACGCCAATCCCAAGGCGCGGACGTTGGAGCGCATGGCCGAAGGGCTTGGGGCGCGAGTGGAGATCGTGCCGCTGAACGTCATCCCGCTCGTGGCCGCGCAGCAGATCAGGACTCAGGGAGAGGACTACTTCGACCACGTCACGGTACGCGCGCGCTGATGCCGAAGGTCGATATCCTCAATCTCATTTTGTACCACACCGGCAAGGCGGACGCCCCGGAGACGCTCAACGGCGTCACGCCGGCGCATGCCGCCGAGCGCGTTCGCCGGGCTTGCGAGGAGCAAGGAGCGAGCTTCAAGGAGTGGAGCGCCGGGATCATCCGCCATTGCGTGATCCCGCCCGAGCATCCCTACCGGAAGCTGCTCAAGAAGCGCAAAGTCCCGCAGGGCGATCCGCTTTGGGTGCTGGGCGCCATCGCCTACGGCACGCACAGTCCTTGGATCGTCTTCCGAAAGATCGAGTGGGACGACGGGAAGGTGGAACTTCCGGACACCCTCGAACGTAAGTGGATAGTGAAGCACGGAACACTTTGAACATGATTCGAGCCGGCATCTATATCCGGAAGTCCAAACTGGACAAGGGGCAGGAGGCCCACAGGCTGGAGCTTCAGCGCAAGAAGCTCCCGGCCTACGCCGCCTCCCAAAACTGGTCCTATGAGGTCTACGACGACGGCATCATTTCGGGCGCGGAAGTGGAGAACCGGCCTCAGATGGTGCGCCTGATCCGGGATATAGAGAAGGGTCTCATCAACATGGTCCTGGTCATCGAAGTCTCGCGGCTCTCCCGCGATGACAACATGACGGACCATCTCAGCTTCATAAACCTGTGCGCCTCCAAGAAGGTCAAGATCGCGACGCCGGACCGCGTGCTCGACCCGAGCGACACGCCGTCGTGGTTCATGAGCATGATGGAAGGCGGCTTCTCCGCGGTCGAGATGCGGACTCTCAAGAAGCGCATCATGGAAGGCCGGGAGATGGCCCGCAGCAAGGGCCGGTGGCTCGGAGGCCCGTCGCCCTTCGGCTACGATTACGACAAGAACCGGAAGATCCCCGTGCCGAACCCGGTGACGGCGGAGATCGTAAGGACGATCTTCCGCGAGCGGGTCAAGGGCAAGAGCATCGATGAGATCGTCAGGATGGCCCGAGACCGTCGCTGGCCTTCGACCGGCGGCGGCTCCTTCTGGTGGAACACCACCGTGTTCCGCCTGCTCAAGAAGCCCATCTACGCCGGATTGCTTCGGCACAACGGAGAACTCATTCAAGCGGTGTGGGAGCCCTTGGTGGACAGGGCCACGTGGGAAGCGGCTCAACCGGTGCGCGTCCGACCGCCCGGGAACAGGCAGCCGGCCTTGCTCCTGACCGGAGGCGGTCGGGTGCGCTGCGGCTATTGCGGGAGCACCGTCAATTGCCAGGGCTCGTGGCGGCTGGAACCCAACGGCGAGCGCCGCACCCTGCGCTACTATCACTGCTATGGGCGCAACCAAGGAGTCAACTGCCGCGCGCTGAGGAACGTCGCGCAGGAGGAGGTGGACGGCCTCGTCCTCTCGCTGCTCCGCCAGATCGGCTGCAACGAGCGGGAAATCCTGCACGGCATCCAGGAATTCCTGACCAAGCGGCAGGGTGAAATGCCGGAGCGCAAAAAGCGGCTGGAGGATCAACTCCAGCACTCGATGGCCGCCAGTCAGAAGATGCTCAACGCCTACGAGCAAGGAGTCATCTCTCTGGAGCAGCTCAAGGATAGGAACGCGGAGCACAAGAATCGCATCGATGAGCTGCGAAAGGCTATAATTGACATCGACTTGGAGTTGGCGCGCGAGGGGCTCGACGTGGACCTCCCGACGCTCAAGAAGCGTCTGCGCCGCTTCCAGGCCGATTTAACGCGGATCGACCCGCAGGGGCTCAGGGCGCTCGTGGACCCTCTGATCACCAAGGCGCGGTTGTTCAACGAGAAGGTGGAGTTGACCTTCTCTTTCCCGGTGGACGGCGAGCACACGCACGTCTACGCGCTCCCCGGGAATTGGCAAGCGGATTCGCGCCCCCGTAGCTCAATGGATCAGAGCACGCGCCTTCTAAGCGCGACATCCAGGTTCGATTCCTGGCGGGGGCATGTGCCTTTGGAATTGTTAGGATCGACGCATAGTAAAGTTACAGGCCCTAGAGCCTCCGCCTTCTAAGCGGATGATCCAGGTTCGATTCCTGGAGGGGCCACGATTTGTTTGGTATTGTCGGGCCATGACACGACCAACGCTCTTCGTCGCCGTTCTTCTCGCCGCCCTCCCGCCGCTGCGCGCCGCCGAGGCCGAGGCGCCCGCCGCCAAGACGATGTCCGCCAAGGAGCTCTACCAGCGCGCCGCGCCCTCCGTGGTGCTGATCTTGGCGGCTGAAAAAGAGGGCGCGGGAGAGCTCGGCACGGGCAGCGTCATCGAGGGCGGCCGCGTCCTGACCAACGCCCACGTGGTGATCAACGAGAAGACCCGCCGCCCCTATCCGGCCGTCCGCGTCTACCTGAAGCCCAAGCGCGTCAGCGGCGACACGAAGCGCGACCTGCGGAACCCCGTCTCCGCCAAGGTCGCGCGCTTCGACCGCGGCCTCGACCTGGCGATCCTCGAGCCCGAGAGCCCGCTCAAGGCCGAGGCGCTCGCGCTCGGCGACGACTCGGCCGTGGAGCCCGGCGACCCGGTCGTCGCGATCGGCCATCCGGAACAGGGCGGCCTCTGGACGCTGACGCAGGGCGTGGTCAGCACGGTGATCGCCGACCTCGGCGGCGTGGCGGGCAAGGACGCGTTCCAGACCGACGCCAGCATCAACCGCGGCAACTCCGGCGGTCCGCTGCTCGACCGCTCCGGCGCCATCATCGGCGTGAACACCTCGATGGCCCGCAAGGCGGCCGACGGCCTCACGATCACGAGCGTCAACTTCTCCGTGAAGTCCTCCGTCGCCCGCCGCTGGATCGGAGAAGACGCTCCCGTCGTCGCCGCGTCCGAGCCAGCCGAGGAGACGCCCGCCGAGGCGGCGCCCGCCATGCCCGTCCCGCTGCCGCCGCCTCCGAAGACCAAGCCCGTCATCGTGACGACTCCGGCCCCCTACGACATCGACGACGTGCTCGAGGCCGAGATGAAGGAGATGGAGGACCTGGAGGGGGAAATGCGCAAGGAGATCGAGTCGCGCCGGCGCTAAGGCCGGGGGCTCATCTCTTCAGGCCTTCGGTGCTCTCCAGGGCCCACTTCTCCCAACTCGCGTAATCGCGCCGATCGAAGCTCTTCTGCGCGAGTTGGCCGAGGACGGTGTAGGCCAGATCGTGGCTGCCGGGCTCGGTCAGCTTGAGGATGTCGATGAGGCGCGGAGCGGCCGCGAGGATCTTCGCGCGCTGCGCCGGATCGTCCACCATGGGCACGAGCAGGCCGAGGGTCTTGCCCCGCGCGGAGCCGCTCGGATCGTCGAGGAGGGGGATGATCAGGCCGGCGTCCACGCGCAGGTCCTTGCGATGGTTGACGATATCGGCCAGTATCTGAAGGCTGGCGCCGCGGACGACGGGGGAGGAATCCTTCAGCGCGCCCAGGCAGGATTCCACCACTCTCTCGCCGCGCGGTCCGTAGCTCAGCGCGAACAGCGCGGCCGCGCGCTTGTCGGCGTCCGCCTCGTGCGCCAGCACCGTCCTCAGCTCGCGCTCCTTGGCCGCGGCGCCGGCGACCAGCTTGCTCTGCAGGGCGGCCAGCTCGGGAGTCACCCCGCCCCAAAGGCAGTAGAAGCCGGGGCAGTCCGGGCGGTCGACGGGCATCTGTCCGCGCCGGGATAAGGCCGAGCCGAGCTCATAATAGGCCTTCCAGACGGCGAGCAGGCCGTCGGGATCGGAGAGGGTCTTTTTCGGCGCGGGAACGAACGCCAGGCGGCCGCGATCCGCCTCGTCGACGACGTCGAACGTGGCGTACATCGCGTGGTCCACGGAGGTGAAGTACTCGGAGATCACGAGCTTGACGTCGGCGATGCCGGGAATCTTCCCCGCCTCGCGCTCGATCTCGCGGCGGATGGCCTCGGCCTTCTCCAGCGAGGCGGGCCGGCGCTGGTTGCGCAGGGCGACGATCGAGCTCAGGCGCTCGCCGAACTGCGCGCGCGCCGAGGCGGGCGTCAGCGCCGCCGAGCGGTAGACGTCGAGACCGCGCAAAGTGGCGGTCGACTGGGCGCGCGCGCTCGCCGACGCCAGAAGCAAGGACATCCATAGGGTGGTCATCGCGGAAATTATAGCCATTTTGCTATCGTCATCCAGTGCCCAGAACCGCCGTCGCCTCGGCGCGCGTCGAACTCGTCGAGGCTCCGCTCCGGCGCCCCTTCATCACCGCCCAGGGCAGGCGCGAGCGCACCGTCAACGCCGCGATCACGCTCAGGCTGCGCGGCGGCGCAGTCGGCTACGGCGAGGCCTCCACCTCGATCGCCCGGAAGCGCCTGACGCCGGCCGCCCTGCTGGGGGCGCTCCAAAAAATGGCCCTCCGCGCCCGCGGGCGGGACGTCCGCGGCTGGCGCGCGCTCGTCGACGACGCCTGGACGCGGCACGGGGCCTTGAGCCCCGCCGTCGCCGCCTTCGAGGCGGCGCTTCTCTCGGCCCTGGCGGCCGAGGCCGGAACCGGGCTCGCATCCTGGCTCGGCGGGGCGCTGGAGCGCGTCGAGACCGATCTCACGATCTCCGCGTCCGATGATGAAGAGTCGACGCGCGCGGCCGCGGCCGAGGCCGCCGCCGCCGGCTTCCGCGTCCTCAAGATCAAAGTCGGGGGCCGGCTCGCCGAGGACATGGCGCGGGTGGGCGCCGTGCGTCGCGCCGCGCCCGACGCCCGCCTCCTGCTCGACGGCAACCAGGGATTCTCTCCGGCGTCCGCGCTGAGGTTCCTCGAGGCGGCGCTGAAGACGGGCGCGCCGGTGGACCTCTTCGAGCAGCCCACGCCCAAGTGCGATCTCGCCGGCCTGGCCTTCGTCGCCAAGCGCAGCCCCGTGCCGGTCGCCGCCGATGAGAGCGCGGCGTCGCCCTCCGACGCCGCGCGGGCCCTGGAGGCCGGGGTGAGCGCGCTCAACGTCAAGCTCGCGAAGTCGGGGATCACGCGCGGGCTGGAGATCGCGGCGCTGGCGAAGGCCGCCGGAACGCCCTTGATGATCGGCTGCATGGCCGAGACGGCGCGCGGCCTCGCCGCGAGCGTGCACCTGGCCCTCGGCGCCGGCTGCTTCAAGTGGTGCGACCTCGACAGCGACCTGCTGCTCGCGGAGGATGCGCGGGCCCGGCGGCTGGCGGGTTGGACGCGCCGCGGGCGCTTCGCCTCGCTCGCTTAGCGCAGGCTCCACCAGCGCCGCTTTTTCTCCTCGTGCGTGGGCAGGAGCACCAATCCGTGGGGAATCGCGAAAACCTTGCCCTCGAGCGAATGCACTCGGTCGCGAATTCCGGCGGGGGTGATCTCGACCGTCAGGTAATGATGGAAGCGGTCGTCGTTGCCGGAGGGAAACAGCGCCGAGCCGCCGCCTCCGGTCAGCACGTAGCGCACGCCGCCGTGATCCTGCACGCCGAAGGCGTGCACGTGGCCCATGTAGACGCGGCTGACCCCCGCGGCGGAGACGAGCTCGGCGAACTCCCGGGCTCCGCCGACGAAGCCGCCGAGCTCGTGCACGCGGCCGACGCCTCCCCACAGGCTCAACTGGACGGGGGGCATGTGCGTGAACACGATCTTTCGACCGGGAACATCGAGCGCCATCCGCAGCCATTTGAGCTGCGCCTTGGTCACGCGCTTGGCGCTTGAGTCGAGAACCACGAAGCGCGCGCCCGCGTGGTCGAAGAAGTAGTTCGGCTTGCCGAACAGGCCGCGGTACAAGATCGAATTGGACTTCCCGTTGGGCCGCGAGCGGTCGTGATTGCCGATCACGGTGATGTAGGGCCGGCCGGTCCAGACGCGGCGCAGGCCGCGGAGAAAGGCCTCGTAATGCTCGGGGGTGCCCTTGCTCACCATGTCGCCGAGCTGCACGGTGAAGGTCAAGGGCATCGCCTGCAGCTCGTGCATCTGATCGTGAAACACGCCCTCCCGGTTGAACAGCTTGCGGTAGATCCAGAAGCGCGAGGGCTCCGCGTCGCCGAGCACGGCGAAGGAGACCTTGTCGCCCTCCGCGCTCGGCAGGCGCGAGAGGCGCCGCAGCTGTCGCTCGGTGCGAAAGCGCGCGGCCATCAACTTGAGGCGCTCGGGGACCATGTCCATAGGATAACGGTTTTGATAGGATGCCGCCATGCTCCGGGAGCTGCGCGGCCTCGCGCGCGAGACGGCGGTGTACGGCCTGGCCACCGTCCTCGGGCGCATGCTGAGCTTCCTGCTCACGCCGCTGTACTCGCACCTCCTGGAGCCCGCCGACAACGGCGCGATGCAGTCCGTCTACGCCTGCATCGCCTTCCTGTCCGTGATCTATGGGCTCGGTTTGGACACGGCCTATCTGCGGCTGGGCCGGCGGGAAGGAAAGGCCGATGAATCCGCCTTCGGCGCGGCTTTCCTGACGATAATGGGCTCGGCTCTCGCCGTCTCCATCCTGCTCCACCTCGCTGCGGCGCCCCTGGCCCGCGCCCTGGGCCTGCCCGAGGAGATGTCCGTCCTCGTCCGCTACGGCGCCTGGATACTGGCCGCCGACGCCGCCATGCTGCTGCCCTACGCGGAGCTGCGCGGCTCCCACCGCGCCGGGGCCTACGCGGGAATCAAGCTCGCCGGCATCGGCTTGAACCTCGTCCTCGCCTACGCGTTCGTGCGCGTCATGCATCTCGGCCTGCGCGGGGTGTTCCTGGCGAACCTCATGGCCTCGCTCTCGACCCTCGCGATGCTGGCGCCCGTCATCGTCTCGCGCCTCGGCGCGCTCGATCGCGCGCGCCTGCGGGAGATGCTGTCGTTCGGCCTGCCCCTGGTCCTCGCCGGCGTGGGCTCGATGATCGTGCAGGTCGCCGACCGGCCCATGGTCGCGCATGCGGCGGGCCTCGCCTCGGCCGGCGTCTACGGCACCTGCTATAAGCTCGGCATCGGCATGATGCTGCTCGTGGGCATGTTCGACCAGGCGTGGAAGCCCTTCATCCTCGAGCGCGCCGACCGGCCCGACGCCGGCGCGCTCATCGCGCGCGTGCTCACCTATTTCGGCGCGCTCGGCGCGTGGGCCCTGCTCGCCATCGTCTTCTTCACCGGGCCGCTCGTCACCGCGCCGCTGCTCGCGGGCAAGCCCCTGATCCACCCGTCGTTCTGGAGCGGACTTCCCGTCGTGCCGATCGTGGCCCTCGCCTACCTTTTCAACGGCCTGTATTTCGTCATGCTGGCGCCGCTGATGCTCGACAAGCGCACCGGCGCGGTCTCGGCCGCGACCTGGGCGGGCGCGCTCGTCAACGTCCTGCTCAATGCCCTGCTGATCCCGCGCATCGGGATGATGGGCGCCGCATGGGCCACCTTGGCCGCCTACGCGGCGATGGCGGCGGCCGTGTGGGCGCTCGGGCGGGCGTCGCGCCCCGTGCCCTACGAGTGGGGGCGGCTCGTCCTGCTCGCGGGCTGGACGGCGGCGCTCTGGTGGCCGGCCGCGAACGCCGGCCTCGCCGTCCGCTTCGCCCTTCTCGCCGCCTACCCGGCCGGCCTCGTCTTGTCGGGTTTTCTCGGCGCCGACGAGCTCGCCGAGCTCCGGTCCCTGCTCAGCGCCCGACGGGCCTGATCTCGAGGAGCCGCGCCTCGACGCGGGGCGCGAACGGATCGGCGAGGGGCAGCGCGGGGCGGGGGGGCTCGAGCGCCCGCGCGTGGTGCGCGATCAGCCGCCCCCTGGAAAACGAGAACGCGACCTCGACGCCCGCGTCCTTCCAGTCGTCGAGCGCCCGCGCCAGGCGCGCGACGCGGGCCAACTGCGAATCGGACAGCGCGGGCGGCTCCGCGCCGGAGCGCGGCGCCGCCGCGCGGCCCGTGCGCCGGTCCAGCGCGTAGGACGCGGTCTCGGCGTCGCCGGCGAGAAAAAGATCGAGGGGGCGCGCGGCCGCCTCGACGAAAATACGCTCGCGCCGACCGGAGCCGGGATCCCGCGAGAACGCCACGCCCGACGCCTCGGCCGGGGCTATTTTCTCGATGAGGACGCGGCCGTCGTAGCCCGCACCTCGTCCCGCGCGCTCCCGCGCGCCCAACGGGCCCGGCATCCACGACGCCGCCCAGACCTCCTTGACCCGGTCGAGCACGTCGACCGGACCCGAGGCCTTGAGCGCCGCGTCCTCTCCCACGACAAGCCCTCCCCCGGCCGCGGCGGCCAGCGCCGCGGCGCCCGCCGGCGAGGACGCGTCGAGCTTGGCGGCCATGATCCTGTCGCGGATGCGCTCGGATTTGCGGCGCAGGCCCAGAGACGCGTCATCGAGCGTCCGCTCGAGCCACTCCGCCAGGCCGTTGCCCTCGACGAAGCGCTTCCACGCGCCCGCCGGCAGCTCCACCCCCTCGGGCCCGTCGGCGCCCCCCGCGGCGGCGGCGGCGGCGAAGTCCGCCCGCTTTCCGGCGCGGGATTTCGCGCGGGCCAGCGCGGACTCGAGGCAGGCGCGCGCGGCCGCGGCGGCCCCGCCGTCGGACAGCGACAAGAGGCGGGCGACGGACGCCGCGCCGCCGGCCGCCGCGCGGGCCTCGTCGACGGACATCGCGCAGTCCTCGGAGCGGCGCATCCCCTCGCGGACGGCGCGGGCGAAGGCCAGCGCCTCGGCGCGCCGCATATCCTCGCGAGACGACGCGGGCAAGGAGCGGTCGGCGGCGCGCCGGATGCGCGCTAAATCGTCGACGGGCATGGCGCCCGCGGCCGCGCGCGGAACCAGCTCCCCGAGCAGGGCCGCGCCGCGGCCCGCATCCGCGGCCTCCGCGAGCCACTGCTCGAGCGCCTGCGCGTCGCGCAGTCCGTCATAAGCCCGCGCGGCCTCGGCGGCCGCGACCCGCGCCTCCGCCTGCGCCGGCGGCACCATGGTCACGCGGCCGCTCGCCGCGTCC
>JACQJQ010000125.1 GCA_016204945.1 Elusimicrobiota bacterium
ACCAACACCAACGTCGGAAACGTGCTCGTCACCTGCACTCACACCGACACGAAGGGCAGCATCTGGACGGCTTACTGAGCTAGGTGCGCGGCGACCGGAGGCCCCGGAATCTTTAGATTCCGGGGCCTCTTGCGTCTCCGGGTCATTCGCGTGGATCCCGCCCCCCTCGTCGCCGGCCTTTTCGGCTCCCTCTACGGGAGCTTCTTGAACGTCGTCGTCCACCGTCTGCCGCGCGCGGAGTCGGTCGTGACTCCGCGCTCGCGCTGTCCGCATTGCGGCGCGCCCATCGCCGCGCTCGACAACATCCCGGTGCTGTCCTGGCTCCGCCTGCGCGGCGAAAGCCGCTGCTGCCGCAAGCCGATTTCGGCGCGCTATCCGCTCGTCGAGTTAGCGGCGGCGTGCCTCGCCTCGGGGCTTTGGCTGAAATGGGGCGCCGCGCCCGCGTTCGCGGCGGGCGCTGTCCTCGCCTGCGGGGCCCTGCTCGCCGCGGCGCTGATCGATTGGGACACGTTTTTGATTCCCGACGAGCTGTCGATCGGCTTGGCCCTCTCCGGCCTTCTCTTTTCGCCGCTCAATCCCTACTTCGACGCCGGCCCCGGCGGCTCCTGGTGGCTGGCTCCCTACTGGAGCGCGCGGGGCGCCTTGCTCGGCTTCGGCCTGGGCTGGGCCGTGGCGGAGGGCGGCGAGGCCGTTTTCAAGAAGGAGGCCTTCGGCGGGGGGGACGTGAAGCTGTTGGCGGGGATCGGGGCGTGGACGGGCGCCGTCGGCGCGTTCGACGCGCTGATGCTCGGCTCCCTGCTCGGCGCGGTCTACGGGCTTTGGCTCCTGCGCGCCGGCAAGGCGCGGCGCTCGGACGCCATTCCCTTCGGCCCCTTCCTGGCGGCGGGCGCCGCGTTCAACTTCTTCCTCCTGCTTCCGCTGGGCTGGCCGTTCAGCTAGCGCTCAGCGCGGCTCGTAGACGGCCGTCCGTTCCGCGGGCGACGAGTAGAGCTTCCGGAAGAAGCGCGGGTCCTCGAGGCGTCGGTGCGCCCGCTCGACCTCGCGTCGCGGCGCGGCCGTCTCGTCGGCGTCGAGCCCGTAGTCGCGTCCGTCCGCGCGCAGGATCAAGGTCACGCGCCCGGCCTTGAGCGCCGCGGCGAAATCCTCGCCGCTCTCGGCCACGGGCAGGGGCCGGCTGGGCAGGCCCGAGAGCCAGCCGTCGCGCGCGGGCTCGGCGCTGGCCAGGAGCGCGGGCCGCGGCCGCGCCGCCAGCCAGGCGTAGGTTCGCGCGAGCTCCGGCTCGGCCCAGGGGCTCGGGCGGCCGAGGCGGGGCAAGGTCTGCGCCGCGAGCTGCAGGACCAGCAGGACGGCGAGCGCGGGCTTGGCCGCGCGGCCGAGGCCCGCGGCCAGCGCCCAGAGCAGGAGCGGCAGGAGCGGAATCATGTAGCGCTCGTACTGCCAGCCCCATACGCCGAGCATGAGCGCGGTCGCGGCCAGCGCCCAGGCCGCGGGATCGTCGCCGCGGCGGCGCAGCGCGAGGACGAGGCCGCGCAAAGCGGCCGCGGCGAGCAAAGCGCCCAGGAGCGCGGCCAGCGGGCTCTCGACGAGCGGCGGCGGAAAGAAGCAGCCGCCCCACTCGGAGGCGTAGTAGCGCGCGTTCGACGCGGCGACGCGCGCGAGCTTGGCGAGCGGCTTTTCTCCGTAGGTCAGCGAGAACATGTCGAATTTCTCGACCGAATGGATCCGCGACCACGACCACAGCGCCCAGGAGCCGAGGGCGAGGGCGGGGGGCAGCAGCGCGCGCGCGGCGTCGCGGGGCCTGCGCAGGAACGGGGCGGCGAGGGCCGGCAAGGCGGCCACTCCGGCCGTGCGCGTGAGCAGAAGGACCGCGGCGGCCAGGCCCGCCGTCCGGGCGCTCCCGGACTCGGCCGCGGCGAGCATGGCGAGCAAAGCGAGCGTGAACGGAGCCTCGGACATCACGGCCCCCGACTGCGAGAGCGCGAGCGGCGACGAGGCGAAAAGAGCCGCGGCCAGCAGCGCGGTCGTCTCGTCGCTGCGCCGCCGCAGCCACGCCCACAGCGCGGCGGGAACGGCCGCCAGAAACAGCGCGGATACGGCCTGGAAGGGGCCCGGGCGCTCGGTGAACCAGGCCAGCGGCGCCAGCATAGCGGGCCACGCCGGATTGATCATCGTCAGCGGGGGGCAGCCGGGAGAAGTGAGCAGGCAGTAGCGTCCCATCGCGAGGGCGCGCGCGCCGATGAAGTAGAGCACGTCGTCCTGCTGGCGGCCGAAATACTGCGCCGGCGCGAAGGCCAGCACGAGCAAGGCGCACGCGGCGAGGACGAGGATGGAGCGCGGAGGAACGGGTCGCGGGGCTTTCAAAAAACGGCGGAAGAGGAGGGATTCGAACCCTCGAGGGCTTTTAGACCCTACACGATTTCCAGTCGTGCGCCTTCGACCACTCGGCCACCCTTCCTGCGCGGGATTATATCGTATTTGCAACGGAGATTTTGATTTCCCGTCACGATTTCCTCGGCGTCGAAATCATAGTCAGTCGCGAGTCTCTTCCATCCCTCGCGTGATGAGTTTCCAGTACGCCTGGTAGGCAAAGACCTGCTTGCGGCGCTTTCCGCTAATCTCATGGACGATTCCGGCCTTATGAAGGCGCGCCATCGCTTGGGCGACGGTGGGAAGACTCAGGCCGAGTTCCTTCCGAGCCAATGCCAGAGAGACGAGGCAATGTTTTTCGAGAAGCCCGTGGACCTTGAGAGCCGAAGCGGCGGCCTTGCCCATGGCGCCGACCTTTTGACGGTCCTTGGCGAACATCCTCACAAGCTGTTCGGAGGTCGCATTGGCTTCTTGGGCGACCTCTTCGACTCCTGCGAGATAATACGCAAGCCATTCCTCCCATTTGCCGTCCGTGCGCACGCGCATCAGCGCATCGTAGTATTGAGTCCGGCGCTGCTTGAAATACAAGCTGAGATACAGGAGCGGATAGGCCAGCGCTCCTTCCGTGTGGAGCATCAACGATATGAGGAGCCGTCCGACGCGGCCGTTGCCGTCTAGGAAGGGGTGGATGCTTTCGAATTGGGCATGAACCAGGCCGGTCTTGATGAGCGTCGGCATCTGGACCGGCTCACCATGAATGAATTTCTCCAGCGCGCCCATCGCGGGCAAGACCTCGTGCGGAGGAGGAGGGACATAGACGGCATTGCCGGGGCGCGTGCCGCCGATCCAGTTTTGCGACGTTCGAAACTCTCCGGGGCGCTTGTCGCCTCCTCGTGCGCCCTTCATCAGCACGGCGTGAATCTCCCGGATGAGCCGAAGGCTTAAGGGAAAGCCGTCCTTCAAGCGCTTGAGCCCATGTTCCATGGCGGCGACGTAGTTCGAGACCTCCTTGACGTCGGATTTAGGGACGCCGGGAGCCTGCTTGCTTTCATGGAGGAGGAGATCGGATAAAGAGGACTGCGTTCCCTCGATCTGGGAGGACAGCACCGCTTCTTTGCGGATGTAGGTGTAGAGAATCAGACCCGGATTGGGAAGGAGCCCGGCCATCCCATCGAGGCGCGCTAAAGCCTTGGTGGCGCGGTCCTGGGCCACCTGGAGAGACTCCGTCAGCTCAAGCGGCGGGACGGGAGGCAGCGGCGTCGGGAAAAAGCAACGATAAGGCTCGGGTCCCGGCTGTCGTTGCCATCGACCGGCCCGAGTATTCCCCTCTTTGTTTTGGCCCATATGTAATTAAAAGATAACAGAGAAACCTTTAATTAACAAGAGGCTGATTAAATGGTGCCCGCGCCCCGGGAATTCTCTCGACGAGAAAATCAGCGGCGGGATTTCTCGCGGGTATTTACCATCACGATCGGCGCAGAGCCGCGATGCGCTCCGCGAGCGGCGGGTGGGTCGAGATCAGCGACAAGAGGCCGCCGCGGCCGCCGGCGATCTTCAGCGCCGCGTACGCCTCCTGGGTGTCGTGGGGCTCGAAGCGCCGCTGCAGGGCCTGGAGCGCCGCGATCATCTTCTCGCGGCCCGTGAGACGGGCGCTTCCGGCGTCGGCGCGGAACTCCCGCAGGCGGGAGAACCAGGCGACGACGACCATGCCCAGCAGGCCGAAGGCCATTTCCAGGGCCATGACGGTCAGCATCTCCGTCGAGCGCCGCCCTCCCCGCTCGGAGTTCTGGCTCAGCGCGAAGGCGATGGCCCGCGCCAGGAACATGACGAAGGCGTTGACCACGCCCTGGACCAAGGTCATCGTGACCATGTCTCCGTTGGCGACGTGCGCGATTTCGTGGCCCAGGACGCCCTCGAGCTCCTCGGAGCTCATGCTCTCGAGCAGGCCGGTCGAGACGGCGACCAGCGCGCGCGACCTGGTCGGCCCGGTGGCGAAGGCGTTGGGCTCGGGGCTGTTGTAGACGCCCACCTCGGGCATTTCCGGCAGGCCCGCGCGCCGCGCCAGGTCGTGGACGGTCTTGACGAGCGCGTCGCCGGAGCGCGGGTCGAGCACCTTCACGCCCATGCTCCACTTGGCCATCGTGCGGGACAGGGCGAGGGAGATGAAGGCTCCGCCCATGCCCCAGACGAGGCAGAACAGGGCGAGGGAACGGTAGTCGATGCCGCGGGCGCTCAGGTAAGGTCCGACGCCCAGGAACTGCAGGACGACGGAGATGGTGAGAACCACCAGCAGGTTCACGGCCATGAACAGGAACACGCGTTTGACCCAAGTCATGATTTCAACTCCTCCTGGGAGACTGCGCCGCGCGAGCGCGCGTAAAAAAACCCCGCGCGCGCGCGCAAGGTCTTGATCGGCCCTTTCGGGACCCGCCGGACCGGCCCTTTCGGGCGTCTTGACGATCCGGCGGCCGAGGATCTACTCCCCTTACTGACGTCAGTGTAGTATAGGTGACTCATTTTGTCAACTATGATAAGCCTCCCAGTTTGTAGGGTTTTGAAACATCCCTGGGACAAGCGCAGGCAACGGCGCTTGAACGGAATGGCGCCTTGAGGCGCCAGGGTTTTCGCTTCGCGAAAACCGAGAGTCGAAA
>JACQJQ010000104.1 GCA_016204945.1 Elusimicrobiota bacterium
CAGCTGGGAGAGCGCCTGCATGGCATGCAGGAGGTCAGCGGTTCGATCCCGCTAAGGTCCACCAATCTTCCCGCAAGAAAGCCCTCTCGAAAGAGAGGGCTTTCTTAATTTCCCCCGCCGCGCCTCCCAGTTCATAGGGAAACCCCAACTGTTTCCGGAAACAGTTGGGAATCCGTGCTTAGAGCAGCGCTCCGCCTCCCCGCGCGGGGTCCATGATCAGCACCAACCGTCCGCTTGAGCGCCGTGCTGCGCGGACCCACCCCCATTCGCAGAGACGCGCTATGTCGCCGTCAAAACAGCGTTGAGCCCATAATCTTCCATCCGCGCTTCTGTGCACTTCCAGCGCGCCTTTTTCGACTGATTTCGTTTCGCAGACGGTAACGACGGAATCGCCCGAGCATATCCTGACGCCGATGCTGCCGTCGGCGTCCATGGGTCTCAAGTCCCTCCGATGTTTGACAACGCGAAGGCCCAACGGATACAATCCGGGCCAGGCATGAGAAACCAGCTCAAGAAGCGGTTCGTGCTGTCGGGGCTGTTCGTATTGTCGTCGTTCCAGCTCCTGGCGCTGGAAGCGGGCGGGCAGGAGGGGGAGCTCGTCTCTCTTCACGCCGACGAGCGCCTGACCCTCGACGGGGACGCCGTCCACAACCCGGTCAACTTCTTCATCATGCAGGGCGAGCCTCCCCGCTTGATGTTCCCCGTCTCCCAAGGCGCCTTGAAAGGGGTCCAGGCCTGGCAGATTCAAATCCGAAATTCGGACGGCCGCAAGGTCAGCTTCATCCAGGGGACGGGCGCGCCCCGCTCCCCCGTCATCGCCTGGTCGGGCCTGTCCGAAACGGGAGAGCTCCTTCCCGACGGCTTCTACGACACCCAGCTCGTCTGGAGAGACGCCGACGGCCTTCACGAGACGTCGAAGACGAAGGTCAGCCTGCTCGCGCCCCCGGCCTTGCGGGACCTGGCCCGCTTCCAGTTCAAGCTGGACTACACGGTCGAGGGGCTGGTCGTGCGCATCCCGGAAATCATGTTCTTCGACCTCGGCCAGTCTCGAATCCGCGGCGAGGCCCTGCCCGCCCTGCGCTCGATCATCGCTTTTCTCAAATCCTCGCCCGGCAATAAAGTCGACATCCGGGGCTACACCGACTCCAGCGGCAGCCTGAACGGCAACATGGTCCTGTCGCGGGAAAGAGCGCAGGCCGTGCTTCTCTTCCTGTCCGAGAACGGCGTCGATCCCGAGCGCCTGACCTACAAGGGCTTGGGCCCCCGGCAGCCGATCGCCTCCAACGCCACCGAGGAGGGCCGGGCCAAGAACCGCCGGGTGGAAGTCGTGGTTCTGAAGGCGAGCGGCTGAGCGTCTCCCGACGGCGGCGTTAACCCAAAGTTTGGGTTTTATTTGGTCGCGCGGCGGCCTTCCGGGGAGCTATATCCATGGCGAGAGGTGCAACGCCATGGATCAGCTACGAATCGTGCAGTTGACGAAGGAGATGGTCGCCGAGGAGCTTCGGCTTCTGGGGGATCCGTGCGCCGCCGCCGCGAGCGTGGTGCGCAAGACCCTGATGGCCGCCTTCCAGGGCGTGCCTCCCGGGGACACCCCTCCGACGAGGGTGATCGAGGACGCGGTCAAGGGCGCCATGACGGCCCTGCTCCTGGCCGACCACAGCGTGACGCGGGGCTCGATTTTGGTCGTGGAAGCCGTGATGGACACGGCCGCGGAGCGGAACCTCGACCCGACCGACAGCATGCGCGCGGCGCTCAAGGGGCTGGCCGATCTGCGGAGGTTCGTGGACCCGGCGCGCATCGACGACATCCGCCTGGAGATCGAGGCGCACTACATGGGCGCGGGCGAGGTGTTCATGGATTATCTGCGCGGGGTCCCGGTCGAGAAGCGCTAGGTTGCGGCGCCGGCTGGGGGTCTGCTACGATGAGCCGTGTTAGCCGCGCTCCTGGCGATGACCGCGCTGCCCTTGACCGACCCGCTGATCGACCTGCAGGCCCTGATCCCGGACGCGGTGCTGGACATCCGCTACGCGACCAAGGACAACCTGGCGGGGCGGCCGTTGTATCCGGTGGCCGCCGCGTTTCTGCGGCGCTCCGCCGCGAGGAAGCTTCAGGCGGCCGCGGCGGACCTGCGCGCGAGGAAGCGGAGGCTGGTGATCTACGACGCCTACCGGCCTCTTTCGGTTCAGAAAGCGTTGTGGGCGGCCAAGCCGGACGCGCGCTGGGTCGCCGATCCCGCCAAGGGCTCGTCGCATAACCGCGCCGGAGCGGTGGACGTGGGGCTGGCGGACGCGGCGGGCCGGGCGCTGGCGATGCCCACGGATTTCGACGCGTTCGGCCCCCGCGCGCGCCACGGCGCCGCGGGAGTTCCCGCCGAGGCCCGCCGCAACGTCCGGATCTTGAAGGAGGCGCTGGAGCGGGCCGGCTTCGAGGCCTTCGCCGACGAATGGTGGCATTACCGCGATCCCGACGCGAAGGGCTGGCCGCTGCTGGACGTGCCGTTGGAGGAGGTGCCCCGGTGAGCGCGCGCCTGCCCGCCGCCGTCGAGGCCTCGGCCGCCGAGATCGCCGCGAAGGCCGCGGCCGCGCGGCGCGCGGCCGCGGCCTGGCGCCGGACCACGGTCGGGCAGAGGGTCAAGGCCCTGCGCGGCCTGTGGAGGGCCCTGGCCGCGCGCCGCGAGGAGATACGGGCCGTCGTCCACGAGGAAACCGGCAAGCCGCTCGTCGAGGCCGACCTCATGGAGGTCGGCGTCGCGGGCCTGCTCGTGGACTGGATGACCTCGGCCGCGCCTCGGGTCTTGGAGGACAAGGCCGCGTGGAAGCCCTGGTTTCTCTTCAATAAACGCGCGTACGAGAGGCGCGTGCCGCGCGGCGTCGTCGGCGTGATCACGCCCTGGAACATGCCGTTTCTGATCCCGTTCGGCGACGCCTTCGCCGCGATGCTCGCGGGCAACGCCGCGCTGCTCAAGCCGTCGGAGCGGGCGACGAAGACCGCGCTCTGGCTCGAGGGGGCGGCCGCCGCGACGGCGCTGCTGCCGGAGGGCCTGCTGTCCGTCGTGACCGGGGGGCCTTCCGTGGGGGAGGCCGTCGTCGACGCCGCCGACATGACGGCGTTCACCGGCTCGGTCGCGTCGGGCCGCGCGGTCGCCGCGCGCGCCGCGGGCCAGCTTAAGCCGGCGCTTCTCGAGCTCGGCGGCAAGCATCCGATGATCGTGCTCGCCGACGCGGCCTTGGAGCGCGCGGCCGCGGCGGCGGTCTGGGGCGCCTGCGCCAACGCGGGCCAGCTGTGCGTCGGCGTCGAGCGCGTCTTCGTCGAGGCCGAGGTCCACGACCGATTCGTCGAGCTCGTGCGCACGCGGGTCTCGGCCTTAAGGCAGAGGCTCGACGGCCGCGACGCCGACCTGGGGCGCCTGGCGTTTGCGCCTCTGTTCGACCGCGTCCAGGAGCAGATCGAGGACGCGCGCGCCAAGGGCGCGCGGGTCATCGGCGGCGAGATCATCGACCGGGCCGAGCTGCTGATGGCGCCGGCGCTGGTGCTCGACGCGCGCATGGACATGCGCGTGATGAGCGAGGAATGCTTCGGCCCCGTGATCCCGATCATGAAGGTCTTCCGCGCGGAGGAGGCGGTCGCGCTGTCCAACGCCGGCCCGGAGGGGCTCGCGGCGAGCGTGTGGACCAGGGACCTGGGCAAGGGCGAGGGGCTGGCCGCGGCGCTCGAGGCCGGCCTCGTGGGGGTCAACGAGCCCGCCACGCATTACGCCCTGGGCGCCCTGCCGTTTGGAGGCATGAAGAAAAGCGGCCTGGGCCGCCGCCACGGCGAGGAGGGCCTGCTCGCCTTCACACAGGCGCAGTCGGTGCTGGTCCACGAGTGGCCGGAGGACGCGCCCGACCCGTGGTGGTTTCCGTACGGCGAGGGCAAGGCTCGCCTCCTGCGCCGCCTGCTGGGCTTGCCTTAAATCCGCGTCAAGCCGCGACTTCGAGGCCCTCGCGGCCGAGGGCGACCTTCAGGGCGTAGCCGCGTTCGTTCGCGCGCGCCCGCGCTTCCTTCTCCATCGCCGAGAGCTCGCCGTCGGAGTAGACGGCGTCCTGATGGACGAGCACGAGCGCCTTGACGAGGTTCTTGCCCGCGAAGTCCACCGCGGCGAGGAAGCTCGAGTGGCCGGAGTTCCGGTGCTTCTTGTAGTCCTCGGCCGTGTAGCGGCCGTCGTGGAACATCAGGTCCGCGCCGCGGCAAATCTCGCCGATCTTCTCGTCGTAGTCCTGAAGCGCCGTCGCGTGCTCGCCGTAGAGCTCGCTGTCGGGGCAGTAGACGATCTTGCGGCCGTCGGTCTGGAGGACATAGGCGAGCGTCGTGCCGGGATGGTTCGCGTAAAAGACCGCGAGGCGCACGCCGGGGAGGATCTCGTAGGTCTGCTCCATGAGCTCGTAGAGCTCGACCTTCGCGGCGGGAGTGGAATGCCCGAAGGCGGCCTTGAGGGCCTGCTCGAGGGGCTTGTCCGGATCGGAGGCGCCGCTGACGTGGAGGGTGCAGTCCTTGTCGCGCGCGCAGGGGAAGCTCGCGAGGCCTTCGACGTGGTCGTCGTGGAAATGCGTCAGGAAAAGCCAGATGTCCTTGTGCTTGCCGGACTTGGCGAGCTCGTCTCCCAGCGAGGAAATGCCCGAGCCGGCGTCGAAGACGAACAGATGCGACGGCGTCTCGATCGACACGCAGGAGGTGCGCTTGCCGGCCGAGGAGCTCGAGCGGCAGCCCCAGACCACGGCCTTGATTCCGGCGCGGGCGGCCGGCGCGGGCGCCTCCGCCGCGCTCGGCGCTTTGCGCGGCTCGGCGCCCTGCTTCTTCATGAGCTCGCCGATCCTGCGGGGGAACTGGTCCACGTCGTAGGGCTTCTCGATGAAGTCCTCCGCTCCGTACTGGGCGGCGCGCTGCTTCTCGGCCTCGAAGGACTTGCCCGAGACGACGACGACGCGGATCGGCTCGGTCTCCGGGTCGGACTTGAGCTTGTGGAGAAGGGTCAAGCCGTCCAGGCCCGGCATCAGGATGTCGAGGATGACGAGGGCGGGCTTCTCGGCCTTGATGATGTCCATGGCCGTGAGGCTGACCGAGAGGAGGCGGACGGAATAGCCGGCGTCGGTCAGGAGGTCGAGGGTGAGCCCGCCCACGAGCGGGTCGTCGTCCACGATGATGATTTGAGCGGCCATTGGGGCCGGTATTCTATAATAATGGCGCCCATGCGGATCATCGCCGGCGAAAGCCGGGGCCGTTCCCTCAAAAGCGTGCCCAAGGAGCTGATGGTCAAGCCCATCTCGGCCCGCATCAAGAAGTCCGTTTTCGACATCCTGCGCCCGCGCCTCGGCGGAGCGCGGGTGCTCGACCTCTACGCCGGCACCGGCGCCGTCGGCATCGAGGCGCTGTCGCGGGGCGCTTCATCCGCTTTCTTCGTGGACGCGGACAAGCGCTGCCTCGCCGTCATCGAGGAGAACCTCAAGCGCCTGGGCCTCGCGGCGAAGGGGCGGGCCTGCTACGGCGACATACTTCAAGACTTGTCGTGGATCTCCTACAGGGCGGGTGTCCCGGACTTCGATCTGATTTACATTGGTCCGCCATACCGCACCGAGGACAATAAAATGCTGGCGTACTCGACGCCGACCTTGGCCCGCGTCGCGGAGGCGAATCTCCTGGCCCCCGGGGGCTGGGCCCTTCTGCAGCGCTACAAAAAAGAGAAGGTCGAGCTTCCGGGCGGCTATGAGAAATTCAGGGAAGAGCGCTACGGCGACACCGACGTCGAGTTCATTCGCCGCGCCGCGGCCTAGCTTGGAGATCTCCTACACCCGGTACCGCATCTACCGCGAGTGCCCCTGGAAGTACAAGCTGCTGTTCGCGGACGGGCGCCGCATCCCGATGACGCCGAAATCCTCCTTCGGCCTGTCCCTGCACCGCGCGCTCGAGGCCTGGCTGCGGGGCGGGGAGCGCACGCTCGAATCCCTGCACGAGGCCCTGCGCGCGCAGTGGCTCTCGGCGGGCTACCCGGACGAGGACGCGGAGGCGCGCTGGTACTCCAAGGCCCAGAGGATCCTCCATCGCTTCCACGGCGAGGAGGAGTCGCGGCGCTCTCGGACGGTCGGCGTTGAGAAGGAATTCATCTGGACTTCGGGCGCGCATCAGGTTCGCGGGATGATCGATCGGGTCGACCAGGGCCCCGACGGCGCCTATGAGCTGATCGACTACAAAACCGGCCCCGGCGTGCCGACTTCCGAAGAGGTCGCCAAGGACGGGCAGCTGCGTTTCTACGCGCTCGGCGCCAAGCGCGGCCTGAACCTGCGGCCCTCGACCTTGACCGTGGACTGCGTCGCCGCGGGCGAGCGCGTCAGCGCGCCCTACGACGGCGCCGGCGAGGACTTGCTCGACGCCGACATCCGCGCCGCGGCCTCCGGCATCGAGGCGGCGGCGTTTTCGCCCAAAACGAGTTTCTGTCCGCGCTGCGATTTTAGGAAGGAATGCGCGCACTCCGTCGCGAAGTCGTTGTAACTGTTGGCGCCAACAGTCGCCCAACTTCTCAATCGCATGACTTCAACTACCATACGATTGAGACCCCTAAAAAGTTGCATCGGTCGAGCCTTCAAGCGATCGACCTACGCGTCGGCGGCGCGCCGCCGGGGGACGCCGGGCAGCTGGCAGTGGTCGCGGACGCAGTTCTTGCCGTCGTGCTTGGCCTGGTACAGGTTCATGTCCGCGCGGTGCAGGAGCTCGGCGGGGGTCTCCTTGCCGCCGGCGTCGAAGGTGGCCGTGCCGATGCTGATCGTCGCGAGGTAGCCGTTCTTGGCGATGCCGCTGCGCGCGCGGCCCGCGACATGGCCGGCCGTCGCGGCGTCGGCTCCGGGCATGATCACGACGAACTCGTCGCCGCCGTAGCGCCCGAGGATGTCGTCGGAGCGCACGTTCGCCGAGAGCGTCTCCGCCGTCTCCTTGATGACGCGGTCTCCAAATAGGTGGCCGTGGCTGTCGTTGATGCGCTTGAAGTCGTCGATGTCGATCATCATCACCGACAGAGGCGTCTTCTCGGTCAAAGCCCGCTGGATCTCCAGCTCGAGGATCTCCTGCAGGTAGCCGTGCGTGTAGGCGCCGGTCAGGCCGTCGGTGGCGGACTTGAGGTGCAGCTCGTCGACGCGCGCGGAGAGGATGCGGTTCCTGACCCGCTGCCGTTCGGAGCGCAGGCCGATCACGTAGCCGAAGAGCATGAACGAGGCGACGGTGCCGGCGCCCATGTAGGCGTAGAACAGGAAATTGTAGTCGAGCTCGTGGCGGATCCATACGCCCCGGAGCAGCGGATCGGCGAGCCAGTAGCGCAGCAGGAAGGCGCCCAGCGGCGAGCCGAGGCCGAAGAGCGCGCCGGCCGCCGGATAGAGGCGGTAATGGGGGATCGCGCGCCAGCTCGCGCCGAAGTCCGCGTGGTCGCGCTGGCGCCGGCGCGGCGCGTTCACGGCGTCCCTTCGGGGCTCAAGGACCAGAGCGCGCGGGGCGCGGGGGAGAGCTCGAGCGCGACGATCGTCGCCGGGCGCATCTCGAACAAGGCCCTGCCGATGAGCGCGGCGATCTCGCCGATCTGGGGCTGGTGGCCGACGGCGAGGATCTCGTCGACGGACGCGGCGCGCGCGGCGAGCGCGCGCGCGACCTCCTCCGCGGGCCGGGTGTTGTCGAGCGCGGCGAACTCCTCGGCGCCGGAGGCGGGCTTGAGGACGGAGGCGACCTCGGCCGCCGTCTGCGCGGCCCGGAGCAGCGGCGAATGCAGGATGAGAACCGGGGCGCCGCCCCGGCGCGAGAGCTCGGCGGCCATGCGGCGCGCGTCCTCGCGGCCCCGCTGGGAGATCGGGCGCAGGGCGTCCTTGGCGACGCCGGACTCCGACGTCGTCGGGGCGTGGCCGTGGCGCATCAGGTAAAGCCGCTTCATGGGAGGCAGACTACCAAATTAGAAGAAGTAGTCGAATGAGGAGAAGAGCCGCTCGAGGGCGCGCTCTCCCCAGGAGCGGCGGCCCCACGCGGCGTTCGTGATCTCGCGGGCTCCGGCCACGCCGAGGTCGAAGCGCGCCTTGAGCTTGGCGGCGAAGGCGGCGTCGGTGGTCTGCAGGTTGACCTCGAGGTTGTGCCGCAGCGAGCGGTGGTCGAGGTTGTAGGAGCCGAGCGAGCACCATTTGCCGTCCACGACGACCGCCTTGGCGTGCATCATCGGGCCCTGCCACTCGAAGACGCGCACGCCGCGCGACAGCAGGGATCCGTACGTCGAGCGCATCGCGTACCAGGCCGAGCGGATATCCGAGCGCCCCGGCACGAGCACGCGCACGTCCACGCCGCGGCGCACGGCTTGCGCCAGCGAGCGGCGGATGCGCCAGTCCGGGATGAAGTAGGAGTTCGCGATCGCGACCTCGGAGCGAGCCGCGCGCAGGGCGTTGACGTACGCCTCGCGGATGGCGAAGCGCTTGAGGAGGTCGTGGTTTCCGACGATGCGGACCGCGCAGGCGCCGGGCGCGGGCGCGGTGCCGGGACGGCAGTCGAACCAGCGGGCCGTCTGCCGGTGCCACACGGCGCGAAAGAGGAGATCGAGCTCGCGGGCGGCGGGGCCCTCGACGCGCGCGTGCGCGTCGGGCCAGTCGAGCCCGCCCTTGTCTCTCGGCGCGTGCTCGTCGCTGAGGTTCATGCCGCCGATGAAGCCGACCCGGCCGTCGCAGACGAGGAGCTTGCGGTGGTCGCGCTTGTTCCAGGCCCAGTGCGGGCGCCAGGGCGCCACGGGGTGGTACTCGAGGATCTGCACGCCGGCGTTGCGCATCAAGGTCTCCGTCTCGGGCTGGAGCTCGAGGGAGCCGACCGAGTCGTAGATCAGGCGCACGCGCGCGCCGCGCTTGGCCGCGCGCGCGAGCAGCTCGGCGAAGAACCGGCCGGTCTTATCGCCGCCGAAGCGGTAGGTCTCGAGATGGACCGACTCCGCGGCGTTCTCGACGGCCTCGGCCATCGCGGCGAAGAGCTCCTTGCCGCGGATGTACAGCGCCAGCTTGTTGCCGGCGACGTACTCGTCGGCGTCCCAGTCGAACACGCCCGAGCCCGGCTTGGGACGGCGCAGGTACTTGCGGACGGGGGGCGGGAGGTGGGGAAGCGCCACGAACGCCATGTTACCAAAGAAGGCGGGGGGAATCCTCGCTGGGCCGGAGCCGCAAAAGGGCCTAACTTGTTTTCATGGCTCCTGCAACATTCAAAGTCCCGCTATTTTTCGCGCCTTCCTCCATTCAGCGCGCAACGCCTCCGGCAGCCTATTTTTTGGGCTGGTGTGAGTGCATGGAATCACGCGCCATGACGCCAGCGCGGACCTGTTTGCCCAATAGAACTTTTGGAAGCTTCTCCAAGCGATTTTGCCGAGAACCATAATGGTTCGATCTTTTTTGGGAAGGCTGTTATAAGTGTCCCTCCAGGGCAGGGACATGCCGCTTACGTTGGTCACGAGGATGTGCCTGTCGCTGCGCTCATTGGAGCAGCGAGGGACGCCCAGATAATCTTCAAGCCGCTTTCCCGATGGCCCGACGAAGGGGCGCCCCCGCTTTTTTTCCTCCTTGGCCGGGCGCATTCCCAGCACGATGACACGCGGATTCTTTAAATCCCCGTCTGGATGCACTTTCATGTTTTCCTCCTAAATTGACGGTCAGGGATATGCTTTCGCCAGGTTGGTCAGATGGAACTTACCCTCCTCGCCGACCGCAAAAAGGCCCGTGCTGATGTCTTGCGGACGCCCCACGCCTTTAATGATCAATGAGCACATGTCCTCATACGATAAGGGGCCTCTGAACAGGCCTGGGTTCGCCCTGTATTCCGGGCCGTAGTTGAAAACAAAATAGCGTGCCGTATGCGGATAAACGACATAATCCTGTTCCATTTTCCCGGATGCCATTTCCTTGGGGATATAGTGCGCGAATTCCTCGGGGCCGCAGGTGGACCCATCGCTGAACGTTTCGCATACGCGTCCTTTCGAGTAGACGAGCATCGGGGCGTAGGCCAAAAGGTTCGTCGCTTGCGTCCTATCACCGCCGAGGTTGTGCAGAATGACGAGAGCCTTATCGATTCGAGGTTTCTTGTCGCGGGTCGTGAAAATAAAATACCGGGCATCGATGGTCTGATACCCAAGATTGTTCTCCAGTTGCAGGACGGAAGAGAAAATCTGGATAGGCGATGTCTTGTCGTAGCCGGCCATTCGCAGCACCTTCGACACGGGGGGGACGCGAAGTTCGCGGTTTGCAAGCAAACCATCGTTGATTCTCGACCGAGCCTCTTCTTCCTCTCGCCGTTTGCGCTCATCCTCCTCTTCCCGAAGCCTCTTATCCGCCTCGGCTTTTTTCTGGTCCTCCTCCCATTTCTTCTCAGCCAGCGCGGATTGCACGGCTATATCCTCGTTTTTCTTGCTTAAAAAAATCTTTTTCGCCAAGACTATTTTCATGGAAGCAGATGGGGCATCGACCCACGTCTCTTCGATCTCATCCCGTCGCTGGGGTGAATCGGCGTGTTGAATCATCTGCAAAACGAGGTCTTTGCGTAACGCTGGAGCATTCTTCCCGTTAGGCGAGAGTTCGAAGGATACCGCTCGGGGTGAGATCGATTCCGCCCGTCCCCCTGAGAGCGAGGGTAAGTCGGAAAACGTCAGTTGGACCGGCCGCATCGTCGCTTCATGGGATGACGTCATCTTGAGCGTGCCCGTGAGTTCCCCTTTTTCATTCGTGTATAGGGAACCGGATACCGGTCCGGAAATTTTCACCGGGCGATTGGCATAGGGCGTCCCATCCTCGAACATTATTTGGCCGGAGATATCGAGCTTGTGTTCATTCGACGGTTCCCATCCGGTGAACGGCTCAAGAAGAAGGTTGATCGGTACGCAGATCGCCGCCAATAGAGGCAATGAAATCGTTCCCGGTTCGCCGGGAGGGAAGCACTTTCTTCCAGTGCTCCACGTTTTTTTGTTCCTCCTGCTGATCGCCAATTTGAGCCGGAAATGATCCGCGGTGCCGGGGCTTGAGAGTTCGTATGTCCGTGTTGAGGCGCAGCCTGACAGGAACGCGGTCAGCAGAAGGAGGGGCAATAATTGGGTGGGAGTCGGTTTATGTCGCATAATGAGGGTTATAACCTCATTTCGTACATAAGTCAATAATTAAATTTCTCTTATGGAGTATTCCATAACGC
>JACQJQ010000127.1 GCA_016204945.1 Elusimicrobiota bacterium
CGCGCGGCCGGACGCGCGGCTCCAGAAGGTTCTGCGCGCGGCGGCCAAGTCGGCCCCCGGCGCGGCGGCCGCCTCGGTCGACGCCGTCATGGGCAAGCTCCTGAACGCCGCGGCCTCCCGCGATCCGGAGGCGGCCGATCGCATCTTCGACGACCTGCGCGCGCGCCTGCGCGCCGACTTCGCGGTCGGGGCCGATCTGGACGCGGTCAAGGCCGACTTCGCGCGCAAGGATCCGATCCGCTACGCGCCGCCGGGCGCCTCGGACGCGGACGGACGAACCTCCGTCCACAACTGCGAGGAGGCCCTCAATGGCGCGCCCTTGTCGGCCGGTGGGCTGTGCGGGCACAGCGCCGTGGGGGCCTCCCTGCTGGCGGGACTGCTCGACGCCTTCCGCCAGCAGTTCGGAACGGCCGCGGGCCTGCTCGCCAACGGCGCCGCCATGCTGCTCGGCCTGGTCTTCGGCCTCTTGACCGGAGGCGTGGGCCTGATCGTCAAGATCCTGTTCGCCCTTGGGATGACGGCCTGGGCCGTCTACGAACTGGTGCCCGCTTTCGGAAAGGCCCTCCGTTCGCTTTGGACCTCGAAGGAGGGCTCGCGGGAACGCTACGCCGCCGTCCGCCAACTCTCCACGCTGGCGGGGAGTGTCCTGATCATGGCCCTGCTGGCCGTCGCGGGCGGCAAGATCGGGAATTCCTTGCCGCCGGCCTGGGAGGCGAAGGTCGCGGGTATGACGGCCAAGGTTTCCGCGCGGATGCCGACCCGTATCTCGGCCATGCTCTCGAAGTGGGCGGCCGCCGGCGAGGCGCGCGCGGCCGCCCCCAAGCTCGACGGCGCCTCCCGCGCGATGGAGGCTCCGGGACGTCCTCTTCCCAGCGCGGTCCACAGCGCCGAGAAGGGCTACGCGCTGGTCGCCGAGGAGAGCCTCTCGGCGGCGAAGACGGGGAAGGCGAGCCGGCTCGCGGAGAAAACCGTCACCGAGTATCTGGAAAAGGAACTGCCGCTCGGAGCGTCCGCCGATCCCGTGAAAGCCCGGACGGTTTTGGCCGCCGCCCTCGAAAAGGCTGATCTCGCGCTGCGCCATCACGCCGCTCGCAATCCCGCGGAGGCGGCGTCCGTCGATCTATCGGTCGCCGTCGTGGCCAAGGACGCCGCGGGCCGCGCCGTGCTGGTCTCGGCGCGGGCGGGAGAGGCCGGCGTTTTTCTGCGGCGCGGCGGACAGTTCGTTCCGCAACAAAAGCCGGCGCCCGCGAAGGTCGGCATCAAGGAGCTGGCCAAGGAATTTTGGAGCGACCTTAAGGGAGAGAAGCCCTCCGCGCGCGTCCAACTCAACGAGTCGAGCGCCGCGGGCGGCGAGGCGCTCGGATCCGCCCGGTATCGTCCTCCCCGAATCGAGGAGAGCGTGCTGCAGCCGAAAGACACGATCTTCGCGGCGGGCCGGGGCTCGGCCGAGACGGTCTCCGGCGCGCGGCACCTGCGCGCCGGCGCCGGCCTGCCTCGCGCGATCGCCGAACTCAATATCCCCGCGAAGCGAGGCTTCCTCGCGGCGCTGGCGGGACGCATGGGCACGCGCCAAGCTTCCTATAGGACGAACGTGTTTCAGCAGGCCGCCATCCGCTACGCTCCCGCGCCGCCGGCGCCGACGATCGATCTGGGGTCGGGCGAGGGCTCGTCGGAGGGTGAGGGGACGGACGATTTGGAAGACGAGGGCAAAACGACCGCGATCGGAGAGGGAAAGATTCCCCCGCCCGTCCAGGCCCAGCTTCGTCTCCCTCCTGAAACGAAGGTCGACAAGCCCTCGGTCGCCGCGGGCGGCGGCTCCGCCGCTGGATCCGGCGGCGGCGGAGGCGAGGGCGATTCCGCCGGCAAGGGTCCCAAGCCGCCGAAATTCGGCGGATCCGGGGACAAGGGCGGCGGAGGAGGCGGCGGGGGCGGCGGGCCCGCCGGCAACGGCGCGGACGGCGGCGGAGGAGGCGAGCGCGGCGGCCCCGATGGGCACGGCGGCGCCGGCGGCGCGACGCCCCCGGGCGGCCGCCAAGTCGGCGCGGCGCCGCCTCCCGATCTTCTAGGCGGAGGCTCCGCGAGCCCCCGCGCCGGCGGCTCGGGAGGCTCCCCGAACGACACGGCGCTGGGCGGCGGACACTCCCCCGCCCCCTCCTTGGCGTCCCGCTTCGACGGCGCGCGTCCCCGCTCCGAATCGGCGCCCGCCTGGTCTCCGATCGGGATGAAAGGACTCGGCGCGGGGGATTCCCCCGGGCTGCCGCGCCTTATGCCGCGCGACGCCGCTTTATCCGCTCCCGAGGCCCGTGAAGACGAGCCTTACGACGCCCGAACCGCCGGCGGCGCCGTCGCGCCGGCCCCGTCCGGCGCGCCCGGCCTCAAGTCCGAGGACGAGGACTTCAATTACACCTACCTGGCGTCTCCGCGGCACAAGTACGAACTGCCCACGGACCGCCCCCCCGAGAAAGACGACTTGCGCCGCCTCCTCTCGCTCGGCCTGCCCGGCGCGGCCTCCGCCCTGGCGCTGGCCTACCTGATCTACCATTCCGACCTGCCCTACCTCCTCGGCCTCACCCGCCGGCGCCGCGACGGCACGTACGGATGACTTACGGGCAGGCGGCGCTGCTCGGCGCGATCCAGGGCCTGACCGAGTTCCTGCCGGTCTCCAGCTCCGCGCATTTGGCGCTCGCCCCGCGCTTCTTCTCGTTCCCTGACCCGGGCCTGACCTTCGACGTCGCCCTGCATCTGGGAACCTTGCTCGCCGTGCTGATCCATTACCGCTCGGTTTGGCTGAGCCTGGCCTCGGGCGCCTTGCGCGATCCTCGCGGAGAGCAGGCGCGCACGCTCGGGCTTCTCGCGCTCGCCACCGCGCCGGCCGTCGTCGCCGGCCTCCTGCTCGAGGACGCCGCCGAGGACGCCTTCCGCGACCCGCGGCGCATCGCGCTGTGCCTGATCGCGTTCAGCGGCGTCATGGTCTGGGCCGACCGCAGCGGAGAGAAGCGCCGGGACGGCTGGCGCGAAGCGGGCGCGCCGACCCTGCTTCTCGTCGGCTGCGCCCAGGCGCTGGCCCTGATGCCGGGCGTGTCCCGCTCCGGCGCGACCATGAGCGCCGCCCTTCTGCTCGGACTCGGGCGGGCCCAGGCGGCGGAGCTCTCCTTTTTGCTGGCGACCCCGATCGTCGCGGGAGCGGCCCTGCTCAAGCTGCGCCATCTCGCGGCGGCGGACCTGACCGGGCCCTTCTGGCTCGGGCTGGCGGTCTCGGGAGCCGTGGGATTTGCCGCCGTCGGCGCCTTCCTCCGCTTTCTGCCGAACGGCGGGCTCAAGCCCTACGCGGTTTACCGCGCGGCGCTGGGGCTGGCCGCGCTCGTTCTGGCGTTCTGAGCGTCCCAATCCGGCGCGGTCATGATCGCCGTCGGAGGGAGCGCGACGGCGCGCCGCAGCTCCGGAAGCTTCAGGTAGGCGAGGTCGCCGGGACAATCCGTCGTTCCATAATCGCGATGCCCCTTCAGCGAGACGGGCTCCACGCCGAAACGTCTGACCAGAAAGCGGCCCAGTTCGCCGAGCGCGGCGAGCTGGGCCGGAGTCGCGGCGTCGTTGGTCGGCGCGTGATACCGGCCGAACAGAACGATGCCGACGTTGCCCTCGTTGACGCCCAAGGTGTGGGCGCCGAGCGTTTCGAGCGGCCGCCCCTCGATGACGTTCCCCAGGGAATCCACGGCGTAGTGATAGGCGATGTCGTACCACTTGCGCCCGTTCTGATGGAAGTCCTGGATGAAGCGCGTCTCCTCCAGGCTTTCGGCGAGGCTGGCGGTGCGGCGGCCGTCGGAATGATGCAGAGTGACGCGCCAGGGCAGCGGATCCGGCGGGATCGGGCTCGTCGGCGGCAGAGCCTTCCACTCGGCGCGGCCGTGCAGGAGCGGCGGACGCGCATCGGGATCCATGGGGCCTCGCGGCGGCGGGTTCTCCGGAACCGTCGGGGCGTCCGGGACGTCGGCGAATACCTCGACGCCGTACAAGGTCACCTCGTGCTCCGCCTTGACGCCGTCGCCCGTCGCGCGCAGGCGCAGGGCGCCCGAGCCTCTCGGGAAGCGGCCCTTGGCCCAGAAGCGGCCGCCAGGGAAGCGCTTCCCCTCGAGCTCGACCCAGACCCCGGGAGCTCCGGAACGCGCCGCCGAAAAGCGGACGGACGGGTCGGGAAGCTCCCCTTGGATCAGCACGGTGTCCCAATCCTCCTCCGGCGGGTCGCTCGGACCGCTGTCATAGACGATCCTCGGGCCCGAAGCGGCGCTCACCCGGAACTGCGCACCGCGCCGGGAGCCGAAGCGGACCTCGGAGCCGAGGTCTCCCGCGCGCAGGGCCGGCGCCGCGAGCAGCGCCGCCAGGAAAAGCTCAGCCCGCACAAGCGGCCTCGACATCCTCGATTTCCTTGGGCACGCGGGTCAAATTCTCGGCCGGCCCGTCGCGGATCACGATGTCGTCCTCGATGCGGATGCCGCCGAAATCGAGGAATGAGTCGGCCTTGGCGAAGTTCACCGATCCCCTGTGCTTCCGGCGCAGAACCGGATCCTTGAGCAGGGCCTCGATGAAGTAGACGCCGGGCTCCATCGTGACGACGAAGCCGGGTTCGAGCCTCGCGACGAAGCGGACCGGAACCTTTGTCGGATTCGGAAGAACGCGCCGCTTGCCGCCGACGACGTCGTGCACGTCGAGGCCGAGCATGTGCGTGAGGCCGTGCGGATAGAACAGGCGCACGGCCCCCCCCTCGACGAGCCCGTCCGTGCTTCCCCTCAGCAGACCCAGCGACTTGAGTCCCTCGGCGATGACGCGCATCGAATGCACGTGGAGATCCGCGGAAATCAGGCCGGGCCGCGCCCTCGCGATGCACTCCTTCTGCGCCGCGAGGACGACCGCGTAGACGTCGCGCTGCCGCCGCGTGAATTTCCCGTCGATCGGGAAGGTCCGGGTGATGTCCGCCGCGTAGCCGCCGAGCTCGGCGCCCGCGTCGATGAGGAGCAGGTCGCCCGATTTGAGGAGGGCGTCGTTCTTTCGATAGTGGAGAACGGCCCCGTTGGCGCCGGCGGCGACGATCGAAGGGTAGGCGAGGTGCTTGAGGCCGGCCTTGAGGCAGGCGGCGTCGAACACCGCCTGCAGCTCGTACTCGCGCATGCCCGGCTTCGCCGCCCGCATCGCCTCGGCGTGAGCGGCGGCGCTGACCGCGTTCGCGCGCCGCATGAGGCCGAGCTCGCCTTCGGTCTTGACGGCGCGCATCTCATCGAGCGCGTCGCGCAGCGCGGCGGGCGGCACGACGCGCCGCCCGCGCAGGGCCTTCTTGAGCTCATCGACGTACATGACCCGATCCACGCCGAAAAGCCTCTTGGCCTGCGCCGGACTCGGGACGTGGCCTTCCCAGACGCGGTGATGGGCGTCGACGCGCGGCACGAACAGGATCTCGCGGGCGCCGTCAAGCACGAGATGGCAGCCGGGCTCCTCGACGCCCGTCAAATAGAGGAAATCGGAATTTTGGCGGAACGCATACTCGACGTCGAAATTGCGCGGCACGGGCCTGCCGCCGCGAAGGTGGACGACGCCTCGGCCGGAGAAACGCTTCGCCAAGCTCCGGCGCAACGCGCGATAATGGCTCACCCTGGGATTATACATAGCCCGGGGGCATTTGCGCGCGCACGCGCCGGCGTGCTACAATATCGACGAAAGCCGCCACCCCTCACCCTTGCATCTCATCTCGGGCGGCTTTCATCGGGGCGCGCGCCGCGAGGCGCGCGCCCCGCGGTTTTTAGACCCTAGGCCCAATGGCGTCGACGGCGTAGGCCCTTAGCCTTTTACGCCCTCCCGACCTCGCGGTATAATTGCTTTGATGAAGTCACGGTCCATCCTCGCCCTTCTCCTTTGCTCCGCGCTGGTCTCTCCCGGCGCGGCGCAGGTTCGCGCCGTCGCTCCAATCCCGCGCGCGCCCGCTGGGATCGGCGTCGTCCCGACCCTCCGGGGATCGCTCCATTCGGGCGCGCTTTCCCTCGGCGGCGGCGTCCTGCCGGCGCTTCCGTCCACGTCCGAACTCTCGGCCGCCCCCGCGCCCGCTCCGGCCGCCCCGCTCTCCCCCGCGGAAGCCGTCCGGGCCGCGGCCGGCGCGCTGGATGGAACCCGCGGCGACGACGCTCCCGCTGCGGCGGAGGCGCTGCGCGCGGAGTCCGAGAGGTTCTGGTCCGCCTCCGACGCGAAGCGCGGCGTCGACGACGCCGTCCCGGCGCCCGCGCCTTCCCAGGGCCGGGTCCGCGCGCGTCTCCTGCGCGGCGCCGCCGACGCCGCGCCCGCGCTGGCCGCGGTGGCCGCGGCGGCCTACCTTCCCGCCTGGGCGGAGCCCGCCGCGCCCTATGTTCAGGCCTCGGCCTCCTTGAGCGTCGCCTACGCGCTGACGCGCGCGTCCCGCTGGATCATCGACGCGCTGGCGCCCCATTTCGGGTGGGACCGCTACGACGTCATCGTGAGGCGATTCCTCACGAGCGCCGCGCTGTGGATCGTCGGCGCGGGCGTCGGCCTCACCCAGCTCGGCCTGTCCAACGCGGCCTGGCTCGCCATCGGCACGGGCAGCACGACGCTCGGCGTCTCCGACACGACCCTGCTCGCGATCGGAGCGGGCAGCACCATGATGGCGCTGGCCATCATGCCCGCGGTCCGCGACGTCATCAACGACATCGCCGGCAACATCATAAACGGCGTGCATTTCATCCTCTCCCGCCCCCTCACCGTCGGAGACAAGGCCACGATCGGCAAGAACACGGGCGTCGTCCACGACATGACTTTGCGCTACCTCATCCTCAAGGACGAGTTCGGCCGCTCCGTCCACTACACCCACAACGCCATCGCCGCCGCCGCGGTGACGCTGTACAGCAAGTACGAGGCCGCCAAGGAGCTCCATATCCGCCCGCTCTGGAAGCCGCTCCTCTTGTCGGCGCTCGCCGCCGCCGCGCTGTCGTTGCTGCCGCTGCTCCCCGCCGCCGTCAAGGGCGCCTCGGCGTCCTGGCTGGCCGCCGGCCTGCCCTACCTGAAGGCCGGAGCCGTCGCCTTTCTGACCGGCTCCCTGGCGCGCTCGCTGCAGGCGGGCATCGAACGCATGGGATGGACGCGCCCCATGACGACGGTCGCCAAGCGCGTCGCCGCGCTGCTGGCCTGGATCGTCGGAGGCTCCTTCCTCCTGACGAGCGTCGGCGTCTCCTGGGCCATGCTCCCGCTGCTGACGGTGCTGCTCGGCGCGCTGGTCACCGACTATATCAGCACGGCGGTCCAGTGCTTCATCATGCTGATCCTCAAGCCGTTCCGGATCGGCGACCGCGTGTCCATCGGCCTCCACGAGGGCGTCGTCATCGACATCACCTTGCAGCACGTCGTGCTCCAGCTCGACGACGAACGCCACGTGCGCATTCCCCATTCCGTGGTCAAGGACTCCGCGATCGCCACGCCGCGTGAATACGGCGTGGGCCTGAAATAGACCCGCAAAGGAACCCCATGGCCTCCCCCCGCCGAGAAGACGTCCGCAACGTCGCCATCATCGCCCACGTCGACCACGGCAAGACGACCCTCGTCGACGCGCTCCTCAAGGCCAGCGGCGAGTTTCTCGTCAAGGCCGACGCGGCCCAGGAGCAGGTCCTCGACTCGAACGACCTCGAGAGGGAAAGGGGCATCACCATCCTCGCCAAGAACACCTCGATCCAGTACGGGGACAAGACGATCAACATCGTCGACACCCCGGGCCACGCCGACTTCGGCTCCGAGGTCGAGCGCATCCTGAAGATGGTCGACGGGGCGCTGCTCATCGTCGACGCGGTCGAGGGCCCCATGCCCCAGACCCGTTTCGTCCTGCGCAAGGCGCTGGCCCTCGGCCTGCATCCGATCGTCGTCATCAACAAGATGGACCGTCCGCACATACGTCCCCAGGAAGCGCTCAACAAGGTCTTCGACCTCTTCATCGATCTGGGCGCCACCGAGCCGCAGATGGAGTTCGCGGTCGTCTACGCCGCCGGCAAGGCGGGCTGGTCCAGCCACGAGCAATCCGTGACGGGCGCCGACATGAAGCCGCTGCTCGACACGATCATCAAGTCGGTGCCCGGCCCGCAGGTGGACCCGGCCAAGCCCCTGCAGATGCTTATCACGATGCTCGACTACAGCTCCTACCTGGGCAAAATCGGCATCGGCCGCATCCAGAACGGCAAGATCGCCAAGAACGAAACCGTCGCCCTCATAAAGGCGGAGAGCGGCCGGACGATTCCGGGCAAGGTCACGATGCTGCAGATGTACCGCGGCCTCAAGCGCAGGGACGTCGAGGACGCCATGGCCGGCGATATCGTCGCCGTCGCGGGCCTGGAGACGATCAACGTCGGGGACACCGTCTCCGACGTGGGAAACCCGCTGGCGCTGCCGCCCCTCGAGATCGACGAGCCCACTTTGTCCATGGAATTCATGGTCAACAACAGCCCTTTCTCCGGCCGCGAGGGCAAGCTCGTCACCTCCCGCCACCTCCGGGAGCGCCTGCTCAAGGAGCAGCAGATCAACGTCGGGCTCAAGATCGAGCAGCTCGCGGGCGAGGGCCACTTCAAGGTCTCCGGCCGCGGCGAACTCCATCTCTCGATCCTCATCGAGACGATGCGCCGCGAGGGCTTCGAGCTCGCCGTCTCCCGCCCGCAGGTCATCTTCCGCGAGGTCGGCGGGGTGATGTGCGAGCCGATGGAAAATCTGGTCATCGACGCGCCCGCCCAATACCAGGGCGCCATCATCGAGGCGCTGGGCCGCCGTCTGGGGCAACTCCAGAACATGGCGCCCGAGGGCGCCTCCCGCACGCGCCTCGAGTACGCGATCTCCTCGCGGGGCCTGATGGGCTTCAAAACCGAGCTCATGGCCATGACCAAGGGCACGGGCATGATGCACCACAGCTTCAACGGCTACGGCAAGAAGGGCAACGAGCCGCCCCCCCGCGTCAACGGCGTCCTCGTTTCGATGACGACCGGGACCACGACCGGCTACGCGCTCTCCGGCCTGCAGGAGCGGTCGGAATTTTTCCTGGGCCCCGGCGTCGAAGTCTACGAGGGGATGGTGGTGGGCACGAACTCCCGCTCCTCCGACATGGTCGTCAATCCCTGCAAGCCCAAGGCGCTGACGAACATGCGCTCGAAAGCGACCGACGACGCCGTCCAGCTCGAGCCGCCCCGGATCCTCAGCCTCGAGCAGGCGCTGGAATTCATCGACGACGACGAGCTGCTCGAGGTCACGCCCACGAGCATCCGCCTGCGCAAGAAGGTGCTCAACGGCTCGCTGCGCAAGCGCTCCGAGGAAAAAGCGGTCTAGTATATCCAGCCGGGGACGCCGGCCGGCTTCTCGCGCGGCGCGGCGCGCGGCCTCGGCGGCGGCTCGCCGAGCTGCGGCCGCCGGTCCTCGATGCCGCGCAGCTGCGCGCGCTCCGGACCGGCCTCGCGCGAGGGCCGACGGCGGCGCCCGCGCTCGAGCGGCGTCCCGCCGCCGAACCGGTCGGCGAAGGTGACGCGGTGCTGGTCGCGGAGGGTCTCGCCC
>JACQJQ010000102.1 GCA_016204945.1 Elusimicrobiota bacterium
GCTCGCCGCCGTGGGCGCGGTCGAGCTCATGAAACGCGTGAAAATCCAGGACGCGTGAAGCGCCGCCGGCGTTGTTCCGTATCCTGCAAATGTTCTAGCATGGGGACGCATGAGCAAAGCCGGCCCGAGCGAAGCGCTTCGTCTGCGGCATAAGCTGGGGCTCGCGCTCGCGGCCGTCTTGCTGCCCTTGGCGGTTTTGGAGGGCCTGGGCCGTCTTTTTCCCGTGGCGCAGGTCACCATGGTGCGCCCCTCTCCGATACCCAACGTCGGCTATCAGCTTGTCAACGACTGGGACGTCGGCGTCCAGGAACAGCGGTTTCGGATCAACCACTGGGGCTTCAAGGGCCCGGACTTTCCCCGCGAAAAAGCCCCGGGCTCTTTTCGGATCGCGCTGCTGGGCGACTCGCTCATATATGGGGCTTTTTCGGCTCCGAACGACCCCGCGCCCACGCTCCAACGGCTTTTAGCCGAGCGTCCCCCCAAGGGGCTCGCGGCCAAGGTGGAGGTGATCAATGCCTCCGTTCCGAGCTTCTCCACGTGTCAAGAGCTGGCCTTCCTCAAGGGCTATGTGGATGACTTTGAGCCCGATCTGGTCGTCGTCGGCTACGCGATCAACGACCCCGAGGGCATTCGCTCTCCGTTCGGCTTGGATGCCAGCAGGGGCGAGGTGACCTGGGGACACCGCATTTATCATTGGCTCAAGCGGCATTCCGTGACCCTGCGCTGGGTGGTCCTGCAGGTCTCGCCGTTCATAACGCGTTTGCGCGGCCATGCGGCCTACGGCCCCGCGGACGTGAGCATGAGCGACTTCGTGACGTACATGACGGCGCTCCATGACCCGAAGGGCGAGTTTTGGCCGCGCTGCGCCGAATGCATCGCCGGCTTCGGGCGCTACCAGAAGGAGAAGGGCGTGCCGGTCGTCTTTCTCGTGCTGCCCGAGCTGGATCGGCTTTCGTTGCCCGAGTTCAAGGCCCTATACGCTCAAGTCGCCTCCACGGCCAGGCGCCACGGCATGCTCGCGATGGATATGCGCGCCGTATTCGCCGCGCAAAAGGACATGAAGCCGTTGAGAGGCGACGGCGTCCATCCGTCGCCGGCCGGCTACCTGCTGGAGTTCGAGGCGGTGCACAAGTTTCTCATCGGGCACCCGGCGCTTTTCGCGGGCCGGGGCCGCGGCCGCTAGCGGTGGCTGCCGGCGTCAAGAAGATTTTTTTTCTTCTGGCGGCTCCCTGCATCGCCCTGTTGGCGGTATGGCTTCTGGGTGAAATGTCCGTTCGGACCATCGCCCGATATAGGCCGATTTACAACATCGAGATGGTCAAATACGCCAAGGAGCTCAAGATGGCCGACCCCGAGGGCGTGAACAGCCACGTTCATCGCCCTAACGCCGCGGCCAGGCTCATGGGCGTCGATATCTTCTTGAACTCCCTGGGGCATCGGGACAAGGAACTGGCCCCCAAAACGGCGCATGTCCGGCGCATTCTCGTTTTGGGAAGCTCGGTGACGATGGGTTGGGGGGTTCCGCAGGAGAAGGTCTTCACCGCCCTGGTTGAAAAAAGGATCGGCGACGAAAAACCATTCGGCGGATCGCCCGTCATCCAGTTCGCGAACGCGGGGATCGGAAATTACGACACGCTTGCGCAGCTCAACCTATTCAAGCGCCAGTACCGGCAGATCCGTCCCGACGCGGTCATTCTGCACTACTTCATCAGCGATGCCGAACCGCGCCGGAAGGGGAGCAACAGTCGCGTCCTCCGACATTCCTATATGGCCGCGTATTTTTATGATCGAGCCAGGCTCGCGTTCATGAAGACGGACAAACGGGACCTTGTCCGGTACTATTCCGATCTTTATCGCGGCCAAGACAGCGCTTGGAGCAGGACGCGGGGTTATGTCGCCGAGATGAGCGCGATCACGAGCAAGGACCGGGTGCCGTTTATCGTGATGATCGTCCCCGATATCCATAATTTGCGTCCCGACACGCCCTACGCCGGCATCTACGCCACGATCGAGGCGGGATTCGGGGAGATGGGGATAAAAACGCTCAATACCTTCCCGGATTTCCAGTCCCGCTTTGGGCGCAACGAGAAAGATCTGTGGATTCAGTCCGATGATCCCCATCCCAATGCCCGCGGCCACGCGCTGATGGCCGAGGCGCTCTATCGCTTTCTGGTCGCCGAGAATCCGCTGAGTCTTCCGCGCCGGCGGACGCGCTAGCGATGCTCTTTAATTCCGTTCACTTTCTGATTTTCTTCCCGATCGTCACCTTCCTGTACTTCCTTCTCCCCATGTCGCGGCGCTGGGCCCTGCTGCTGGCCGCAAGCTGCTACTTTTACATGGCCTTCATTCCCGCGTACATTCTCGTCCTCTTCGCGCTCATCCTGGTCGATTACGCCGCGGCCCTCTGGATGGAGCGCCATGAAGGACTTCGCAGGAGAGCCATCCTGTTCTGCAGCATCGCCTCGAATCTGGCGATGCTGGGGCTGTTCAAGTACTTCAATTTCTTCAATGCGAACTTTCACCAGCTTGCGCACTGGCTCCATCTCCCATATCAGATACAGGACAGTTCCTTGATTCTGCCGATCGGGCTCTCGTTTCACACCTTCCAGTCGATGAGCTACACGATCGAAGTCTACCGCGGCGCGCACAAGGCGGAGCGCCACCTCGGACTTTACGCCCTCTACGTGATGTTCTATCCCCAACTCGTGGCCGGGCCCATCGAGCGTCCGGGGTTGCTCGATCAGTTTCGTCGGCGGCATTTTCCCGATGCCGCGAGGATCGGCGAGGGTCTCCGGCTCATGCTGACCGGATTCTTCAAGAAGGTGGCGATCGCGGATACGCTGGCCATAACCGTCAACGCCGTTTATCTCGATCCATCCGGCTTTTCCGCGGCGTCGCGTTTGGTCGCGATCTATTTCTTCTCCTTCCAAATCCTTTATGATTTTTCAGGCTATTCCGATATCGCGCGCGGCGCCGCCAAGGTCATGGGATTCGACCTGATGATCAACTTCGATCGGCCCTATGCGGCAAAAACCATTTCCGAGTTCTGGCGGCGCTGGCACATATCGCTTTCCACTTGGTTTCGGGACTACCTGTATATCAGCTTGGGGGGAAGCCGGGTGGACAGGCCGCGGCGCTACTTCAACTTGCTGGTTGTGTTTCTGGTCAGCGGATTTTGGCACGGAGCGAACTGGACCTTCATCGCCTGGGGAGCGATTCACGGCTGCTTCCTGATCGCGTCCGATGCCGTCTCGACGCCTATGAGGAAGCTCGGCTCGCGGCTTGCGGCCCGCGCCGCCGGAAGGCGCATTTGGAGTCTGCTGGGCGTTCTGCTGACCTTCCACTTCGTCGCGTTCGCTTGGATCTTTTTCAGGGCGTCGTCTTTGGCGCAGGCGCGATGGATCGTCGTCGGTCTTTTCGCGCGCTACGATTGGCGCGCCGCCGGGCAGGAGTTGGGCGGGGGTATCATCGCGGTTTCTATTCTCCTGATCGCCGTGATGGAGGCCGCGCAATGGATCCGAAAAAACGTCGACTGGAACGCCCTCCTGCCCGCGGGGACCCTGCTTCGGGAAAGCGCGCTCTACGCCTGGGTATTCGCGCTGCTTGCCGTCATCGCGGCGCGGGTGGCCTATGACGCCAGCCCGCAGCAGTTTATTTACTTCCAGTTCTGACTCAGAAGAGCGTGTAGATGAAGGGCGCCGCGGCCGTGCTCCCCAAGATGACGAGGGCCCCGAGCGCCAAGAGCACCAGGATCATCGGGAGAAGCCACCACTTCTTGTTTTCCTTCAAGAAGGCGTAGAATTCAAGTATCAGCGTTTGTCGTTTGGCCATCAGAATAGCCTCTCATAGGATTTTTTGTCGCGCGGCGTTTCCAGCGGCAGCCAATAGGTGGGAAGAGCCGGTTTTTTCAGGCGCAGCGCGTCGCGGCCGCGAACCCGAAAAAACAACGCCAGCGGGGTGAGCAGCCCGTAATAGAGGCCGCCCAAAATCAGCAGGGACACGGCGCCGCCGATGACGAAGGCTACGCCCATCCAGGCCTTGTAAATCAGCCGGCCGGCCGCCGGCGCGGCCAGGACGATCAGTCCCAGCGCAAGTCCGGCGGCCACGAGCCAAAGCCCGTGGGGCCTCCCCCGGCTCAGAGCCAGTCCGCCCAGCAGCAGGCCGAAAACGATCAGGCCGCCGCCGAACTCGCGGAGCTTGGCGGGACTTGGATTCCAATCGACGCGGAGCATGGACATGGCTTAATCGGGGGCGAACCGCCGGAGATACTGCTCCCGGTCGGCCGCGGCGTTTTGGTCGGATTTAAGACTGACGAAATTCTCGACGACGAGCGCGTCCATGTCCGTGTTGAGGAAGCAGCGTATGGCGTCGGCCGGACTGCAGACAATGGGCTCTCCGCGCACGTTGAAGCTGGTATTGACCAGGACGCCGCAGCCCGTGCGCGCCTTGAAGGCCGCGAGCAGGCCGTGCAGGAAGGGGTTGTCTTGCGCGGACACGGTCTGGACGCGGGCGCTGTAGTCGACGTGCGTGACCGCCGGAATTTCGGATCGCGGGAGCTTCAGCAAATCCAACCCCCGGACGTCTTGGGAACCGGCGGCCGGAGCCTTGCGATGCTTCTCCCGCACCGGGGCCACCAGCAGCATGTAGGGGCTCTCCGTTTCCAGCTCGAAATACTCGGCGCAGTCCTCCTCCCTGACCGCGGGGGCGAAGGGCCGGAAGCTTTCCCGGAACTTTATTTTAAGGTTCATCTTGCTCTGCATCTCCGGATTGCGCGGGTCGCCGATGATGCTGCGCGCCCCCAGCGCGCGGGGGCCGAACTCCATGCGTCCCCGCACCAGGCCGATGACGTCGCCCGCCTCGAGGCGGGCGCAGAGGAGCTGCAGCAGGGCATCCGGAGAAAGCTCGGTCGCGGAGACTCCCGATTCGGCCAGGGCTTTTTGGATGTCCTCGCGGGGATAGGCGGGGCCGAGAAAGGAGCCCCGCATGGCGTCGCGCGGCCCCGCCCGCCGCGGCTTCTCCAGCAGTTGGTGGTGAGCGAAGAGCGCCGCGCCCAGGGCGCCGCCGGCGTCGCCGGCGGCGGGCTGTATGAAGATCCTCTTGAATATTTTTTCGCGCAGAACGAGGCCGTTGGCCACGCAGTTGAGGGCCACGCCGCCGGCCATGCAGAGGTTTTCCTCTCCCGTTTCCCGGCGGGCGTAACGGGCCAGCCTGATGACGATCCGGTTGGTCGCCTCTTGGATGGAGGCCGCGAGATCCATATGGCGCTGTGTCAGCCGGCTTTCAGGCCCGCGCGGCGGACCGCCGAAGAGCTCGTGAAAGGCCTCCGAGGTCATGGTGAGGCCTTGGCAATAGTTGAAAAACCGCATGTCCATGAAGAAGGATCCGTCCTCCTTCACATCGATCAGGTTGTCTAAAATCAAGTCGACGTATTTCGGCGCGCCGTACGGGGCAAGGCCCATGACTTTATATTCGCCCGAGTTGACCTTGAAGCCGAGGTAATAGGCGAAGGCGCTGTAGAGGAGGCCCAATGAGTGGGGAAACCGCATCTCGCGGATAAGGCCGAGCTCCCGCCCGCGTCCCGCGCCGATGGAGGTCGTGCTCCATTCTCCCACGCCGTCGGCGGTGAGCACGGCGGCGCGTTCGAAGGGAGACGGATAGAAGGCGGAAGCGGCATGGGAGACATGATGCAGGCAGAAAAGGAGCTCTCCTTGGAACTTATCGCCGAGAGCGGCCTGGATTTCCCGCGGCAAATGCAGCTTTTCGTGCAGCCAAACCGGCATGGCCGCGCGGAAGCTTTGGAAACCCGCCGGGGCGAAGGCAAGATAGGTTTCCAGCAGCCTGTCGAAGGTGAGCAGGGGTTTGTCGTAGTAGGCGGCCAGTTCTATATCCGCGACGCCGATGCCCGCCGCGGAGAGGCAGTATTCCACGGCTCTCCGGGGGAACCCTCGGTCATGCTTGATTCGGGTGAAGCGTTCTTCCTGGGCGGCGGCCACGATCTCGCCGTCGCGCAGCAGCGCGGCGGCGCTGTCGTGGTAGAAGGCGGATATTCCGAGGATGTAGGAGCGGCGATCGGCCATGGCGCTGGGCGGTGTCCCTCAAGGGCCGGCGTTGTCGGCGCCGCCCCCATTTTCAGCTTAGCATAATGTTTTGAAGTGAAATCCTCGGGGGGAGGCTTCGTCGCGATTCGCAGACGGGCTTCCCATGTCCTATAATGGCGATCCCATGAGCGAGCCTAAAGTCATCGTCGTCATGCCCGCCTACAACGCGGAAATGACCCTTGAGCGCACGGTCAAGGATATTCCCGCCGGCACGGTGGACGAGATCATCCTGGTCGATGACTGCTCGAAAGACGGCACGGTTTCGCTGGCGAAGAAGCTCGGCTTGACCGTCATCGAGCACGGAACCAACAAAGGCTACGGCGGCAACCAGAAGACCTGCTACCGGGCAGCGCTGAAGCGCGGCGCGGACGTCGTGATCATGGTCCATCCGGATTACCAGTACGACGCGCGCCTCGTGCCGATACTGTCGGACCTGATCGCCAACGATATTTGCGACATGGTCTGCGGCAACCGCATCCGCACGCGGTGGGAGGCCCTCGAGGGCGGCATGCCCGTCTATAAGTACGTATTCAACCGCCTCCTGACGGTGTTCGAGAATTTCGTCACCGGCCAGAACCTCGGTGAATGGCATTCCGGTCTGCGCGCCTATTCCCGAAAATGCCTCGAGACCGTGCCGTGGGAGGGCAATTCGGACGATTTCGTTTTCGACCAGCAGTTTCTTATTCAGGCCGCCTATCTGAAGCTCCGCTTGGGCGACGTGCCCGTGGCCGCGCGCTACTTCCCGGAAGCGTCGTCGATCAACTTCAAACGCTCCTGCGAGTACGGCTTGGCGGCGTTATGGTGCCTGGGCCAGTTCGTGCTGCAGCGCGCCGGAATCGCGCGCTTCGCAGTGTTCGAGCCAAAGCCCGCGCAATGAGCCCGGCCGCGGCGATTTTCGCGCTGCTGACGGCGCTGCTGGGCGCGCTGTCCGCGGCCGACTCCTTGTGGGCGGCGTTGCGTCCCGGCCTCGTTCCCTTCGTTCTGCTTGTGCTGACCGTCTTTTTGGCGACGGGTTCCGGCCGGATGCTCGCGGGCAAATTGGGCCTCAGCGATATGAGCGAATCGCAGAAGACGTTGGCCGGCGCGACCTTGGGGCTGGGCCTGCTCGCCCTGGGGGGATTTTTTCTCGGGGCGGTCGGACTGTTCAAGCCGTGGGCGGCGTCGGCTCTTCTCGCGGTTTTGTGGGTGATCGGCTACGCGGAGCTGCGGCCCGCGCTTGAATCGCTGGCGCCCGATCACAACCTCCTTCGCGAGCGGCCGTTCGCGGCCGCGTCCGCGGCGCTGCCCCTGCTGGCGGCGCTATGGATGTGCCTCGTACCGCCGCATCAGTACGACTCCTTGGTCTACCATCTGGCGCTGCCCCAGGCCTACGTGCGGGTCGGGCGGCTGTTCGCCCCGGGCGGGATCGTCTACGCGCACTTTCCGCAGAACGGCGAAATGCTCTTTTCCTTGGCGCTGCTCCTGGGTTCGGACGTCCTGGCGCAGATGTACATGTGGCTTTCAACGGTGCTCGCGGCTTGGTGGGTGTTCGCTCTGGGCCGTCGCGAGGCGCCGATGAGCGCGGTGTCTCTCGCGGTGGTCTTCATCGCGACGCATTCGGCGGTCCTCCTGATGTCCTCGACGACCTATGTCGAGCCGCTCGTCATGCTTTGGATCACGGCCGCCGCCCTCGCTTTTGAGCGCTGGCGGCAGCTTTCGCCGCTGGGAGGGGGGCCGCGCGGCTGGCTCACGCTGTCGGCGATTTTCACGGGCTTGGCTCTTGGAACGAAATACTACGCGGGCATCGGCGCGGCGGCGTTGGGCCTGCGCTTGCTGTGCGCCCTGGCGCTCGACCGCCGCAAGGAGCGGGCCGTCGATCTGGCGCTGTTCGCCGGAATCGTGAGCGCGCTGTTCGCGCCGTGGCTCATCAAGAACTGGCTGTGCGTGCGCAACCCCGTATTTCCGTTTCTCTACAAGTGGTTTGAGAACACCGGGACCGGCTGGAACGCGGAACTCGCCGCCGGCTATTTCAGCGTGCTGACCGAATACGGCCATGTCGGCGGCTTTTTCCATAGCTTGATTTCCCTGCCGATCCTGCTGCTGCGCAATCCGCTTCGTTTCGGGGGCGGGATGGACGTGCTCGGCGATCTCGGCTGGGACATCCTGCTGTGGCTCCTGCCTCTCGGCGCCTGGGCGGCCGCGAAGAACAAGGTCCTCCGAGGGCTTCTTCTCTTCTGCTTCTTGTGGGGAGCGGCGTGGTTTTCCAGCGGCGTCGTCCTGCGTTTTTTGACCGTGCTTGTTCCCATCCTCGCCCTGTTGGGAGCCTGCGGCCTGACGGAGTTGTGGCGCGGGCTGAATCGCTGGGCCCGCGTTGTCATCGGAGGCTCCCTCGCCGTCATGACGCTCGCCCATTTATTCCTGTTCATATTCGTGCACTCCGTATTCGGCTCGGGTTCGACGGCCTTGGGAATCGAGACGCGCGAGGAATTTTTGGCGCGCCGCCTGGACTACTATTCCTGCGCGGCGTGGCTGCGGGGGAGAGCCGTCGAGAATGATAAAATACTCGTCGTCGGGGAGCAGCGCGGTTATTATATCCCCGTCGACCATCTTCCCAGCACCGTGCACATGCCCAACCTCTTTATCCGCCGCGCCAATGAGTCAGCCTCTCCCGCGGCGCTGCTGGACTCGTTGCGCTCCGACGGCTTCTCGCGCGTGCTGATCGTCCCGCGCGAGGCCGCCCGGCTGGGTTCCGGCCTCGGCTCCCTGACGCCGGCCGGCGCCGCCAACTGGAAGGGCCTGGAGAGCGCCCTTAGAACCGAGTTCGCCGGCCGCGGCTGCGTGGTGGGGCGCCTGTGATGAACTACGCCGGCCTATTGACCGCCTCCTTCTTCTGCGCGGCCGCGGTTTCATTTTTGACGACCCCGCTCGTGCGCCTGTTGGCGCTGCGCTTCGGCGTGCTTGACGCGCCGACGTCCGCGGTCAAAACCCACAAGGAGCCCACCCCCGTATTCGGGGGCATCGCGATTTATATGGGCTTCATCGCGACCATGATCCTGCTCCGCATGACGACCAGCTTTCCGACCGGAACCTTATACAACCTGCGGGCCCTCGTGCTCGGCGGGTCGCTGGTCTTCGCGCTCGGACTCCTCGACGACTTGAAGCGGCCCGAGGGCGTGGACTATAAGCCGAAGTTTCTCGTGCAGATTCTGGCCGCGATGCTGCTCATCGTGTTCGGCCTGCGCATGCGCTTTCTTCAGCCCGCCTACGTCGCCGCCTTCGTCACCACGCTCTGGGTCGTCGGCGTGACGAATGCGTTCAACATCGTGGACATCATGGACGGTTTGTCCGCCAGCCAGGCGGCCGTGGCGGCGCTCGCTTTTCTGATGATTTCCCTGCCGTCGGAGGAGCTGTACGTCAACTTCGCTTCCGCGGCCCTGGCTGGAGCGGCGCTCGGCTTCCTGCCGTGGAACTTGTCGAAAACGCGCAAGATATTCATGGGAGACTGCGGAAGCCTGCTCATCGGTTTCCTGCTCGCGGGCGTCTCCCTGGGAACCCGCTACTCGGACGTCAACGACGCCGGCGTCTTCGCTCCCCTGCTTATCCTCTTCGTGCCGGCTTTCGACACCCTGTTCGTGAGCCTCCTGCGCCTGAACCAGGGCAAGTCGCCGTTTCTCGGCTCGCGGGACCACTTCGCGCTGCGCCTGGAAAAGATGGGCTTCTCGCGCAGGCGGGTCGTTTTGATGGCCGCGACGGCCGCCGGATTTATGGGCTTCTGCGCGTTTCTGGTCACTCAGCTGCCGCTCGAGAACGCGGTGGCGGTATACCTCGTCGTTGCGATCCTGGTCGCGTGGGTCGGGCGCCGCATGGCGCTCGTCGAGATGAGTTGAAAGTCGACGTCCTGATTCTCGGCGGCGGGCTCGCGGGGCTTTCGGCCGCGTATCATCTGGGCGCGCGCGGCGTGCGCTCGCGCCTGGTCGTCGAGGCGAAGGCCCGTGTCGGCGGCACGGCCGGCTCGGTGACGACGGGCGAATTCACGTTCGACTATACCGGACATCTCCTTCATCTGCACGATCCGTACGGGCGCTCGCTGATCCTCGATCTGCTTAAGGGAAATCTCGCGACGCATGAGCGCAAGGCGTGGATCTATTCCCAAGGCGCGTTCACGCGCTATCCGTTCCAGGCCAATACGAGGGGCCTGCCCGCATCGACCGTCGCCGAGTGCGTCGCGGGTTTCCTTGAGACGGTGCATCGGCCGAGACTTCTGACGCGAAATCCGGATTTCCTCTCCTGGAGCCGGGCGACGTTCGGCGACGGGATCACGCGCCGATTCATGCGTCCGTACAACGAAAAGCTGTGGCGCAGGCCGTTGTCGAGCCTGACCACCGAATGGCAGGGCCGCTTCGTTCCGAAGCCGTCCCCATCCGAGGTCGTGTACGGAGCTTTGACGGATAAGAACGCGCTGTTCGGCTACAACACGTCCTTCCGTTATCCCGTGCGCGGCGGCATCCAATCCCTGCCCGACGCGCTCGCCGGGCGCCTCGAGGCGGGGGTGGTGCGGCTGGAGAGCCCCGTCGTCGCCGTCGATCTGCGCGAAAAGGTCGCGCAGGTGAAAGGCCTCGGCGAGGTCGGTTACGAACGGCTCGTGAATACATTGCCGCTGAACGTCTTTCTCGATCTCGCGTCTCCGCTTCCCGCCGCGGTGAAGCGGGCGCGCAAGGATCTCCGCTGGAACACGGTTTGGAATCTCAATATCGGAATCGACCGCCCCGCTCCGGCCGACAAGCACTGGATTTACTATCCGGAAAAGCGCTTCCCATTTTATCGCGTGGGATACTCCAGCAACTTTTCGCCGAATCTCGCTCCCGCCGGGCACGCCGCCGTCTACATCGAGGCGGCTCGTCCCGGCGGCGCGCGGGTGGACCGGGACAAGCTCGAGGCGGCGATGATCAGAGGTCTGCGCGAGGCCGGGCTGCTTCGGCGCAGCGACGAGATTTCGGCAAAAATCTGGATGCCGGTGCCGGTCGGATACGTCGTCTACGACCGCGCGCGCGCGCCCGCCGTCGAAGCCGTCTTCCGACACTTCAAAGCGCTCGGCGTCGAGTCGATCGGACGCTACGGCGCCTGGAAGTATTCGTTCATGGAAGAGACGATTCTCGACGGCAAGCGCTGCGCCGACCGTCTTGCCGGCGGGCCGGCGGTCGAGCCGGCCCCCGTCTCCGAGCGGAGGGCCCTCCAATGAGATGGATTCCGCTTCTGCTCCTTTCTCTCCTCTCCGCCTGCGTGGCGGAGACCGTCGAGCGCCGCCGTCCGCGCAAAGGCCCGATCAAGGAGGTCGGCTTCGTGGATATGGGCGGAGGCAGCGTGCGTTACTCGGTGGAAGGCTGGGGCTGGTTCGTCGCCGGCCGGCGCCGCCACGCCCTTCGCTTGATGCGGAAAAACTGCGGCGGCCTGCTGGCTCCCCAGATACTCGATGAGTACCTGCGTCAAGACGCCGACATCGCCTACGCCGGCGAGGACATCGCGACCAACCTCTACAAAGGCATGGATCACTTTAAAATCGCGCCGTTTCAGCACCTGACCTATGAGTGCCGTCCGAAGGAGACGCCTAAATGATCAAGCTCGACCGCGCCATCTGCGTCTTCGACCTGGAGGCCACCGGAACCAACGTCCTGGAGGATCGCATCGTGGACATCTGCATTCTGCGCCGCGAGCCGAACGGAGAGGAGACCGTCTTCTCCTCCCTGGTCAATCCCGGCGTGCCGATTCCGCCCGAGGCCTCCGCGATCCATCGCATCACGGACGACATGGTTCGCGACCAGCCTCGCCTTTCCGATCTCGCGCCGAAAATCCTCGCCATCTTCAAGAATGCGGATATTTCCGGCTTCAACGCGGCCAAATACGACATCCCCCTGCTCGCCGCCGAGTTCAAGCGTTTCGGCGCGGCCTGGCCCGAGGCGGGCAAGCGGGTGGTGGACTCCTTCACGATCTTCGCGCGCAAAGAGCGCCGCGACCTGACGGCCGCCTACAAGTTCTACTGCGGCAAGGAGCTGTCCGGCGCTCATCGCGCGGAGGCCGACGTTCGCGCCGCCGCCGAGGTGCTGTGGGCTCAAGCCGAGCGTTATCCCGATTTGCCCCGCGACGTCGCCGGACTGGAGGCTTGGTGCAATCAGGTCGATCCAAGCCGCGTCGATGCCGAGGGAAAATTCGTCTGGAAAAACGGCGAGGCCGCCTTCGGCTTCGGCAATAAGCACAAGGGCAAGACCTTGCGCGACGTCGCGCGCTCGGACCGGGGCTACGTCTCCTGGATGATCGAGAAAGGGAACTTCAGCGCCGACGTCGTCCGCATATGCCGCGAGGCATTAGAGGGTCGGTTCCCGGAAAAGAAGGCCTAAATGGCTCAAAAACGCGTCGCCATAGTTCTTCTCTCCGGAGGCCTTGACTCCGCCACGGCGCTGTATTGGGCTAAAAGCAAAGGGTATTCCGCCGTCGCACTGTCGATCCGCTACGGCCAGAGGCATGTCCGCGAGCTCGATGCGGCGCGCGCCGTCGCGCGCGCCGCGAGGGTGAGGATTCGCGAGGTGTCGTTGTCGCTGCCGTGGCTTCGCGGCTCGTCATTGACGAATAGGAACCTCCGGATCCCGGACGTGCCGCTGGAAAAAATAGGCCGGGGCGGGATTCCCTCGACGTACGTGCCCGGCCGAAACACTATTTTTTTGTCGCTGGCCGTCTCCCTCGCCGACGCCGTCGACGCGGAAGCGGTCGTCATCGGCGCCAATGCCCTCGATTATTCCGGCTACCCGGACTGCCGGCCGCCGTTCCTCGGGGCGTTCTCGCGGGCCGCCGCGCTCGGCACCAGGCGCGGCGCGCGGGGCAAGCCGCTGCGCATTCTCGCGCCCCTGCTTCGGCTCGATAAAAAGGGGGTGGTGAATCTGGCCGTGGACGTCGGCGCGCCCCTGCGGCTGACCTGGTCCTGCTACGCGGGCGGCCCCCGTCCATGCGCCCGCTGCGACTCATGCAGGCTTCGCGCCAAGGGTTTCCGCGAGGCCGGCCTTAAGGATCCGGCCGCTTGATTGAAACGCTCAAGCTGTCCGATGAGACCCGCGCCCGGGTCGTCGAGGTCTTCTCCTCCCTGCAGGGAGAAGGCCCCTGTCTGGGCGAGCGGCAGATATTCGTGCGTCTGGGCGGCTGCAACCTCCGCTGCGACTACTGCGACGAGCCGGGGACCATCCCGATACCGTCGGGAACCGTGCGCTCGGCCGAGGAGGTCAAGGACGCCATCTCCGGTTTCGCCCGCCGGCGCGCGCACCGCGCGGTCTCTTGGACGGGAGGCGAGCCGCTGCTGCACCCGCGGTTTCTGATGCCGCTGATGCGTTGGGCGCGCAGGAAAGGGCTCGCGAACCACCTGGAGACGAACGGAACCCTGCCGGGGCCGATGGCGGCGCTGGCGCCGCTGTGCGACGCGGTCGGCATGGACATCAAGCTCCCCTCCTCGACGGGCCGCGAGACGTGGGCCGCGCATCGCGATTTTCTGCGCGCCGCGCCGCCCGGCACGTTCGTGAAGGTGGTGCTCAGCGACCGATCGACGGAGGACGAGTGGAGGAAGGTGCTCGAGCTCGCGCGCGGCGCGCCGCGTCCTCCGCGGCTTTACCTCCAGCCCGCGACCCCGATCGGCACGGTCCGGCCCATCCCCGCCGCCCGCTGCCTGCGCTTCGAGGCCCTGGCGCGGCGCGCGGTCAAGGAGGTGTTCGTGCGCCCGCAGTGGCACCATCTTTGGGGCCTGCCCTAAACAAGGAGGCGCCGAGACCGGCGTCCACTAAGGGACCGCCTCGGCGCCTCAAAGAACCCGCCCCGAACCCGTAACGCCGGGCGCATCCTCGCGTCTCGACGGGAACTCCCGCGACGACGCGCCCGATACTACGGCCTGCCACTGACTGCATCGCCGGTTACGGCCTCGGCCTCAACTCGGCGTCCACTTCGCGGCACCGACTTCACACCGGTTTCGGAGCGGGTGTTGCGATAAGTATAGCCCCGGAAATCCACGCGTCAAGACCCACGCCCGGAAAAATTTTTCGGGCGAAAAGTGATTTCGAGTTTCCGTCAAGTGGCGGCCGGCCCCGCCGCGCCCGCCGTACACCAAGGGCTCCCATACGCCCGAGGAAAACAAGGCCTTCGTCCGGTTTCTCGAGGATTAGGGCCCAGGGACGTTGGGACTTTCGGCCCATGCGGCGGAGCCCGTTCCAGCCCTATAATGAATGCGAGGCCCGCTTCGGGCCGGAGGTTCACTGCATATGATCATCGCGTCCTTTCTCGCCGCTCTTCTGTCCGCGTCCGCGTCGGCTCAGGCGTCGTCTTGCAAGATAAATGAGATGACGGCGGAGTGGGCGAAAGTCACGTTCGGGCTATCGATGAGCAACTACACCTTCCCCGACCCCTCTTCGCGAGTCGACACGCTCAGTTATATGGGCTGCTCGGCCGATGGCGCGGGCTTGGAAACCCGAGACTACGTCGGCCGCGTCTACACCGTTACCGCCGTCACGAATAGCGGCGGAGAGAACGGCACCACGACTCTGACCTTGTACGGCCATGGCGGACGGGTGCCCCTCGGTTCCTGGAGACACCATAAAGTGTTCGACGTCGCCGGGGTGGGCAAGGATGATGTCGCGGTTCCCGGTCGCAACGGCAGAACCAATGTGTTCGTGATTCCTGATCTTCGCGCTATTTCCGAGTCGACCGAGCGCACCTACGGTCGGGAATCGACGGAGCGGACCTACGGGGAAGCGAGCGGCCGCTGAGCGATCACCTTGCCTCGGCTGTCGGTCGGGGTCATGTTATGCGGCCGGGCGGTGGAACCGCATTTCCGCAGCTTGTTGTAGAGGCGCAGTCCGCGTTTCAGGATACCGGGGAGCCGGAAGTGGAGATCATGGCGGAAGCTCAGGTCCTGGAGGAAACGTTGCGAGACAAGTCACGCGAGCATGGGATGGCGGCAAAGGCGGAGGCGGTCGTCGCGAACCCGCGCTATATGTGCGCGATCCGGGGTTTATGTGCGGTTGTCTTGATGTCCTGGAGCTTTCCGGTCCTGGCCGATGATTCGGATTTTAGCGCGCATCTGCATGCTAAATTCCAAGTGAAGGCTTGCACCGTTTGTCATGATTTCTTTGAAAAAAAACTCGGCGGGCTTGCCTATAAGAGTCACATGGGGCGTACTCCGGATATGTGCGCGGGTTGCCATGCGCGGGATGTGACCGGCTTCAAAGAGGAAGACGATTGGTTCGCTATGCCGGGCCTTTACACCTCCGGCATGAATGTGCGGCAGACTTGCGAGGCCGTCATGAGCGCAGTGCATGCGAAATTCAAGAACCCGGCGATGGTGGCGAGACAGCTCAAGAAGCACCTCTTCGAAGATCCTCGCGTGCTGTGGAGCATCGAGGGGGCTCTCCCCAACAGCGGTATGCTGCCGGAAGGCAAGAGGCAGAAGGATTTAGTGGGGGGCGGTATTCAGGCATGGGAGAAGCAGGTCAGCGCATGGATCGAGGGGGGGATGAAGTGCGAATAGGCGGACGTCCGGCGGCCCGCTAAAGCGGCACGGCTCCGGGGCGCTGGAAGCGCCGGGCGAGCTCGTCGCGGTTGAGGGCCAGCATGGCGCGCCGGCCGTGCGGGCAGGCCGACCCGTCCTTGCAGTCCTTGAGGGCGTCGAGAAGCTCATAGGCCTCGTCCTCGCCCAGGCGGTCGTGTGATTTCACCGCGGCCTTGCACGCGATCGTCGCGATCGCGTCATGACGCAGCTGCTCGGCCTCGGCGACCGGATCGGATAATCCGTCGATCGCGCGATGGATGAGCTTCTTGACCTCTTCGGCCTGGTGGAAAAGCGCCGGGACCGCGGTGACGTGCAGGCCGTTCTTGCCGAAGGCGGCCACCTCGAAGCCGATCCGGCGCAGACGCTCCGCCTTGTCGAGGACGGCGCGCACGGCCGAGGCCGGCAGATCGATCGGGACGGGCAGCATCAGTTTCTGCGATTTGGCGCCGCCGCCTTCGATCTCGCCCATCAGCTTTTCATAGAGGACCCGTTCGGCCGCGGCGTGCTGGTCCAGGATGAAAAGGCCGCCGTTGGCCTCGAACAGCATGTAGCTGCGCTCGATCTGGCCCAGATAGCGGAACGGCGGGGTGTACCAGGCGGGGGCGCCCTCGGGAGCCGCCAGCGCCACGGCGGCGCCGAGCTTGAGCTGCTTGAATTCCTCGGGGAGGAAGCCGCGGCCCCCCAGGTAATAGCCGCCCGGGCTCGGGGCGTCGGCGACCAGGGCCGCGGGCGCGGCGAGGGTCGTGATCGGAGCGGCGGGCTTGGCTTTCGCGAGCGCGGAGGCGACGAGGCCGCTGACGATCTCGAAGATCTCCCCGTCTTTTTTGAAGCGCACCTCGCGTTTGCCGGGATGGACATTCGCGTCGAACGAGTCGGGGTTCAACTCGAGAAGGGCGACGCAGACCGGCTGCTTTCCGGGCGGGCGGCCGTCGCCGTAAGCCTTATAGAGCGCCATTTGGAGGATTTTAGACGTCACGGGGCGCTTGTTGACGAAGAAGTACTGGAAGCTGCGCGAGGCTGGCATCTTGTCGAGCGGAGAGACGAGCATGCGCACGCGCACGCCGGGGCGCTCGACGTCGATGGGCAGCAGTCCGCAGGCGAGGTCGTCCCCGAGCACCGCCGCCGCGCGCATGTCGAAGTCGCGGAAGAAGTCGCCCGAGTCCTCGGACTCCAGGCGCAGGACCTGGCGCCCCTCCGACTTGTAAACGAAGCGCACCGCGGGGTTGGCGAGCGCCGCCTCCTCTACCACCGCGGCCAGGCGCGAACGTTCGGAGCCGTCGGACTTAAGAAACCCCAATCTGGCGGGCGTGTTGTAGAAGAGATCCCTCACGAAGACGGTCGTTCCCGGGACTGCGGGTGCGGGGCCGTCGGTGACCTTGCCGCCCTCGCTCGTCACGCGCCAACCGACCGCGGCGTCCTTGCGCGCGCTCGTGATCGTGACCTTGGAGACGGCCGCGATCGCGTACAGCGCCTCGCCGCGGAAGC
>JACQJQ010000112.1 GCA_016204945.1 Elusimicrobiota bacterium
CCGCGAATATCAGCTTGATCGACCGTCGATAAACGCTTCGCTTCCGGGTCCGGGGCTTCCCAGGGATGGACCGCGCGCAAGACTCTCGTGGTCGCTCGCGCGGATTGACGCGGGACTTGACGGGGCTCGTCTATATCAGCAATTCCGTATTGGCCCCGGGCTCGTCATCGCGTATACTGGGGCGTTGATTGCGATCCCGCTCCTCTGCCTCCTGGCCGCGCCCCTGGCGGCGGCGCCCCCGAGAAAGCCGCACCCCGCGGCGGGCCGCGTCATCGCCTCGATCCGCATCGAGACCCACAACGTCTTCGACACGAGCGCTCCCCCCGAGAACAAGCTGCTCTACAAGGCGGCCAACCGCATCCACATCAAGACCTTCGATTCCGTGATCGAGCGCGAACTGCTCTTCAAGACCGGCGACAAGTACGACCCGCGCCTCGTCGACGAGACGGAGCGCAACCTGCGGAGCCTGCCGTTCATCCGGCGCGCCAAAATCTCGGCGACGGTCAACGATCGAGGCGCCGCGGACGTGGTCGTGCGGACCTACGACTCCTGGACCCTCGAGGTCGTGGCGAACTTCAAGCGCGCGGGCGGCGTCACGAACGTCAAGGCGGGGCTCGCCGAGCACAACATACTGGGGCAGGGGAAAGCCGGCTCCGCCGTCTACAGCCGCGACGGGGATGCGCAGTCGCAGGCCTTCTCCTACAAGGACGTCCAATTCCTGCGCCGCAGGCGCCTGCAGTACTCGGCGCTCGCCCTCGCCTCGCCGGGCCATCAGAACGTCTCCATGTCCTTGAGCCGGCCCTTCTACGCCTCGATCGCCCGCCGGGCCGCGAGCGCCACCGCCGGCTACTCCTCGCGGGCCATCGGCGGCGGCGCCGCCCGGCGGACGGGCGAGCTCGGCGCCGAGTACGGCGTCGCGTTCGCGCCCTCCGCCGAGCGCACGCGGCGCGTCAACTTCGGCCTCCTGACCCGGCGCTCCCGCTCCAGCGGCGCGGTCGCGGACCCCGAGCAACTGACGTTCCTCAAGCTGGGCGCCGACTGGCGGGAGCTCGACTTCCTGACGACGCGGCGCGTGCGCAACTTCACGCGCGACGAGGACTACAACCTCGGGCTCGAGGTCTTCCCCTCCGCGGCGTGGTCACCCAAGCTCAACGCGCTCGGGACCACCCAGGCGCAGCTCATCCCCAAGATCGAGGTCGGCAAGGGTTTCGCCTGGCCGGACCGGCTTCTTCTCCTGAAATCCGGCTACGAATCGAGGTACGTCAACGGGAGCAACGGCAACGCGGTCGCCTCGTTCGACGCGGCGTTCTTCCTGCACGCCCTGAGGTCCCAGACCCTGGCTTTTCACGCCGGCCTGGACCTGGGCTGGGAGCTCGACGCCGCCAATCAGCTGACCTTGGGGGAGATCAACGGCCTGCGCGGCTACGGCCTGAGCGAGTTCACGGGCAGCCGCCGCTTTCTGTTCAACATCGAGGACCGCGTCTACGTCCGGGACGGCCTCTTCAGCCTGCTCGATGTCGGCGCGGTCGTCTTCTACGACGCGGGGCACGCGTGGCCCCAGTCCAGCCGGTTCGGGCTGGCCGACCTCAATCACAGCGCGGGCCTGGGCTTGCGCGCGGCCCCCTCCCGCTCGGGAAGCAACGATCCCGTGCGCGTCGACCTGGCCTTCCCGCTCGACCGCGGCTCCGGCCGCTCGGCCTGGTCCCTGTCGATCCTGGCGGGCCAGGCGTTCTGAGGTCGGGAGGCGGGAGAGAATCCCGCGTTGCGGCGGTCCCCGGAAACTGGCATAATGCCCGCGTCGTTGATGGACGGTAGGGTGGCTGAGCGGTCAAAAGCACCGGTCTGTAAAACCGGCGGCAAGAGCCTACACAGGTTCGAATCCGGTCCCTACCACCACTCGCCTCCCCCTGATTTATACGGCGACCCCGAGCAGAGGAGCGACGGGAGGCGAGTGGTTTTCTTTTTTGATCTCCCATCTCCCCCAGCCCCTCTTTCCTCAAGGGAAGAGGGGAACGCGTCGGCTTACTTCGTCAGCCAGTCGAAACTCCCGTTCGAGCACTCGGCGGGATACGGCAGGCACGTCTCGTCGACGGTGCGGTCGCTGTTGGCTATGCAGCGGCCGAATATGCCCGCCTTCTCGTCGCAGGACGCGTCGTAGAGAAGAACATGGACTTCATTGGGGTAGAACAGCGACTTCTTTTCCGCCGCGCCTTCGCGGCCAAGCCCCAGAACGTTGAAAGCCCCAAGCGCCGCCGCGGTGGGCTCCGCGTCGGCCGGTGCGCCCAGCATCTCCGTGCAATGGAGATACTTGCCGGGATCGGGATCGCTCCTCTGACGGCGCGGGCACTCATTTCTGCGCACCCATAGATAGTCGGCCTTCGACAACGGCAGGCCGACGGCGCGGTAGGACTCGTATTGATCGTAGAGCAGGGAGTCGACGGGGCCCAAGGGACGGCAGTAGCGCGGCATCTGCTTCCGCCGGTTCGGCGCCAAGTCCCGCGCCTGCTCCTCCGTGAGCCAACGCACCCACTTCCCCGTCGCGTCAATTTCGTAGCGCTCCCGGGTCATCGGGTACACGTCGGGGAGTCCGAGCAAGTGCATCGTTTCATGCACGATGGTCGGACAATTGTAGTCGACGGTCCACTGCGAGAACGGAACCCACGCATAGCCGCCGAACACCTTGATCTCTTGCGGCGCCAGGCCCGGCGTCTTCGCGCCGGTCAGATCGAGAGAGATATGCAGGCGCTCGCCGTCCGGTCCCCGCATGGCGGGCGCGGCCTCATCATAGCAGCGCGCCGCCAACGCCGTCATCTTGTCCTGATAGTCGTCCGGCGCGGACAGTTTCGGATGCTTCACGAAACGAACGGGGATATGGATCTCGTAACGCGCCGCGCCGGCGCCCGGCTCGTCCGCCAGGCGCTCGAGTACGAAGCTTTTTTCTCGTATCGTCCGAACGGCGCTCGTGCCGGGCGCGAGCGCGCAGCCGGCCGAGCCCCTCGCCCGCCGCACCGATTCGGCCGCCGCCGACTTCTGTACCCGCGCCTCTTGGCGCGTGCGCTCCAAAATGCCGCTCGCGCCCGCGTCGCCGAACGCTCCGTCCTGCGCCGGCAGGAGCGACGCGGGGAAGAACAGCGCCGAGACGACGAGGATTTTGACGCGGAAACGGAAAGCCATGCGTCTTGGAGTATAGCCGCGTCCGATGAAAAGTCAATACAGCCGACTTCCCCATTCTTGGGATTTTCGTGGTCGCGCCACGGTCGAACCCAAATCCCGGAATAAGCGCTTGTGCGGACTATTCACGTTTCGTCCCCGGGGAAGAAGTGTGAATTGGGGGAGCCGCCGCGAACCCGCGACGGCGATTGAATATGGGGAATTGCGCCAATTTGCTATGCTTGGCGAATCATGGCACTCCATATCGTCGTCTGCGTGAAAAGCACCCCCTCGAGCGTGAACATCGGCGTCGACGCCGCCGGCCAGCCGAAAACCGCCGGCATTCCGACCGCGATGAACCCCTTCGACGAGTTCGCCGTCGAGGAGGCCGTCCGCCTCAAGGAGCGCGTCCCCGGCTCGACGGCCACCGCGCTCACCGTCGGCCCCGAGGCCGCCGCCGAGTCCCTGCGCGAGGCCGTCGCCCGCGGCGTGGACGCCGGCGCGCTCGTCAGCGGCGCCGAGTTCGAGGGCGGAGACTCCCTCGCCACGAGCCGGGCGCTCGCGGCCGCGATCAAGAAGCTGCACGAGTCCAAGCCGGTGCATCTCGTGATCTTCGGCAAGAACACCAGCGACGTCGGAGCCGGCGTCGTCGGCACGCAGACCGCGGCGTGGCTCGACTGGGCCTCGGCCTCCGCGATCAAGAAGATCGACGAGATCAGCGAGCAGTCCGCCGTCGTCACCCGCATGATGGAGGACGGCGTGGACACCGTCAAGCTGACGCTTCCGGCCTGCGTCGCCACGATCAAGGAGATCAACGAGCCGCGCCTGCCTTCCCTAAAAGGCAAGATGGCGTCGAAAAAAGCCGTGTTCCCGAAATGGACCGCCGCCGACCTGGGGCTCCAGGCCGGCCAGGTCGGCGCCGCCGGTTCCGGCGCCGCGCTCGTCAAAGCCGCCCTTCCCCCCGCCCGGCCCGCCGGCCTCAAGATCGAGGGCGCCTCGGCCGCGGAAAAAGCCGCGAAACTCGTCGACGTCCTCGTCGACAGGAAGCTGATCTGATATGGCCAACGGAATCTTAGCCGTCCTCCTTCCCTCCCGCGGGACCTTGTCTCCCGCCTCGCACGAGCTGCTCGGCGCGGGCCGCGTCCTCGCCGACGCCCTGAAGCAGCCGCTTTCGGCCGCCGTCATCGGGGGCAACGCCCAGGCGCTCGCCGCCGACGTCGCCGCGCGCGGCGCGGACAAGGTGTTCGTCGTCGAGCACCCCTCCTTGTCGAATTTCACGGAGGAGGCCTACGCGAAGGCCGCCGCCGCCGCCGCCGCGAAAACGGGGGCTTCGCGCGTGATCCTTCCCTCCACCGTCGCCGGCCGCGCGCTCGCCGCGCGCCTGGCCGTCCTGCTCAAGGCCGGCCTCGCGACCGACGTCACCGAGATCCTGCCCTCCGGCGCGGTCCGCCGCGGCTGCTACGGCGGCAACCTGATCGCCGAGGTCGAGTTCAAGTCGGACGTCGCCGTGCTGACCGTGGCGCCCATGACCTTCCCCCGCGCGGAGCCCAAAGGCGCCGCCGCGCCCGTGGAGGCCGTGGCGTTCGAGCCCGGCGCCGCCAAGAGCGAGCTGGCGTCCTTCAAGGCCGAGGAGTCGCGCGAGATCGACCTCGGCGCCGCCGAAAAGGTCGTCGCCGGCGGCTTCGGTCTCGGCGGTCCCGACGGCTTCAAGCTCGTCTTCGACCTCGCGCACGCGCTCGGCGCCGCGGTGGGCGCCAGCCGCCGCGCGGTCGACTCCGGCTGGATCCCCTACCGCCACCAGGTCGGCCTGACCGGGCGCTCGGTCCGGCCCAAGCTCTACGTCGCCGTCGGCATCTCCGGCCAGATCCAGCACCTCGCGGGCATGTCCTCCTCCGGCACGATCGTCGCGATCAACCCCGACAAGGACTGCCCCCTGATGCAGATGGCCTCGATCGCCGTGCAGGGCGAGTACGCGGAGCTGCTGCCTTTGATCGTCGCCGAGATCAAGCGGCGCAAAGGCCACGCGCTCGCCGCTTAAGCCCCGCCCGCGCGCGCCGCCGTCCTTCCCGCCTCACCTTCGCGAACGGCTTCCACGCCGAGCCGCGGCCCACGAACAGCCAGGGCATCATCTCCTTCGCCGCCGATCTCTTCGCGTTCATGTCCCCTCCCCGC
>JACQJQ010000113.1 GCA_016204945.1 Elusimicrobiota bacterium
CCGCCAGCGCCGCGCCCGGCCGCACGCCGCAGGCGAGGGCCGCCGCGAAGCCGACCGCGAGGCCCGCCAGGCTGCCCTCGAGCGATTTCGCGCCGCCGAGGAGCCGCGTGCGTCCGAAACCCTTGCCGACGAGCGCGCTCGCCGCGTCGCCGAGCGCGAGCTGAAGGATCGCGGCGTTGACGACCGCCGGCTCGCCGCGCGCGATCAGCATGGCCGCGAGGCACCCGGCCGTCGTGTGGAATATGCCGCTGAAGTGGCGGCGCTCGGTCTCGCGGACCAGGCCGCCGAAGAAGCCGGCCAAGGCGCCTTCGATCGCGGGAACCCTGAGCCGCAGGGTCTCGACGGCGAGCGCGGCGAGAAGGCAGGCGGCCATGCCCCAGCCGGCGCGCGGCCAGCCCATCCAGTGGAACGCGGCCAGATAGGCCAGCGACAGCATATGGAACGCCTTGCGGGCGAATTCGCGCTTGAGATCGCCTACCACGCGAGCGCCCTGTGCCTCGCCGCCGACAGCGCCGGCTTGCCCCACAGCCACGCCATGCCCCAGAAGCGCTTGGCGCAGCCGCCCGCCTCGCGCAGGTTCGCGAGCAGCGGCACCGACTCCGGGAACAGCGCCTTGAGCAGGAGCATGATCAGCAGCGCGTTGACGATCGCGATCAGCGCCGCGGAGAACAGCGCGCCTCCCGCGGCGTCCAGGTCCGGCTGGCGCGTCTGCGTCAGCGAGCCCCACGTGAACAAAAGGTGCGCTCCCAGGGAGCCGCCGAGAAGGAACAGGAACAGCGCCTCGCCGCCGGCCTCGGGCTTGGCCCACAACAGCGCGCGGTAGCCGATCGCGACGGCCAGGGAGTAGAAGGGAACGCAGTACGGCGCGAGCGCGACGAAGGCGCTCGAGTGCGAGAGATCGACATGGCCTTCCTTCTCGCCGACCGAGATCGCGTACACGCTGCCGCCCGTCGCCCAGGCCGCCAGCGCGTGCGTGAGCTCGTGGCCCAGCACGTAGCTCCAGCGCGCCGCGCGCGCGGTCCTGCCCACGAGCCCGCGCGGCCCTTGGATCATCCAGCGCTGGATGGCCCACAGCGCGAAGACGATGCCCAGGCCGGCCGCGAAGGGCGCCGCCGTCGACGAATGAACCGCGACCCCCGCGAGCGTTTTCGCCGACACCCACAGCAGGGAGCCCGACAATGGAAGAAGAAGCACGCCGATCAGCAGCCGCGGCATCCGCTACTCCGGCATGTCGTCCGGGCCGGGCTCCTTATTCACCCGCGCCGCCGTGGGGCGCGGTGCCCAGCATGCGGTGAAGCGCGGCGGCGAGCATGGCCGGACGCACGGGCTTCTGCAGGAAATCCTTCACGTTCTGCTCCTGCCGCACCATCTCGACGCTCTTGGCGTCCATCGCGCGCCCCGTCACGACGATGATCGGAATATGGCCGCAGCCGCGCGACTGGAGCTCGCGCAGGACCTCGTAGCCGCCCATTCCAGGAAGCATGAAGTCGAGCACGATGGCGTCGGGGTCCAGCGCCGAGACCTTGGCCAGCGCCTCCTGCCCGTCCGCCGCGCGCTCGGTGCGGAAGCCTTCCTTCTTCACGACGTGGTCCAGCAGATCGAGCAAGGACTCGTCGTCGTCGACGAGCAGGACGAGCTTGCCGGCGGCCCCTCCCGGCGCGGCGCTCACGCGGCTCCCGGCGCCCGAGGCTTGAGCAGGCGCTCCAGCACGGCGCCGAGCACGCCGGCCTTGACCGGCTTCTCGAGGAAATCCACGACGTTCGATTCCTGGCGGATCATCTCCGCCGTCGAGCGATCGGTGTAGCGTCCCGTGACGACCACGATCGGGATCCGGGAGAGCTCGCTCGCCTGGAACTTGCGCAAAACCTCGAAGCCGCCGTAGCGGGGCATCATCAGATCGAGAAGCACCACGTCCGGCTTCAGGCGCTGGGCCTTCAAATAGCCATCCTCGCCGTCGACGGCGCCCTCGGCGCGGAAGCCCGCTTTTTTGACCAAAAAAGCCACGAGCTCGCGCACGGAGTCGTCGTCATCGATGATCAGGACGAGCTTCGCGTTTTCGGGGGGCTCTGCCATGGCGCCCCATTTTACCGTATTTTGGGCTATTCGGCGGCGGGAGCCGGAGCGGACGCGGCTCCGGGCTCGGCTTTCTTTTCACGTCGCTCCTCCCGGGCCTTGCGGCGCATGTCCTTCATCTTCTCGCGATGGGCCATGCGCTTCTCGCGCTGCTTCTCCTTGAAGGCCTGGCGGTCCGCCTTGCGCTCCTCATGCTGCTTCTGCCGGAAGGCCTGGCGGTCCGCCTTCAACTCCTCGCGGAATTCCTGTCTCTCGGCCCGAGCCTCCGGATTTCCAGGCCCCGAGACAGGGGGCTTACCCTCGGCGCGGACGGGAATGGACAACGCGAGCAGCAGGGCGGCGGACATCATCATTTTCATGGGGGTCTCCGTGAACGGCGTTTCGACATGCTAGCATACCCCCCGAAAATGGCCCGCGCAAGCCCCCTCCTCCTCCGGCTCGTGCGCCCCGCGCTCTTTCTGGCGGCCGCGGCGGCGGCCCTCTGGACGCTGTGGCTGCCGGACGTCAAGCCGCTCGGGAGGCGCGCGCCCGCGACCACGGCCTACATCGAGCTGCGCAAGAGGCAGGCGGCGGCCAAGGGCCGGAGGCTCGACCTGCGCTGGAACTGGGTGGCGTCCGACAAGATCTCCGAGAACTTGAAGCAGGCCGTCGTGACGGCCGAGGACGACGAGTTCTGGCGTCATGACGGGGTGGATTGGAGCGCCGTCCGAGCCGCGTACGAGCGCGACTGGAAGGAGGGGCGCCTCGCCGCCGGAGGAAGCACGATCACGATGCAGCTCGCGCGCAACCTGTTTTTGTCGCCGAGCAAGAATCCCCTGCGCAAGGCCAAGGAGATCCTCATCGCGCGGCGCCTGGAGCGCGAACTCGGCAAGCGGCGCATTCTGGAGCTGTACCTCAACGTCGCCGAGTGGGGCGAAGGCGTGTTCGGCTGCGAGGCCGCGGCGCGCGCCTATTTCGGGAAACCCTGCGCGGACCTGACCCCGGAGGAGGCCGTCGCGATGGCCGTCGTGCTGCCCAACCCGCGCCGTTGGGATCCGTCCAAGCGCGGGGCCTACGTCGAGCGCAACTCGAGGCGGATCATCGAGCGGATGACGCCGCCGGACGCGCCCGCGGTTCAGAGCGGCTCGACGACCGTGAATTCCTCCACCGGCTCCATCCCCGGGGAAAACGGCAGGAAGCCGCTGACGTTGGAGTAGAAGCCGCCCTCCCCGCCGAAGCCGCTGATCAGCCGCAGCGGAATGCGCGAGGCGACCGCGCGCCGCTCGACGTTCGCTCGCCGCGGACGCGCCGGCCGGAAGTTCGTGGTCGTCCTCGCGAACACGACGAGGTCTCCCGGGCGGACCTTCTCCCAGTCGGCCTCCGAATCGAGCGGACGCGCGCCGGCGCGGAGGAGATAATGCCTGAGCCCGAGCTTGGCCGCGCACCACACGACTCTCCCGCTCTTCATCGGCCCGGCGGACAGCTCCGCCGCGAGGTCCTTCTGCGCCCCGGCGTAAACAAAGTCGACCCAGCCGAGGGAAAGCGACAGGGCCGCCGCCGCCGCCGCGGCGGCCCACGGAAGGCGCCGGCTCCGGGCGTCTTCCGCGCGTTCCTCGAGCGCCGAACCCAGCGCGAGAACGAGCGGAGGGACCGCGAACAGGACGACGCGCGCGATCACGGACCAGTAGGCCGAGGCGACGGCGGCCGTCCCGAGCAGCCAGGGCAGCCATAGGTCGCGGCCGCGGGCGCCGCGCGCCGATGCGGCCGAAAACAAGGCGACGAGCGCGCCCGTCGCCAGCCACGCTCCGAACGCGCGATCAAGCGGGCGAACCGGCGCCGAATCGAAAAACGGCAGGAAAAGAAAGGCCGCCGCGGCCGCGGCGGCGGCCGCGATCCCGCGGCCGCGGACCAGCGGCCAGAACATGGGAAAAACCGCGAGGCCGCCGAAGAAGGCGAGCAGGGAGCGGGCGCGGTGCGGGGCGCGCCCCCACGTTCCGACCGAGGCGCCGGACATCGTGGTTGCGACGCCGCGCAAGGCCGTGCCGTCCGATACGGTATTCCACAAGAGATAGGCGCCCAGGGGCGACAAGGCGAGCGCCGAATAAACCGCAAGCACGCGAGGAGAGAAGCAGCGACGATGCAGATACCACGCCGCCGCCGGAAAAAGCGCGATCGCCGCGTACTTCGACATCACCGCCGCCGACAACAGGGCGGCCGACGCGCCCAGCCAGCCCGTCCGCCTCTCCTCCGCCCCCTTGACGAGCGCGCACAGCGCGGCGGCGCCGAAGGCCATCGCGGGCTTTTCCGCCATGATATGACCCATGTTCAGCGCATAGGCCGGCGAGAACACGGCAAGCAAGGTCCACGCCAGCGGTTTCTTCAGGAACCTGGCGAAAAGCAGATATAAGGACGCCGCCGCGAGCGCGTCGAACGGCAGGAACAAGGCGCGCAGCATGATTTCGTTTTCCCCGGCGAGGCGCGTCGCCGCGGCCAACAGCCAAAGGATCACCGGCGGGTTGTTGTTGTAATCGGACCACGCGCGCGGAGCCCAACTCGCTCCGAAGAGGAGTTCCCGCGCGCGATCCAGGAAAAAAGGCTCGTCGACATGAAAGCCCTTGCCGAGAAACGGCAGCGAAAGCAGCAACGAGGCGCCGACGACGAGGGCCAGCTCCCGGGAGCGGCGCGTCACCGGGTCACAGGTTCGTGGTGACCAAGGTCTCGGTGGCGGAGACGCCATCCACTGAGCGGATGCGGCTGACGATCAGGTTGGAGAGCTTATCGACCGTGTCCGACTCGGCCGAAAGGATCATGTCCCAGCCGCCGAACACCATGTACACCTCGGTCACGCCCTCGAGCGCCCGGATCGTGCGCACCGCGGTCTGCTCCTTGCCCGGCGCCAGTTTGCACAGCACGAAGGTCTTCATTCTCATCTCCTCTTGTTCCACTCCGCCGACCGGTAGCGCGCCTCGAGCGCGGCTCCGGCCTCGAGCCACGACGAACGGAGCTCGAGGGAAGGGCGCCCGAATTCATGCGCGATTCCGCCGATCACGGCTTCGCGCGGCACATCGGCTCTCAACGAACCCTGATACAAGCCTTTTGCGCCCTTCTTGCGCAAGGCTCCGCCCAATATCTTCTTGTCCTCGGCATCAACGATGTCCGCCTTTTCCGCGCGCGCGAAACAAGACATCGCGACGCCGCCCGCATTCGTCTCCCGGCTCCAAAGCCGGTTCGCGACGCCGTGGACCTTCAGGGTCCGATGGAGTCCGCGGTGGATATTCTTGTAAATCGTCTCGGGCGCGCAAGTCCGGTCCCAAGGAAAAACGAGGCTGAACGTCACGTCCCCGTCATGGAAGACGACGCCGCCGCCGGTCGCCCGGCGCACGGGCTCGATGCCCTTTTTGCAGGCCGCTTTCGCGTCGGCGTACCTCTGCGAAAAACCGAACGTGCAGGCCTCGCCCCGCCATTCGTAGACGCGCAGGACGAGGGCGTTCGGCGGGGACTCCAGGAGCACGGCCTCGTCGAGGGCCATATGCCCCGCGGCGTCGAGAACCGGCGAGCGGCTCAGCCCAGAGCGGAGCACGAGCAGAAGAAGTTGCGGTCGCCGTAGGCGCCGTCGACGCGGCCGACCGAGGGCCAAAACTTTCGGTCCCTCAGCCAAGGCGCGGGATAGGCCGCGGTCTCGCGCGAGTAGGGATGCGCCCATTCGTCGGAGGCGACGGAGGCGGCCGTGTGCGGCGCGTTCTTGAGCGGATTGTCGGCCCTGGTCCAATCGCCCTTCTCGATCCGGCGCGCCTCCTCCCGGATGGAGAGCATCGCGTCGCAGAAGCGATCGAGCTCGGCCTTCGACTCCGACTCGGTCGGCTCGATCATCAGGGTCGCGACGACCGGAAAAGACACCGTCGGGGCGTGGAAGCCGTAGTCCATCAGGCGCTTGGCGATGTCGTCCACGGATACGTCCGCCGTCGCTTTCAAGGCTCGCGGATCGACGATGCATTCGTGGGCCACCAATCCATTTTTCCCCCGGAAGAGGACCGGGAACCGCTCTCCCAGGCGCTTGGCGACGTAATTGGCGTTCAAAATAGCGTTCTTCGTCGCGTTCGCCAATCCGTCCGGGCCCATCATGCGTATGTACATCCACGAGATCGGCAGGATCGAGGCCGAGCCCCAAGGCGAGGAGGACACCGCCGCCACCTCGTCGGAGCCGGGCAGGAAGCGCGCCAGCTCCTTGACCACGCCGATCGGGCCCGCTCCGGGACCGCCGCCTCCGTGGGGGATGCAGAAGGTCTTGTGCAGGTTGAGGTGGCAGACGTCCGCCCCGATGTCGCCGGGGCGGCACAGCCCGACCTGGGCGTTCATGTTGGCGCCGTCCATGTACACGAAGCCCCCGCGGGCGTGAACGACCGAGCATATCTCCTTGATGCCCTCCTCGAAAACGCCGTGCGTCGAGGGATAGGTGACCATGAGGACGGCCAGGTCGTTCTTGTGCTCCTCCGCTTTTTTCCGCAGGTCCGCGACGTCGATGTCGCCGTCCGGGAGGCAGTCGACGGCGACGATGCTCATGCCGGCCATCGCCGCGGACGCGGGATTCGTGCCGTGCGCGGACGCCGGAATCAGGCACGTCCTGCGGTGCGAATGGCCGCGCGCGTCGAGCGCCGCGCGGATCGCGAGCAAGCCGGCGTACTCGCCCTGCGAGCCCGCGTTCGGCTGCAGGCTGACGGCGGAAAAACCCGTGATCTCGGCGAGCCACCCCGCGAGCTGTCCCGCCAGCTCCCGGTAGCCGGCGGCCTGCGCGGCGGGCGCGAACGGGTGCATGCGCCCGAACTCGGGCCAAGTCACGGGCAGCATCTCGGCCGCCGCGTTGAGCTTCATCGTGCACGAGCCGAGCGGGATCATCGAATGGGCCAGGGACAAATCCTTGCTTTCCAGCTTCCTGAGGTACCGCAGCATCTCGGTCTCGGAACGGTGCTCGGAAAACACCTTGTGGGTCAAAAAACGAGAGGTCCGCTTCAGGGCGGAGGGAATGGGGTCGTCGACGCCGGACGCGGCGCTCTTGCCGCCGAAAATCGCGAACAGATCCCTCAAGTCGGCTTCGCCGGTCGTCTCGTCCAAAGCGACGGTAACGCCGCCTTCGTCGTATCGGAGATTGATCCTCTTGGCTTCGGCCGCGGAGCGTATCCGCGCCGCGTCGCCCTCGGCGACGCGCACGTGAACGGTATCGAACGCCGTGTCGGTTCCCGTGTCCGCGCCCGATTCCTTCAAGCCTCTGCGCAGCCGCGACGTCAAGGCGCGAACGCGAAGGGCGATGCGCGTGAGCCCTTCCGGACCATGATAGACGGCGTACATGCCGGCGACGACGGCGAGGAGGACTTGGGCGGTGCACACGTTGCTCGTCGCCTTCTCCCGCCGGATATGCTGCTCGCGGGTCTGCAGCGCCAGGCGCAGGGCGTGCTTGCCGTGCGAGTCCTTGGACACGCCGACGATGCGGCCCGGGATGCGGCGTTGGAACGCCTCCTTGGCCGCGAGATAGGCGGCGTGCGGGCCGCCGAAGCCGAGAGGCACGCCGAAGCGCTGGGTCGTGCCCACCGCGATGTCGGCGCCGAACTCCCCGGGCGCCTTGAACAGGGTCAGGGCCAGCGGATCCGCGGCCACGACGAAAAGCCCCCCGGCCGCGTGGACGGAGTCCGCGAACGCCGACCAATCCTTCACCGCTCCGCGCGTGTCGGGGTACTGGACCAGCGCCCCCAGCAGCTTCTTGCCGGATATCTGCGGCGGTTCGCCGACCAAAACCGAGATCCCCAGCGGCCGGGCCCGGGTTTTGACGACCTCGATGGTCCGGGGATGGCAGCGGCTCGAGACGAAAAAAATTCGGCCCGCGGGGTCCTCGCTCGCGTGAAGACAGACGGCCATCGCCTCGGCGGCGGCCGTCCCCTCGTCGAGCAGGGACGCGTTGGCGACGGGCAGCCCCGTCAGCTCGATGATCATCGTCTGGAAATTCAACAGGGCTTCGAGGCGGCCCTGGGCGATCTCGGGCTGGTAGGGCGTGTAGGCGGTGTACCACCCGGCGTTCTCCAATATTTCCCGGAGGATCACGGGGGGCGTCACGGTGTCGGAATAGCCCTGGCCCAGATACGAGCGCCAGACCTGGTTGCGGCCGGCGATCGCCCGAAGCTCCTCGAGAGCCTCCGCCTCGGACAGCGCGGCGGGCAGATCGAGCGGCTTCTTCAGGCGAATCGACGGCGGCACGACGGCGTCGATCAGGGAGTCAAGCGTCGGGCGGCCCAGCGCCTGGAGCATCGCCCGCCGATCGGCGGGGCCGGAGCCGATATGGCGGCGGACGAAATCATCCGCGAGCGAGGGGGCCGTTTTCGTCGGACTTTCCTCAGTGGCTTCCATGCGCGGCCTCGGCTTTGAGGAACTCCTCGTACGCGGGATAATCCATGAGCTTCGCCGCCTCGCCCGGCGCGGACGCCTTGAGCTTGAACAGCCAGCCCTTGCCGAGGGCCTCGGCGTTGACGAGCGCGGGATTCTTGACCGCGTCCGCGTTGACCGCGACGATCTCGCCGGAAACGGGCGCGTAGATGTCGAAGGCGGCCTTGACCGATTCGACGACGCAGCACGCCTCGCCCTGCTTGACCTTGCGGCCGAGCTTCGGCGGCTCGATGAAGACCACGTCGGTGATCTCCTTCTGGGCGTGGTCGGAGATGCCGACCGTGCCCGCGTCGCCCTGCAGGTCCAGCCACTCGTGCGACTTCAGGTACTTGAGCTTCTTCGGGTCGAGCATGGAGTTAGGCTCCCTTCTTGAGATTGGGCGACGCGTAGAATGGGGTTTTGACGATCTCGGCCGGAATTTCGCGGCCGTGCAGCATGACGCCGCATTTGGTTCCCGGAGCGAGATCCGGCCTGTCAAGATAGCCCGTGCCGATCCCGGCCCGCAGGCTCGGCGAGAACGTCGCGGAACAGAGCTTCCCCGCTTCCTTGCCGTCGATCATCACCGGGGCTCCGGCCCGCGGGACCCCTCGCTCCAGGAGCCTGATTCCGGTGAGCTTGCGCTTGATGCCTTCGGCCTTCTGCTTTTTCAACGCGTCCCGGCCGATGAAATCGCCCTTGTCCAGCTTGACCACCCAGCCGTAATCGGCCTCGTAGGTCGTCAAGCCCTCGTCGATATCCTGGCCGTAGAGCAGGTAGCCCGCCTCGAGCCGCAGGGTGTCGCGCGCGCCCAAGCCGCAGGGCTGGGCGCCGAACGAACGGCCTTTCGCGAGCAGGTCTTCCCAAACGCGCGCGACGATCTCGTTGGACGCGATGAACTCGAAGCCGTCCTCGCCGGTGTAGCCGGTGCGGGTGATGAAGCCGCGCTGGCCGCACAGATCGCGCTCGAGCGCGCCGAAGCGCGGCAGGCCCGGAGCCTCGGGCGCGACGAGGCCCGCGACGTCGGCCGCCCGCGGCCCCTGCACGGCGATCATGCCGTATTGATCGGACTTGTTCTCGAGCTCCGCGTCGAAGCCCTTCGCGTGCTTTTGGAACCAGGCGAAATCCTTGTCGGCCGTGGCCGCGTTGACGACGACGAGGTAGCGGTCCTTGGCGAGGCACGAGATGATCACGTCGTCGACGACGCCGCCCTGCTCGTTGGGGAGATGCGAGTAGATCGCCCGGCCGGGCTTGACGCGCGCGATGTCGTTGGCGTTGACCTTTTGAAGGAACGCGAGGGCGTCAGGACCGGTCACGAACACCTGGCCCATGTGGGAAACGTCGAACAGGCCGCAGCGATGGCGCGTCGCCTCGTGCTCCCTCATGATCGACTCGAACTGGACCGGCAGCTCCCAGCCGTGAAAGTCGACGATCTTGCCGCCCAAACGCTTGTGCGATTCGTACAGCGCCGTCCGGCGCAGGGCCGCCGAGGTGGACATGGCGCTAAGCTAGCATTTCGTCCGCGCCGCCGCCAACGGGCCGCCCTTGATCGATTCCCCGAGACCGGCTACACTGTCGACTCCGATGACGATAAAAATATACGAGTACTCCAAGTGCTCCACCTGCCGCAAGGCGCTGAAATTCCTGGACGCCCGGAAAATCGCCTACCGGAAATTACCGATCGCGGATCAGCCGCCGACCATCGCGGAGCTCTCTTTGATGCTTCGACATATGAACAACGAGCTCAAGCGCCTCTTCAACACGTCCGGCGAGCTCTACCGGGAGCTGCGCATGTCCGAAAAGCTCAAAACCCTCGCGCCGGACGCGGCCATCGCCCTGCTCTCCAAACACGGGAAACTCGTCAAACGCCCCTTCGTCCTGACGCCCAACGCCGGCCTCGTGGGCTTCCGAGAAGACGAGTGGCGGCGCGTCTTCGGCTGACGCCGAGTCAGGCTCGGGAGAGCAGGCCGACAAGCGCCCGAGCCAGGCGGCGGCGCTCCACCATGTCGCTCCAGCGCAGTTCGGCCACGCGCTGGCCGTCGTCGTCGTCATAGGCGTGATGCACGCGCGCGGGCAGCGCCATCCTCTCGCCGCCGAGCTCGAACTGAAGCTGAAGGACGTCGCCCTTGGCGAGCCGGGCGGCGGTGGAGAGCTCGGCTCCGCCCGCGGTGACCTTCAGCAGGCGGCCCCAGGAATCCTGGCGCGCGGCGGAACCCGGAAAGCGCAGGAGCGCGGGGACGAGGAGGGGCGCCCGCATCAGCGCGGCTCCTCCTTGTGGCGCACGAGGCGCGCCGGGCCCTTTCCGTCCTTCGCCTCGCCGACCGTCCAGAAGCGCGCGCCGTCCCAGGCGGCGCCGACGGGGACATAAGCGCCCTCGGCGTATTCGGGCAGGGGAACGGCCGCGATGACGTCCTGCGGGCGGTCCAAGGCGTGCCGCATAAGCCGCCGGTCGGCGGCGTCCAGCGTCCACAGGCTCGCGCCGTCGAAGAGCAGCCCCGCCGCCTTGAGGCCGCGCCAGGGATAGGTCGCGAGCACGCTGAGCTCGCGGTCCACGAGGTGCTTGCGCAGGACCCTCGCGCGGCCGTCGAGCGCCCACAGATACAGCCCGTCGAAGGCGATGCCCGCTGAATTCGGCGCGGCGCGCGGGTAGCGCGTCAACGGCGTCATCTTGTCGTCGCGCATGCGCCGGATCACGGTCCCGTCGGCCGAGACGGTCCACATCGCCTCGCTCGTGAAGGCCGCGGCCACCGGCGTCTCCGCCGTGAGATGGCGAACGAGCTGGACGGCCGTGTCGGCGGGCGAAAGCGCGTAGAAGGACTGGGTGAACCACTCGATGAGCCAAAGCGATTTCCCGTCGAACGCGAGCCCCGCCGGATGGCGCACAGGCAGTTCCCAGCGGTCGGTGCGCGCGGCGGCGGCCGCGCGGTTGCGCTCGGCGCGCTTGAGCGAGGCGGCGCCGAGGCCGGCGGCCAGGAACAGGGCGACGGACAAGACGTACCAGAGCGGCGAACGGCTCAAGGGCGCCGCGGCCGCGACCGACAGCGCGGTGCCCTGGAAGCGCAGGCCCTTGGAGACCGAGGCCTTCAGGTCCTCGGGCGTCCATGGAGGCGCGACGACCTCGCAGGCGCCCACGCGCATCAGCGCGACGGCCCTGTTCGCGTCGCGGACCTTGAGGGCCGCCACCACGGGAAGCAGCGGGAACGCGCGCAGCAGCTCGCGCGTCAGGCTCTCGCCGTCCGCGCCGGCGCCGTCCACGATCAGAAACCCCGCGGGCTTGCGCTCGCGCGCGAACTCGACGGCCTCCTCCAGGCGGGCGGCGCCCTCGACGCGATGGCCCAGCTCGCCGAGCATCAGACCGAGAAGCTCCCGATCCGCGGCCTCCTTCGCCAGCACCCCGATAGCGGCCATGTCTTAGGGATTCGGCGCGGGAATCACGAGGATGGCGCCCTCGGCAGGCAGGCCGCGCTCGACCTTGTCCTGGTTCGCGTCGTAGATCCTCTCCCACTGGTTGGGGTCGCCGTAATACTCCTTGGCCATCGTGCGCAGAGTCTCGCCCGCCTTCACGGCGTGGCGCTTGGGCCAGGCGGGCGGCGAAATCTTCCGGACTTTGACTTCGACGGGCTTCGGCCTGCCGATCAGAGCGGCGGCCTTCTCGGCGGCGCGGTACTCGAGCTCGTCGTTGCGCTTGAGCAGGGCGCGGTACTCGTCCTGGGCCTCGGCCACCCTCTTCTCGAGCACGCGCAGCTGGCTTTCCGCCGCGGCCTTGTCGCTCTCGGCCATGCCGGCCTGCTGGGCCATCGTCTTGCGCTTCTGCTCGAGATTCAGGAGATCGCCGCGCAGCGCCTCCGCCTTCGCCGCCGCCTGGCCGACGAACTGCCCGGTGTAGGACGGCGCGCCGAATCGATAGCTGAAGCTGGCCTGGTAGCCGCCGCCCGAGCGGTTGAGGCCCGCCGTCGGCAGGGACATCGCGATGTCGAGGACCATCGGCGAGAAATTCAAGCCGAGGCCGAAGGCCAGCGTGCCCTCGCCGTCGAGCCTCAGGCCTTTGCCCGCGCGCAGGCGCAGAAGCCCCTGATGGAACGACGTTTCGACGCCGGGATAAAACTCGGCCAGCCCCCCGCGCACCCGGAAGTCGCCGGCGAGCGTGAAGCGGCGGTCCCAGGTGTAGGCCGTCGCGAGCGTGATGCCGGGACGCGGGTACGCCAGCGCGGTGACGAAATCGCTGAGGACGAGGCCCGCCGACAGGCCCGTGTTCGAGCGCGCGATCACGCCGGCGTCGAAGCCGAGCCCGAACTTCCCGCCGCTTCCGTCGCCCGCGTCCGAGTTGACGATCTTGACGTTGGCCCCCAGCTTGAGCGGCTTCGACAGCGGGAGCCTGAGAATCTTGAGTTCCTGGGCGTAATTGCACAGCAGGGAATCGATGTCGCCGCCGCCGCGCTGGCGCTCCAGATGATAGGCCGCGCCGACCGTGGCCGTGTTGATGGGCTCGTACGGCCTCATGTAGGCGCCCGTGGCGAAGGACAGCGGTCCCCTCGGCGACAGCATCCGGCCGACCGTGCCCGCTCCCTGGACGTACGGGGTGTTGGCGGAGCCGGCCGGATTGTAAAAAAGCCCGAACGCGTCGTCGGCGATCGCCGAATACGCGGTACCCATGCCCATCGCCCGCGCGCCGGGCAGCACGTCGTTGAAAGCGACCGCCCCGGCGTCCGGGACGGCCAGCGCGAGGGCGAGGAGGAGAGCCGAAACCCTTCTCGTCATCGCGTCAATTATAGCCGCAGCCCATTACAGAATTGAGTATCGCGGCGTCCTTGACACGGCGTCCCGGGGGGGCCATAATGGGCCGATGAGCGACGAGCCACGGCACCAGACGAGCCGCGCCGGCCTGCTGGCGGTCCTGTTCGCCGTGGGCGGCTCGGCGGTCGGCGTCGCGGGCTGGCACCTGCTCTCCAACCGCGATCCCGGCCTCGACACCTCCGGCTTCGACATGAGCGCCGGACCCGAGCCCGCCCGCTTCGCGGCGCCTCCGTCGTCTCCCGCCGCCCCCTCGGACGCGCCGCCGCCGCGGACGAGCCTCGGAATGGTGAGGGCCGACGCGGGCCTGCGCGTCGCCGGAACCGGCGGGACGGCGCCGCCCTCCGGCGGCGGGAAGGCGCCGGCCGATCCGAAGAGCGCGGCCGCGCTGACTTTTGAAGAGGCCGCGATGAAGCACGAAAGATTCGTCGCCTCCTTCATCCGCCGCATGGAGGCAAAGCACCCCTCGATCAGCCAATACGGCAAGGACTGGGCCGCCTCCCCGGAACTACGCGCCCTGCGCGATCAGTATTGGCGGGAAAAGGATCCGCTTAAGTTCGCGTACGGCCTGTCCAAGTCGAACGACTTCGCCAGACTGGTCAAGAAGTACGCTGGGGATCCAGGCATCCGCGACGTCCTGATCACGGGAATCAAAGAGGCGCCCCCAGGCCTGATCGGGGCGGTCGGAGGCCTTTTCCAAAACGACAAAATCACCAAGGACCTCATGACGACCATCGTCAAGTCCATGGGCTTGCCCGCCAGCCTGACCGGCTTTCTCGGCGGCGACGACGCCAAGCCGCCGGATCAGAGCCGGATCATGTCGGACATCATGAACTCCGAGGACATGAAGAAAGCCCTCGGGCGGTAAGCTCAGTTGTTGCCGGAGGTGGACAGCACCGACTGGGTGGTGACCTGCTGGGTCGAGACCTGCCTGACGCACTGACCGTTCTGGGCGATCGTCCCGGCGCCGCAGCTGACGCACTGGCCGCCCACGTTGACCGTCGGAGGATTGCACTGCACGGCCGCCCCGGAAGTGCCCGCGTCGCCTCCGGTCTGCGAACAGCCGCTGCAACCGGACAGGATGAACGCCCCGACGAAACCAGCGACGGCCAAGACCAAGGATAAGCCTTTCATATCTCCCCCCCAACGACCGCCCGCGCGTTTATTTCGAGCTCGCGGGCTTGTCCGGCTGCGGCTGGCCGCAGCCGCTGCAACCGGATAAGGCGAGCGTTCCGAAGGAAATCACGAGAGCGACGATCAACCCCAAGCTTTTCATGGCGTTCTCCCGAAACAACCGTTTGAGCATGAAGACAGTGTAGGCCCGCCGCGCCGGAGTGTCAAGGCTTGCCCCCCCGTTTAATCGAATTTTTACCGGGTAAAAGGGCTTCTTGGAGGCTCCGCGACACCCAGCGGGGCAGCCAGAACAGGTGCAGAATAGCGCTGTAGTGGCCCAAAGGCAGCCAAACTTGACGGGAGTCCGGAAAGGCCTCTTTCAGCCGCAGGGCGTTAGACCGGGGAATGACCGTGTCGGAATTGACGTTGATCAGGAGAGCTTTTTTACCCGCGTTGGCGGCCTTGTACTCGACAGGGTCTAGACCCGCCCACGCCGCGCGCAGCTCCTCGGCCTTGAGACCCATTTTCTTGGCGACCGGCCCGCTCAGCGAACCGTTGAGCACGATGCCGGGAAACTCGGCTCCGCCCATCACGAATACCCCGGCGGCCGGCCGCTCGTCCACGGACCACGCCGCCGCGCCCACCAGGGCGCCGAGGCTGATCCCGAACAGGGCCACGCGCCGGGCGTCCACCTCGGGCCGGGCCGCGAGCACGCCGAGCGCGCGGCGCGCGTCCGCCACCGACTGGCGGAAGTTGCGCGCCAACTGGCCGGTCGAGCGCGCGAGGAACACCTGCCCGCTGGGCATGGAGGGGTGCGGCCGCCGATGGAATTGCGTCGGCATCTCGATCCACATCGCGATGAGCCCGTCCTCGACGAAGCGGTTCACGAACCGGGTCTCGATCCAGACGTTCGGCGCCGCCATCACGGGCAGGACCAGCACCGCCGCGCCGCGACCGCCCCTCGCCGAGTCGGGCACGGACAGGTGCGCCCAGACCGTGTCGTTCGCGGGCCACGGACTGCGGACCGCGGAGGGAAACTTAAGCAGGTAATCGGTCCGGCCGGGGAAAACCGCGGTCTCGACGACCTCGACCTTGAAGTCCGCCCGGGACGCCTCCGGGGCGGCCGCGCCGCCCGGCGCCGCGAGAAGCCAGGCGAGCGCCAGGAGGCCGGACATCAGAAGCCCATGACAAGGGAGAACGCGCCCTGATAGATGTCGTTGAGGCCCAGCGAGGTGGTGCTGCGGATCGTGGACCGGCCCATCGCCCAGTAGGAGTACTCGAATTTCGCCGCGAAGTGCTCGGACAGCTGCCAATGGAGGCCGCCCGTGTATTTCCGGATTCGGCGCGTGACGAACGGCGCCCCGGAACGATAGGCGGTCATGGACTCGAAGACCGTGGTCCCGTCGTTGTAGTTGAGCAGGAAGTCGAGCAGCGGCCCGCGCCGGTACATCTCGTTGTACACGAGCAGGCCGGTCACGCGCCGGCCGAACGGCGGACGGCGCAGCAGCGGAAACGCGCCCTGGACGAAGTACCCGTAGAGGTGCTCCACTTGGCGCGTGTGGGCGACCGGGTCCAGGAGCTGCGGCGCCGCGGGCGTCGAGCCGGGCGCCAGCAGGGGCGTCAGGAAATGATTCCTGCTGTACATGGCCTCGCCGGACAGGCTGACGCCCCGATAATCAAAGGACCAGTCCGCGCTCCACATCTCGTAGTTGAGATAGCCCTCGAGGTCGTAGTTGCCGCCCATGCCGGACAGCCCCAGGTGCGTTCCGGTCAGATCGGCCGCCCTCTCGGGCACGGGCCAGGGCAGGCGCAGGTCGCCGAGCGCGAACACGACGCGTCCGCCCAGCGTCTTGGCGTTGTTGTTGTCGGCGAGATTGTTGTTGTCATGGCCGAAGTCGGGCGCCACGCCGTTGGTGCCCGGACCCGGGATTCCGAGGTTCGTCGGGTTGGGAAAGGTGCGCAGGCGGTTCTTCGACTCGCTGACGCCGTTGACGACGAACAGCGTGAGCTCGCTCGGGACCAGCGGATGGACGCGCACTGGATACCAGCTCCAACGGAGGCCGACGTCGCTGTAGCCGTAGCTGATCGGCGGACGCGGCGAGTTGGGCCGCACCACGAGGTCGAGACTGTCCGGCGAGGCGTAGAGAAGCGGGCGGGTCACCGCGAGGTATTGGTCGGGGCGATACAATTCGTTGTAGCGGCCGAACGGGACCATGAACTTGCCGAACTGAAACTTGATGCGGCGCACCTTCCCGTACTCGATGAAGGCCTGATTCAGGCGCGGCACCCCGCGGCCCGCGGTCGGCAGGTTCCACTCGACGAGCAGCGGCACGTCCTCGCTCACGGGGCCCGCGGCGCCGAGATACATGTCGGCCAGGTAGACCTGGTTCTGGATCTGGGTCTCGAAGCCGGGTTCGCGGGGGCCGATGTTGCGCCAGTTGAGGGAGGCCGCGCCGAACAGCCTGACCTGGGCCAGGCGTTCCAGCACGGGCGCAAACTCCGGGCGGACGCCCGGCGCGGCAGCCGGAGCCTGCGCGGCGGCCGCCAGGCACGCGGCCGCCGCGATCAAAATTTGACAAGGAATGGACGAAGATGTACGATGGACCACGCCGCATTAGTATAACGCGTTTTTCAGCGACGCGCCACGCTCCGCAAAGGGAGAATCTCCATGACCCATGTCATCGTCGAAGGCTGTCTGGGCGAAGTTTACGCCGCGTGCGTCGACGTCTGCCCCGTCGAGTGCATCCACCCAGGCCAATACAAGAACGAGCCTTTCATGATCATCAACCCCGAGGTCTGCATCGACTGCGGCGTCTGCCTGCCCGAGTGCCCGATCGGCGCGATCAAGGGCTCGGCCGATGAGGACCCCGCTTGGGCGAAGATCAACGCCGACCTTGCTCCTTCCTTTAAGGACAACCCCAAGGTGACGCCGCGCGCTCCCAACGATCCTCCCCACAAGCCGACAAACAAGCTCGTCAAATAAGATTGTCCTCGAATGAAAGAGCCGAGCGGCCGCCTTGGTCGCTCGGTTTTTTCATTCTGCTGCTCTCCGTCCGAGCCCAAGCCATGAACCACACCGTCCTGCATCGCACGCCGCTCGACGCCGCCGGGGCCCGCGCCGTGGGCCTCGAGCGGGCGCCGTTGGAGGAGGGGCTGTTCCGGACCAAGGCCGCGACGGCAACCCTCGAGTCGCGCGACCTGGAGTCCCCGTTCGGCTTCGATGACCTCGTCGGCTCCCTGACCGCGGACGTGCCCGCCGGCGGGGCGGTGGAGCTCGGCGTCAAAGTCCGCCTCGAGTCCGGCTGGACCGAATGGTTCTCGCTGGGCACGCTCGACTCCGAGGGCTGGACCTCTCCCGCCGAGGCCCGCGGCGCGGACGGCGAGCCGGACGCGGCGGTCGACGTCGACACGCTCAAGCTCCGCGGGAAAGCCTCCGCGTTCCGCTACCGCGTCAGGTTCAAAGCGGGCAGGAAGGCCGTGCGCCTGCGCTCGGTCGCGATCGCCGTTTCCGACGACGAGGCCCCGAGCGCGCCGCCCGCGTTTTCAGCGGGCCCCTGGGTCCGCGACCTCGGGCTTTCGCCCCGCTCCCAGGGCGACGCGCAGGCAAAGTATAGGCACGACATCTGCTCGCCCACCTCGCTGGCGATGGTGCTCGAATACTGGGGCCGCGGAAAAGGCCTCGAGCAGGTGGCGCTCGCGGTCCGAGACCGCGGCTCCCAATTGTTCGGCAACTGGCCCGCGAACGTCGCCTACGCCGGCTCTCTGGGGCTCGAAGGCCACGTCGCCCGCCTCGAGTCCTTGGCCGACGCCGAGGCCGAGGTCGCGCAAGGACGCCCGGTGATCGTCAGCGTGACCTTCGCCGAGGGCGAGCTGCCCAACGCCCCCATCAATAAGACGCGCGGACACGTCATGGTGATCGGCGGCTTCACGCCCGCGGGCGACGTCATCGCCTATGATCCCGCGGGCAAGGGCAAGGGACAAGTGCGCCGCGTGTATCCGCGCGCGGCGTTCCACAAGGTCTGGCGCGTGCGCAAGCGCGGCCTCGCCTATGTGCTGGGCCCCACCTTCCCCCGCGCGTTCGCCGTCGGAGCGCCCGTCGCCGATCTCTGGTCGAAGCCGGTGCGCCGCGCCGGCCTCAAGCTCGACGACGAGGCGCATCGGTCCCAGCTCCTGTACGGCGAAACCGTGACCGCGCTCGAGTCCAAGGGCGGGTGGGTCCGCGTGCGCGCCGAGGAGCAGGAGAGCTTCCATCCCTCCGGCGGATGGCAGGGCTACCCGGGCTGGGTCAGAGCCGACGTCCTGGTCTCCGCCCGCCCCCCCAAAACGGGTCCGATCGTGCGCGTGCGCCAGGCCCTGCTTCAGCGCGGCGACGACCTGCTGACGCTGTCCGTCGGCACGCGCCTCGCGCGCGTTTCCGAGAACGGCGGCTCCTCGTTCGTGCGCCTGCTCGACGGCTCCATCGCCGAGATCCCGTCCGATTCCCTGTATTCGGCGCCGCCGCGGCCGACCGCCGCCTCGCGCGCCGAGATCATCCGCACCGCCGAACTTTTCCTCGGCACGAGCTACTACTGGGGCGGGCGCTCCGGCGTCCAGCCCGATCCGAAGATCGGCGTGGACTGCTCCGGCCTCGTCAGCCTGGCCTACCGCATCCACGGCCGGGACGTGCCGCGCGACTCGCATGAACAGAAGCTCCACGCCCGCGCCGTGCGGCGCGCGAGCCTGCAGAGCGGCGACTTGGTCTTCCTGACCGACGACGCGACGAGCGAGCGCGTCACCCACGTCATGATCTTCACCGGCGGAGACGGCCTCATCGAAAGCCGCAAATCGTCGGGCCGCGTGCTGCGCACGACCTTCCTCGAGCGCTTCGGCCGGCCGCTCGCCGCCGTCGAGTCCGGCGACGCGGTGACCGATCTATCCTTCGCCCGGCCCCGCCGCCGCCGCCTCTTCTTCGGATCCTATTTTTAGACGTCATGGAAAAGAAGCCCCTGATCCACTTCACCGGCATCGGGGGGGCGGGCATGAGCGCCCTGGCCCAGATTCACGCGATGGACGGGGGCCCGGCCACGGGCTCCGACCGCGACTTCGACCGCGGCCGGGGAACCGTTCTGCGCGAAAAGCTCGCGGCCCTCGGCGTGCGCCTTTTTCCCCAGGATGGGAGCGCTATAACACGCGGGACGGACCTCGCCGTGCTCTCGACCGCCATCGAGGACGCCAACCCCGAAATCGCCGCGGCCAAGTCCCTGAGCGTGCCCCTGATGCACCGCTCCGAATTCCTGGCCCGCCACGTCGAGAAGATGCGCACTATCGCGGTCGCCGGCACCAGCGGCAAGTCCACCGTCGTCGCCATGATCTTCGAAATTCTGGAGGCCGCCGGGCGCTCGCCCTCGGTCATCACGGGCGGCGGCCTCATCGCGCTGCAGCGCCGAGGCCTCGCCGGCAACGCCTGGCGCGGAAAGTCGAACCTTCTCGTCGTCGAGGCGGATGAAAGCGACGGCTCGCTGGTCAATTACAAGCCGGCCGTGGGCGTCTTCCTCAACCTGACCAAGGATCACCTCGAGGTTTCCGCCCTGCGCGATATCTTCCTCAAGTTCAGGAGCAACGCGGCGACAGCGCTCGTGAACGCCGACGACCCCGCGCTCGCGGATCTCCGCGCCGATTCGACCTTCGGCTTGGAGTCCGGCTCGGCGCGCGCGGAAGGCCTCGAGCTGAGCCCGGCCGGCTCGACGTTCCGAGTCAAGAACGTCGCGTTCGAGCTCCCCGTTCCAGGCCGTCACAACGCCGCCAACGCCGTGGCCGCCGTCGCGGCGTGCCTCAACGAGGGCGTCGGCCTCCAGGACTGCCGCCGGGCGTTGGCCGCCTTCCAGGGAGTCGCGCGCCGCTTTCAGAGCCTCGGAACGGCGCGCGGGGTGGAGGTCGTCGATGATTTCGCCCACAACCCGGCCAAGATCGAAGCGACCTTGACCGCGGCCCGCCTGCGCGCCGGCCGGATCCTGGCCGTCTACCAGCCTCACGGCTTCGCGCCGACTCGCCACCTCAAAAACGAGCTGATCGCGGCCTTCGCCGAGGGCCTGCGCCCCGATGATCGGCTCTGGCTTCCGGACATCTACTACGTCGGCGGCACCGCCGATAAGGACATCTCATCGGAAGACGTGGTCAAGCCCCTGCGCGCCCGAGGCCTGAACGCCTTTCACGTCGCGGACCGCGCCGCGATCGTTCCCCTCATAGCGGCCGAGGCGCGCGCGGGCGACTTGGTCCTGGTGATGGGCGCGCGCGATCCCTCCCTGTCGGACTTCGCCCGCGCCGTCTTGGCGGCCCTAAAAATGGAGCGACTCGGCTCCGCCGTCTAGAAAAAGTTTGTAGGATTTCGCCATGAAGCGAGCGTTCGCGGCCGCGTTGTTCCTGGCCTTGTCCCTCCCCGCCGCCGCCCGTCCCAAACAAGCGCCCGCCAAGGACGCGCCAAGGGCCGCGCCTCCCCTCCATCCGACGCGCTCGACCGAGCCGATCGTCTTCGTCTGGCCGCCCGAGAACATGCCGCTCGCGGCCGAAGGGGAATTCATCTTCGGCTCCGTCGCCGTCGCGACCGCCGGCTTCGTCATCAACGGGACCAGCGTCGCGGTCCACCCCGACGGCGGCTTCATCGCGTGGCTGCCGATCGCCCCCGGCACGTTCACATTTCGGGGCGAGTTGGCCCTGTCAGCGGGAACGGCGACGGCCGAGCGCCGCATCCTCGTGCCCTTGCCCCCGGCGCCCTTGCCGGGCAAACTGGCCGTCGATTCTGCCTCTCTCTTCCCCAAATCCGACCTCGAACTGCGCGGCGGCGACCTCTTGACGGTCCGCATGAAAGGCACGCCGGGAAAGGACGCGCGCTTCCGCGTCGGCAAGGGCGTCTGGCGGCCGATGCGCGCCGCGAACGCGGCGCTCGGAATCTACGAGGGGACGGCTCTCATCGCGCCCGGCGCGGACTTCGAGCCGAGCTTCGTCGAATACGAGCTCGGCCGGGGCTGGTCCTCGGTGAAGGCCAAGGGAACGGCGCGCGTGTCCGCCTCCGCGAGCCCCCCCGCGGTCGCCGCGGTGAAAACGAGCACGTCCGGCTTCGCCAACATAAAGACCGGGCCCACGAACGGTTTTTTGATGTTCCCGCTCCCAGGCACCCGGCTTCCGGTGACGGGCCGCGACGGCGGCCTCCTGCGCGTGCGCCTGTCCGACTCCCTGTCGGGCTGGATCGAGGCGAAGGACGTCGCGGTCGCGGCCGCGGCTCCCCGCGCCGTGACGGGCACGATCGCGGCGAGCAAGACCGATCTCGGCGCGCTGGTGAAGATCGGCCTCTCGGAAAAGGCCGCCTTCGACGTGGAGGCCTCGGCCGGGCTCGACGCGCTGACGGTGCGCCTCTACAACGCGACCGGGCACACGAACTGGATGCTCAACGACGCGCCCGAATTCGTCCGGGAGATCCGCTGGCGCCAGGAATCGACCGACGTCGTGGCCGTGACCATCCTTCTTAAGACGCACGAGCCGCTATGGGGATGGTGGCCGTCCTACGAGGGGAACGCCCTGCTCCTGGAGCTTCGCCGCGCTCCTAAAATATCGACGAAGAATCCGCTCTCGGGCATCAAGGTCATGCTCGATCCCGGACACATGCCGTCGATGCCCAGCGCGACGGGCCCTCTCGGCACCAGCGAGATGGACGCCAACTACGCCATCGCCCTGGCGGCGAAGGCCCGCCTCGAGCGCGCGGGCGCCGCCGTTCTGATGACGCGCGACGGTCCCCTGCACGAGGTCTCGCTCGCGGAAAGACCGCGGCAAGCCGTCGAGCGCGGCGCCGACCTCTTCGTGAGCCTGCACAACAACGCGCTGCCCGACGGCGAAAATCCGTTCGCCAAGCCGCGAGGCTTCACCGTCTTCTATTACCACCCGCAAAGCCTCGAGCTCGGCCGCGCCGTGCACGAGGCCTATCGCGGGCGCATCAAGCTCGCCGACGAGGGGCTGCGCTGGGGCAATCTGCTCGTCGCCCGCCAAAGCGCCATGCCGGCGATCCTCGTGGAGAACGCCTACATGATCTTTCCCGACCAGGAAGCGCTTCTTAATTCCGCGTTGTTCCGCGACGAGCTCGCCAAGGCGCTCGTCGAGGGCCTCGAAAAATTCCTGCGCTCGGCCCGGAGAAAACCTTGATCTCCCCCGGGGCCGGCCCCCTGTCCGCTCTCGTCGACCTGCTTCAGTTCCTCTCCTCGGCGAAAGAGACCGAGGAGGACAAGGTTTGGGCGCGCGTGCTCGACAAGCTCGCCGCGGCGCTGGACTGCGACGCCGCGGCTTACTTCGTCTTCCTTCCCAAGCAGGCCCAGCTCATCGCGCGCGCCGCGCTCGGCTCAGCCGGCCATCGCGTCGAGTCGCGCCGCATCGAATCCGGGCAAGGGCTCTGCGGCTGGGTCGCGAAGTACCGCGAGCCCGTGCTGACGAACGACGCCTACGCCGATCCGCGCTTCCTCAAGGATTTCGATCGGGAGACCGGCTACCGGACGAACAGCGTGCTCGCGGTCCCGCTGTTCGACCGGCTCGAGCTGGTCGGCGTCCTCGAGCTCGTCAATAAGCGCTCCGGGCCCTTCACCGAGGCCGAGCTCGCCTTCGTCTCGGCCGCCTGCTCGGCCTGCGCCATCGCTCTGCGAGCGATTCGCCTGGAGTCGACGGTCGACAAGGTCACCGCCCACAACGCGAGCATTCTCGAGAACCTGGGCGGCGGTTTCGTCGCGGTGGATATTCACGGCCGCGTGATGCTGTGCAATCCGGCCGCGAAAAAAATCCTCGGCTTGGCCCCGGAACTCCCGATGAATCAGCCCGCGGACGCGACCCTGCAGATGATCCCCGAGATGGCCGAAATCCTGATGGATACCTTGGTCAAGAAGGAGACCGTCAAGCGCAAGGATCTTCTGTGGAAGCATAAGGGAGAGAATCACGTGCTCGGCTATTCGACCCTGCTCATCCAGGACCCCCGCGGCCAGGTGGTCGGCGCGGGGGTCACTTTTCAGGACATCACGTCTTTCCAGAAAAGGCCATGAAGGCGCCTTCCTTCGACCTCAAGGGCGTCGACGGCAAGACGCACACCCTGGAATCGATCAAGGGCGAGAAAGCGACCATCGTCGTCTTCTCCTGCAACCACTGCCCGTACGTCGTGAAGGCCGAGGACGAGCTGTGCGCCGTCTTCCGCGCCTACCGGGCGAAAGGCGTCGGGATGTGCGCGATCAACGCCAACGACTCCGACGGCTACCCCGAGGACTCCTACGAGAACATGATCGCGCGCGCCGCCGAGAAGGATTTTCCCTTCGCCTACCTCCATGACGAAACGCAGCAAACCGCGAAGGCGTACGGCGCCACGCACACGCCGCAGCTGTTCGTGTTCGATTCCCGCCTGGAGCTCGCCTACACCGGGGCCGTCGCGGGCCTGCGGGACGCCCTCGATGACCTCGTCTCCGGCCGCGCGGTGCGCGCGCCCGAGACGCGCGCGATCGGCTGCACGATCAAATGGAAGCGGCCGTAGCGGACTCGTGAGGCTCCATTTCGGCGCCGGCCTTCTTCTCGTCGCGGCCCTGCTCTGGCTCGGCCTGCGCCTGTTCGAGAGGACCATGGTCTTCGTCCCCTCGCGGACCCTCTGGGCTCATCCCGGCACCGTCGGCCTGCGCTACGAGGCCCTGAGCCTCAAGGCGGCCGACGGCGCGGTCCTGCGCGCCTGGTGGCTGTCGGGCCCGTCGCCCGAAGCGCCCGTCATGCTGTGCCTGCACGGCAACGGCGGCAATCTCTCGGACCGCACGGACAAGATGCGCATCTTTCACGACGCTGGCGCGGCCCAGCTGTGGCTCGATTGGCGCGGCTACGGCGAAAGCGGAGGAAGCCCCGACGAGCCGGGCCTCTACCGAGACGCGCTCGCCGCCTGGGCGTGGCTCAACGCGGTCAAGCTCGTGCCCGCCGCGCGCCTCGTGCTGTACGGCGAGTCGCTCGGCGGCGGCCCCGCGATCGATCTCGCGACGCGCGTGCCGGCCGCGGGCTTGATCGTCGACAGCGCCTTCACGTCGGTCCCGGACATGGCCCGCGTCATCCTGCCCTGGTTCCCAACCCGCCTCGTCCATACCCGCTTCGACAACCTCTCGCGCCTGCCGCGCGTGACGATCCCCACCCTGTTCCTGCACAGCCCCGAGGACGACATCGTCCCCTACGAGATGGCCCGCCGCAACTACGCCGCCTCGGGCGCCGTCCGCAAGAGCCTCGTCGACCTCAAGGGCTCGCACAACGAGGGCTTCCTGGACGCGGGTCCGGCTTACGGACAGGCGATCCGTGATTTTCTCGCCTCGCTGCCGAAAGCGCCCAAATAGCCCCGCCGCCTTCACCCAGAATCCGGCGTCGCTCGGAATCATTATGAGCCCGGCATAAAAGCCGAAGATTCCCGGCCGAGTTCCCGCCGCCGTGAGCGCGCGGCCTGACGTGATCCATTTCCAAGAAACGCCGCGACAGGCAGCGGACGCCGGTCGTCCCGACGTAGGCGCAGCGCCCTCCGTCCCGAGCCCAGACCGCGCGGCGCACATCCGCCGGGATCACGGATCCACCCTTCGCAGGAGCGGCGCGGCCCGGCAGCCCCTTCTGCGGGTCGTGCCGCTTGAGGTAGTCCCGCGCAATCTCGAGGAGGACCTCGTCCATACCGCCGCCGGGGCACTTATGCGACAGCAGTTGGCGAATCCGCTCGATCGCGTCGCGCAGCGCCGGCGAACCGCGAAAGCTGAATTCAACCCGAATTTCGGTGGCTCCCGGCTCTCCCGGCGCCGCAACGGACACGATGCGGGTGACGTCACGCTTCGCCGGCGCGAGCTGCAATGAGGCCAGCATTTCATCTATCTGCCGTTTGCTCTTGCCTTCCGCCCGCGCGATGATTTCAGGCGCATCACATCTTCGAACATGCGGGGCGATTCTTGAGACCGCCGCCAAGGAAAGTTGGCCTGCCGCCATCGCCGAAAGAAGCTCCGGCCTGGTCACGGCGGCACGAGCCGCCGTAATTCTCCGATAAGCCTCGTCTTCGCTCAACTTCAAGCAACGAACGCAATAGTCGAAGGTCGACGAGTACCCTCTACGCTCGAGGAGTTTGCGCCTGTCGGCTTCGCCCAGCCAAGCGAGAAAGGAATGCAGCCGCAGGCGCTCTTCGTCGACGAAATTCTCCAGCCTCGTCAGCAGTTGTTCATCCGACAGGTCTTTCGCGCCATCCATACTACCAGACGATTGAGACCGTCAAAAAGTTGCATGCTGAGCGAACTCGGCCTGGGCCGAGTTTGTGAATAACTTTTGGGCGCGCCCCGGGTGATCGGCGCGTTAATCGGAATCCACGCCCCGCTGCGGGCAGTCGGGGCGCAGGGTACACGCGCCGCACGCGGGATTGCGCGCCTTGCAGACGCGCCGGCCGTGCCAGATCACCGCGTGGGACCAGAACACCCAGTCCTCGCGCGGCACGACGGCGGCCAGGTCGCGCTCCACCTTGACCGGGTCCTCCTCGTCGCTGAGGCCGAAGCGGTAGGCAAGGCGCTTCATGTGCGTGTCCACGACCACGCCCTCGGGCTTTCCGTAGATCTCGCCCAGGACCACGTTGGCGGTCTTGCGCGCGACGCCGCGTAAAGCGAGAAGCCCCTCCATCGTGTCCGGGATTCTACCGCCATGGAGGTCGCGCACGGCCTTTGCGGTTTCAATGATCGCCTTCGCCTTCATCCGGTAGAAGCCGCACGAGCGCACGATTCCCTCGAGCTCGGCCGGCGCCGCTTTCGCGTAGTCGTCCAAGGTCCTGTAGCGCTTGAATAAAGTCCTCGTCGTCGCGTTGACGCGCACGTCGGTGCACTGCGCCGACAGGATCACGGCGAAGAGAAGCTCGTGCGGCGAGGAATAATCGAGCTCGCAACGCGCGTCGGGATAAAGCCGACGCAGGCCCCTGAGGAGTTTTGCCGCGCGCTCGGCCTTGACGCTCACCGCTTCTCGATCGGGTAGTAGTAGGTCCCGAGATTGACCGGGTTGTCGACGAAGCCTTTCACCCAGGTCCGCATGCCGTAGACGCCGGCGGGATGCACGGTAAAGATCGCGGGGGCGTCTTCATAGCCTTTCACTAAAATCTTTTTATACAGCGCCGCGCGCTTGACGGGCGACGGCTCGACGGCCGCCTTTTCGATCAAAGCATCCATTTCCAAGTTCACATAGCCCTGAGCCGAGGGATAACGCCCGGCGGAATGGTAAAAAGCGTAAATAAAATTATGCGCGTCGGGATAGTCCGCGATCCAACCCCGCGCGAACAACGGCATCAGCCTCCTCTGGGCCTTATCAAGGAAGCTCGCCCAATCCACGCCGCGCAGGTCCACGCGGAACCGCGGATTCAGCTTCTCGACGTTCTTCTTCAGGATCTGCGCCGCCGCCTCCCGGTTCTCGCTGCCGGTGTTGTAGGTGAGCGTGAAGCGAAAGCCCTTCTCCCACGCCCGCCCGCCCCACGCCCGGCGCAGGTGCGCCTCCGCCTTCTTGAGGTCATGGACGTAGCGCGGCTGATGAGCGTCGTGGCCGGGAACGTTCGGAGGGATCGGACCGAGCGCGCGCGCCGCGGTTCCCTTGAAGGTGTCGCGCAGGATCGCCTCGTAGTCGAAGGCGGAGGAAAATCCCCTCCGGACGTCGAGGTCGGCGAAGAAATCGGGCGGGATGCCCTCTCCGTCGAGCTTGCCCGAGCCGATGTCGGGGTTGGCGACGGGATTGATCTTGACCGTGAAGAACAGCGCGGGATCCGTCTGCAGGCGGCGCAGGCCGTCCACCAAGGCCACGCCGGGAATGCCCGCGAGCTGGGACGCGTAGGGGCGCGGCGTCTCGATCAAGTCCGCGTCGCCGGCCTGCAGCATCAGCTTGCGGGTGTTGAGCTCGGGAACCGCCTTGACCAATACCTGCCTCAACTTCGCCGGGCCCCGGAAGTACGCGTCGTGGCGCGACAGCAAGACGTAGCGGGCGGTCCTGTCCCAACGGGCAAGCTTGAAGGGACCGGCGCCGTTCATTTTCTGATAGAGGTAGGACTTCTCTTTGGCCGGGTCATTGAAGGCCTTCCACGTCCCGGGCGATCCGTCCCATTCGCCGTGCGCGACGGCCCACGCCTTCGGAACGACGTACGACCACCGCGCCATGATCCCGAGAAACGGCCCGAAGGGGCGCGGCAGCGAGATCACCACGTCGTTTCCGTCCACGCGCACGGCTTTCTCCAGCGCGGCGAAGTCGAGAGTGATCGTTCCGGAGGAATCGCGCGTGGAAGGAACGCCGGCGATGGGTTCCAGCAGCAGGGCCGAGGGCCCTCCGGAACGATCCGTGATCATGAAGCGGAGCAGGGAATAGCGCACGTCCTCCGGCGTCACCTCGCTCCCATCGTGAAATTTGACGCCTTTGCGGATCGGGAAGCGATACACGCGTCCGTCCGGAGAGATCAGCTTATTTTTTAAGGAAGGAACTCTCCGCGCGATGCGCGGCTCGTAGTGGGACAGCGACGAGCCCTCGAAAGCGATGAGCGTCTCGTAGACGTTCTGGATCACAGACTGGCTCGCCCCGTCGTAGGGAAAGACGGGGTCGAGGCTGCCGACCTCCCCGATCTCGAGATTCGTGAAGGTATCGGGATTCTTGACGGTCTCGGCGGCGGACGCGACGGCGGACGCGAGAAGCAGGGCGGTGATCATACCGCCAAGATAGCGTTTCGCGCGGAAGCTGTAAAGCTTAAGGGCGGCTGAGGACCTCGATGGCCTTGTCGAGCGCCGCGTCCTTGACGGCGCCGGCGGGGCGGCCGAACAACTGGAGCATGATGCTCTTCATCGCCGCCGACTCATCTTGGTCGCTCACCGCCACCACCGCGTCGGGCTTGACGCCGCCGGAGCCGGGAACGTTCCTCCCCGTGGCCGGATCATGCACGCCCTCGACCGAACGGTCCAACGGCGTGTACCAGCCGCCCTCGGTGACCTTGATGATGGTCCCATCCTGCCGCGGAACGACGCGGCCGCCCGGCATCAGCACCGGCACCTCCGTCGGCATCGGCAGCTGAAACGAGCCCTTGCCGTAGGAAACCGAGCCGACGATGATCGCCCGGCCGTGCTCCTGCAGGCCGGCCGCGAGAACCTCGCTGGCCGACGCCGAATAGCCGTTGACGAGGATCGCCAGGGGCATGCCGTAGTAGCGCCCGAGCCCCTCGGTGACGGCCTTGGTCGCGATCTGCCCCTGGCGCTTGGTCACGGCGACCACGTCCTTGTCCTTGAGAAACTCCGAGCCGATCGACTCGGCGGCGTCCAGACGGCCGCCGCCGTTGCCGCGCAGGTCGATGATCAGCTTCCTCGCGCCCGCGGCCTTGAGTTCGTCGATCTTCCTGAATAGGCGCTCATCGATGCACGACGCCTTCTCATTCGTGTGACAGCCGAAATGGGAGAAGTAGACGTAGCCGATCCCGGGCGCCGCCATTTTGCCGGTCAGATCCGGCACCTGGATCGCGGCACGCACGACGGTCACCGGCCGGCCGAGACGCTGCACGCGCACCTTGACCGGAGTGCCCGCGGGCCCGCGCAGGCGCCCGATCACGGTCTCGATGTCCTGGTCCTGCGTCGCCACGCCGTCAACGGCCGTGACCACGTCGCCGCCGATGAGGCCGGCCTTCTCCGCGGGAGAGCCCGGGTACACGGTCTGCAGCTTGACGCCGCCGACGACCTTCTCCACGCCGGCGCCAATGCCGACGAAGCTGCCCTGCATGCTCTCGATGAAGCGCCCGGCCTCCTCGCGGTTCATGTAGACGGAGTGGGGGTCGCCGAGCTTCTGGACGAAGCCGCCGATCATGCCGTCGATGGACTTCTCCCAATCCTCCGTGCTTCTCGCGGCGGCTCCGGGCTTCCCGTTCCGCGCGACGAATTCGTCCTGCATTTCCTTTATACGCCGATCCCACTCGGGCTTGGGGATGGGGCGCTTGTAGTGCATGTCCACCTTGGCCAGCACGTTCAACAGGCGGTAAACGAGCGCCGGCGGAAGATTTTTCGGCGGATGCTCGGGATCGGGCATCAAGAACTTCGCCAGGGCGACGAGCTGTTCCAAAGTGAGGTTCGGCGGCGTCTTGGGCGCCTCGGCCGCGGGGCCGTTTTCGATCTTGTACTTGATCCGGGAAAAGCCCGAGTCGAGCGGCGCCACGGGCCGTATGCCGCCGAATCGGACGGGCGTCGTCTCGGCCCACGCGGCCCGGGCCGTCAGCAGCGACGCGAGCAGAACTGGGATCATTTTCTTCATATATCTCCTGGCGCCTGGAGTGAGAGTAACATCCGCCGCGCGGCCGCCCCAGGTCCTTTCGGGGCGCGATCAAACGACAAGGGACCCAGCCGTTCTTGGGTCCTATGGGAAGTCGCATCGCGCCTCGAAGCCGTGCTAGAATCGGGCCATGGAAGCCCACCCCAAGCCCGGCTCATCGCGTTCCTCTCGTGTTTTCGAATTTCTCGAGTCGTCCATCGGCAAAAAAATAATGGTCGCCGCGGCGGGCCTCCTGCTCTGCGGCTTCCTCGCCGCCCACCTGCTCGGGAACCTGCTGATGTTCGCCGGCGGCGGCGCCTTCAACGCCTACGCCGAGGCGCTCGAGCACAACCCCCTGCTGCCGCTCGCGGAGATCGGCCTGGTCGCGCTCTTTGTCCTGCACATCATCCTTTCCGTCCGCGCGACCGTCATCAACCGCGCCGCCCGTCCCGAGGGCTACCGGGTGTACAGGGGCAAGGGGGCGCGCACGCCCGGCTCCCGCACGATGGCTCTCACGGGAACCTTGATCCTCGTCTTCATCGTCGTCCACGTCGCGACCTTCAAGTTCGACCTCGGCGGCCTCAAGGGGCCCGATCTGTACGGGCACGTTCTCGGCTGGTTCGCCAACCCCTGGTACGCGGCCTTCTACGTCCTCGCGGTCGGCGGCGTGGGCCTGCACCTGTCGCACGGCGCGCAAAGCGCGATCCAGACGTTCGGCGTCAGCCACCCGCGCTATACGCCGCTGCTCAAGACGGCCGGGCTCGGGTTCGCTTTCCTGATCTTCCTCGGCTTCGCGTCCCTGCCGGTGTACTTCGGATTCGTCCAAAAAAGACAGGCTTGCTGCACGGGAGGCGCGCACTCATGAAGCTCGAATCCAAGGTTCCCTCCGGCCCGATCGAAAAATCGTGGGATAAGCACCGCTTCGACCTCAAGCTCGTCAACCCGGCCAACAAGCGCAAATTCAAGGTCCTCGTCGTCGGGACCGGCCTCGCCGGCTCCTCCGCCGCGGCCAGCTGCGCCGAGCTCGGCTATCAGGTCGAGTCCTTCTGCATCCAGGACTCCCCCCGCCGCGCGCACTCGATCGCGGCCCAGGGCGGCATCAACGCCGCCAAGAACTATCCGAACGACGGCGACTCGGTCTGGCGCCTCTTCTACGACACGATCAAGGGCGGCGATTTCCGCGCCCGCGAGGCCAACGTCTACCGCCTCGCCCAGGTCTCCAACGCCATCATCGACCAGTGCGTGGCCCAGGGCGTGCCCTTCGCGCGCGAGTACGGCGGCACGCTCTCCAACCGCTCGTTCGGCGGCGCGCAGGTCTCGCGCACGTTCTACGCGCGCGGGCAAACCGGCCAGCAGCTCCTGCTCGGCGCCTATTCGGCCTTGATGCGGCAAGTCGGCGCGGGCGCCGTCAAGCTGCACGCCCGTAGCGAAATGCTCGACCTGGTCGTCGTCGACGGCGCGGCGCGCGGCGTCATCACGCGCGATCTCGTCACCGGCAGGATCGAACGGCACTGGGGCGACGCGGTCCTCCTCTGCACGGGCGGCTACGGCAACGTGTTCTATCTGTCGACGAACGCCGGCGCATGCAACGTCACGGCGACGTGGCGCGCCCACAAGCGCGGCGCCGCCTTCGCCAACCCCTGCTACACCCAGATCCACCCGACCTGCGTGCCCGTCGCCGGAGACCATCAGTCCAAGCTGACTTTGATGTCCGAGTCGCTGAGAAACGACGGCCGCGTCTGGGTGCCGAAGAAAAAGGGCGACGCGCGCAAGCCGCAGGACATCCCCGAGGACGAGCGCGACTACTACCTCGAGCGCAAGTACCCCGCCTTCGGCAACCTCGTCCCGCGCGACATCGCCTCGCGCGCGGCCAAGCAGATGGCCGACGACGGGCGCGGCGTGGGCAAGACCGGGCTGTCGGTCTATCTGGATTTCAAGGACGCGATCGCCCGGATCGGACTCGACAAGGTCAAGGAGAAATACGGCAACCTCTTCGACATGTACCGCCACATCACGGATGAGAACCCGTACGAGCAGCCGATGAGAATCTATCCGGCGGTGCACTACACCATGGGCGGCCTGTGGGTGGACTACAACCTGATGACCACGATCCCGGGCCTGTTCTGCCTGGGCGAGGCCAATTTCTCCGACCACGGTGCCAACCGCCTCGGCGCCTCGGCGCTGATGCAGGGCCTGGCCGACGGCTACTTCGTCCTGCCCTACACGCTCGGCGGCTACCTCGCGGGCGCAAAGCTCCCCAAGGTGACGGCCGACCATGCGGCGTTCGCCCAGGCGGAAAACGACGTCGTCATGCGCACCCGGGCTCTGCTCGGGACCGGCGGCAAGAAGGCCCCGGCGGCGTTTCATCGCGACCTCGGCCGCGTCATGTGGGACAACGTGGGCATGGGACGCAACGCCAAGGGTCTTCGGGAGGCCCTGTCGAAGATCCCGGAAATCCGGGACGCGTTCTGGAAGGGCGTGTCCGTCGTCGGCGACGCCGCGGACTTCAACCAGACGCTCGAGCGCGCCGGCCGCGTGGCCGACTTCCTCGAGTTCGGCGAGCTTCTCGCCAAGGACGCCCTGGCCCGCGAGGAGTCCTGCGGCGGCCACTTCCGGGAGGAGCACCAGACGCCGGACGGCGAGGCGAAGCGCGACGACGAGAAGTTCGCGCACGTCGCGGCGTGGGAATACAACGGCGAGGGCAAGGAGCCGACGCGCCACGTCGAGCCCCTGACGTTCGACAACGTCCATATCGCGCAGAGGAATTACGCCTAACATGAACATCACTTTGAAGGTCTGGCGCCAAAAGAACGCGGACGCGCCCGGCGCCCTGGTCGAATACAACGTCGCGGGCGTCGTGCCGGAGATGTCCTTCCTTGAGATGCTCGACGCGCTCAATGAGCGGCTCGTGGCCGAGGGCCAGGACCCCGTCGCCTTCGACAGCGACTGCCGCGAGGGCATCTGCGGCATGTGCGACCTCGTGATCGACGGGCAGGCGCACGGCCCGGACAAGGAAGCCACCACCTGCCAGCTCCACATGCGTCGCTACCGCGACGGCGACGTCGTCACGGTGGAGCCCTTCCGCGCGAAGGCCTTCCCCATCGTCAAGGACCTATGCGTGGACCGCTCCGCCTTCGATCGCGTCCAGGCCGCGGGCGGCTTCGTGTCGATCAACACGGGCAACGCGGTCGACGGCAACGCGATCCTCATCCCGCACGACGAGGCCGAGAAGGCCATGGACGCCGCCGCCTGCATCGGCTGCGGCGCCTGCGTGGCGGCCTGTCCGAACGCCTCGGCGATGCTGTTCGTCGCGGCCAAGGTCAGCCAGTACGCGCTCCTGCCCCAGGGCCGGCCGGAGCGGGAAAAACGCGTGCTCGCGATGCGCGAGGCGATGGACCAGGAGGGCTTCGGGCACTGCACGAACGAGTACGAGTGCGAGGCCGCCTGCCCGAAGGGGATCAAGGTCTCCAACATCGCCCGGCTCAACCGGGAGTACCTGCGCGCGGCGCTGACCTCGGATTAGTGCGGCTCAACGAGGACTTCGGCGTCGCCGCGGCCAAGCTCGAGGACCTCAAGACGCGCATCGCCCGCCTGAGGATCGACCTCGCCCTCATCGAGGAAACATTCTCGCGCGGCGGCGGCAAAGGCGGCCAGAAGGTCAACAAAACCTCCAACCGCGTCCAGCTTTTCTATCCCCCCCTCGAGCTCCGCGTCGCCTGCCAGCGCGAGCGCAAGCGCAGCCTCAACCGCTTCCTCGCCTTGCGCGAGCTCGTGGACCGGGTCGAAATGAAGGTTTCGCCCGCAACCTCACGCCGACTCGATGACATGGAACGCGCGCGCCGGCGCAAGACGCGCGCGCGCGCCCGGACCGCCTCGAAGCGCGGGGAAGCGGCATGAGGTACTTCACGACCGAGGAGGCCGACGCCCTCATCCCCGAGCTCGAGAAGATTTTCGAGACCGTGGCCGAGCTCACCGCGCAGGCGGAGCTCAAGGCCGCGGCCCTGCGCAGGCGCCGGCGAAACGACGATGATCCCGCGGGCGCCGCCATCGAGCGCTCCCAGCTCCAATTCCTCGCCTCGGGCATCAACCAGCAGATGCAGCTCATCGTCGAGCTCGGAGCCCTGCCCAAGGGCGTCAACCCGGCCCTCGTTGATTTCCCCGCCCGCCTCGACGGCCGCGAGGTCTACCTGTGCTGGAAGCTGGGAGAGAAGCGCGTCGCCTACTACCACCCCGTGGACGGCGGCTACTCCACGCGCAAGCCTCTCCCCAAACGGCGCTGATCCGCATAGGACCTTAGGTCCTGTTCGGGGGGCCGAAGGCTCCTTCCCCCGGGAGCACGCCCCGGCTACCCTGTCGGCGATGCTTTCCCGATCCAGGCTTTCCCTCTTGGCCGTCCTCGTTCTTGCCGCCGCGACGGCGAACGCCGGCGTCGTCGGCGCCGCCCCCGTCGCCCGCGTCGCCTTCCAGGCCGTCCTCGCCGGCCAGCTCCGGGAGTACATGACCTTGGCGCCGGCCGCGGGCTTGAGCCGGCTCGAGGCCTTGACCGCGCTTCCGTCCCGGCAGTTCCCCGCCCTGGCCGGGGACCGCGCCGCCGCCGCGGCGGCCTTGGCGCTGATCACGTCTCCCCAAGCCTCGCAACTGCGCGAGGATCGCGAGACGAAAGTGATGCTTTCCCGCGCCCTGGGCAAAGAAAACGTCGCTTTAATCGCGACCGCGGCGGGCGATCTGCAGGCGCGCGCGGCCGGCGATCCGGCCCTATCCGCCGCCGTGGAGCGGGCCCGCGGCCGGTTCGGGTCCCCGAACGGCGCCGACATCGAGCGGCTTCGCGCCGACCTTAAAAAATTATTCGACGGCGCTTTACCCGCCTCCGGATGGGCTGACCCGGCGCCGCGCGTCATCCTGCCCGCCGGCGGCGGACTCATCGAGAATGTCGTCGAGGAATCAGGGGGCTTCGTCTACGCATCCCGCGGCGACGATGGGCGCATCCGCAGGCACAAGGTCTATCCTCAAGACGGGCTGACGTTCGAGCGCCGCGAGATCCCCGCCGTCTTGGCCGGAATCTACGCGGAACTGCCCGGCGGAGCGGTCCGTCAGATCGCCCCCGACCCGCTCGTCGCGGCCTTGAACGCCGCCCGGATCGAACTTTGGACTTTGCGGCACGGCGAAAGCGACGCCAATCGCGCCCGCCTGTTGTCCGGAAGCGGCATCGACGCGGCGCTCACCGAGACGCCCAACGAGCGGGGCGTCTCCGGCGAGATTCAGGCGCGCGCCGCGGCGCTCAAGATGTACGAGAACCTGGGCGGCGACGGCTGGGCCCGCTCCGTCCTGGCGGGCCTCCAACGACCGCTCGTGATCCTGACCAGCCCTCTCAAGCGGACGCGGCAGACCGCCGCCGCGCTTCAGGAGCTTCTCGATCAAAGAGGCCGCTTCCTCTCGAAAGGCCCGCCCCGCCGACTCTACGAAGCTCACGTCGAGCGCGGCCTGAGGGAGCTCGCCTACGGCGAATTCGAGGGCGTGACCTTGGACGCAGTCGAGGCTTTCGCGAGCTGGCCCGCCTTCGACGCCGTCTCCGGCGCGGGCCGAACCTTCCTGGACCGCTTCCCCAAAGGCGAGAGCCGCTTCGACGTCATGATCCGCCAGCGCGGCGTCCTGCGCCGCATGATCCAGGACTACCCGGGCCGCCAGGTCGTCACCTTCACGCACTGGGTGGCGCTCGCCGCGCAAAGGGCGGTCCTGGGCCTCATCGACCGCGACCCCGCCGACCAAGCCCTCCGCGACACGTTCGTCGAAAACGCCCAGCCGGTCCGCCTCACCTTCCCCGGCGCCCGCCTCCTCGCGCTCCCGCCCAGCCGCTGAAGTTGGTTGAATAGCGCCGGCGCAAGGCGCGTTCAGGAGACTTATGGGATTTCTGCTCGGCATGATGGTCGGTTTCGTGGCGTGGTTTCTGCTCAACTACCTCGTGGCCGGCCTTTACACCGTCGACCAGAACGAACGGGCGGTCAAGACGAGCTTCGGACGCGCCCAGCGGCTGGAAGGAACCAGGACCTTGGACGATCCCGAGCTCAAGGCGACCCTCAACGCCGACGAGCAGCAGCGCTACAACTACCCCCAGCTCCGCGTCATCCCGCCCGGCGGCCCCTACTTCAAGTGGCCCTGGGAGAAGGTCTACAAGGTCTCCATCGCGACCGAAAGCATAAATATCGCGATGGATCCCGAAACGCCCAGCGCCAACAAGGGCGGCACCGTGCTTGAGGCGATCACGATGGACCAGCTCAACACCGGCCTCACCGGCCAGATCCGCTTCCGCGTCTCCGAGCGAAACCTGTACGCCTATCTGTTCGGCATCAAGACCCCGATCGTCCACGTGATGGGCTACTTCGTCTCGGTCCTGCGCGAAAAAATAGCGACCTTCGAGGCGCCGAAGCTCGCGGCCGCGCCGGCGGCGCAGGCGACGGGTCTCTCCGACGTCAGCGGCGTGTCGATCAACGACATCCGCAAGAACCTGCGCGCGCTCAACGACCAGATGGACCAGGACTGCAAGTCCTCGACCGCGCGCTACGGCATCACGCTCGACGCGTCGCTGATCACCGGCATCGACCCGCCCAACGAGGTCGAGTCGGCGCTGGCGGCCATCAACACCGCCCACAACCACGTCTCCTCGGAGATCAGTCTGGCGCAGGCGTCCGCCGACCAGAAGATCGTGCAGTCCAAGCGCGCCGTCGAGATCGAAACGCTCAAGGCGCAGGCCGAAGTCGAGCCGCTCGTGGCCCTGGCCAAGCAGCTCACCGACTTGAAGGCCATCGGAGGCGCCAGTTCGCTCATCGCCTACCTGCGCAACGTGCGCCTGGGCATCTTCGCCCGGGCCAAGCAATACGTCCTCGAAACGCGCTCGTGGGAGGGACGCTGATATGATCGCCAGCCCATTCTTCTTGGCCGCGGGCGCCACGTTCTTCGGGCTCCTGATCGCCGTGCCCGTCGTGTTCGGGTTCCTGCGCCTGTTCGGCTTCTACGTCATCGTCCACGAGGGCACCTCCAAGGTCTTCGTGCTCTTCGGCAACGTCCTCGACACGATCACCGAGCCCGGCATCCACTTCCTCTGGTTCAAGCTGGGCCCGGCCGCGCTCATCGTCAACTGGATCGGCTCCTGCTACACGCTCGACATGCGCATGGACCAGGTCTACCGCCGCAGCGAGCCCGTCAACTCCGAGGAAGGCGCGCCGATGGGCATCGGCATCTGGTACGAGATGTTCATCTCGGATCCGGTCGCCTTCCTGTTCAAGAACGCCGACCCGCGCGGCTCGCTGGCCGCCAACGTCAGCAACGCGACCGTGCGCTCGCTGTCCAACATGAAGCTCGCGGCCATGCTCGGCTCGCGGCACCAGATGAGCCAGGTCGTGCGCGAGGAGGTCTCCCCGAAGAGCCACGAGTGGGGCTACAAGCTCGGCTCGGTCTACATCCGCAAGGTCCATCTGCGCGACCCGCGTATGATCAAGCAGATCGAGGAAAAAGTCGTCAACCGTCTGCGCCAGGTGACCGCCGCGATCAAGCAGGACGGCGAGAACCAGGTCAACATCATCGCCAGCACCGCCCAGCGCCAGGCGTCCATCGCCTTCGGCGAGGCCGCGGCTCTGCGCCCCAAGATCGTCGGCCAGGCCCTCAAGACCATCTCGTCCGCGCCCGACATCCTCGAGGCGATGTTCGAGATCCTCGAGATCCAGAAGGCGCTCGACAGCGCGGCGGACATCACCCTCGTGCCCGCCGGCTCCGACCTGCTCAAGCAGCTCATCGCCTTTCGCGGCGCGCCGCCGGCGGCGCCGAACGCCTGAGGCCGGCCATCGACGAGCGCGGCCGGACCGTCGTCCTCCCTCTCCCGGGGGCGGACCGGCTGCCGGAGCTTCTCGAATTCCGCGGCGAGCGCTGGGCCCGCAAGCGCGAGCTGCACGTCACCATCGTCGGCTCCCGCTCCCGCCTCGACGGCGCGGCCCTGCGCGAGGCCGCCCACGGCCTCGAGTTCGCGGTCAAGCCGCTTGGGAGCTATCGCCTCCTCCGGCAAGGCGCGAAGCGCGCGCTCATCGAACTCGTCGAGGTCTCGGGCCGGGAGGAATACTGCGTCCGCCTCGAAAAGGCCCTGGGCCTGCCCCGCGGCGCCGTGCCCCGGCTCCCGAGCCACGTCACCTTGTTCACCGAGCCCGGGGGCCGCGGCATCGGGCTTTACGGCGCGGCCGACCTGGATCGGCTGTCGTCCGCGATCGTGGACCCCGCCGAGATCAAGGCGCTCAGGCAGGCGGCAATATCGCTCTGGACGAGTTAAACCCGCATCCGTCTGGAAAACAGGTGGAAAAGAAGCACTTGGAGCGCGGCCACGGCGAAAAACAGACGAGAGACTTCCGGCCCGAAGACATAGCCGCCTGCGTGGTAATATTGCGCGCCTCCGACCTCGCGCTCCGTGAATTCCGGGGAGGGCGCCTTTGTCCCGGGAATTCCGATGCTGGGCCAAAGGGCATAGCCGCTGCGGACGACTTCGCCGCGTCTGAGCTCATGGCGGCCGATTTTCACCAAAGGCGGCACGCGGTCGCCCTTCCAGCGGGTGTAGCTGAATACGTTGAGCCGAACCATCCCGATCAAGCCGGCCGCGATCAAAAAGCCGAGCGTGACGAGAAACACCGACCTGGCCGCCTTTGCCGTCACGATTTCCTCCCGCTCGTCTCGTTCTTTGAATCCTGAGAGCCTGGTCAACAGGGCCTCTCGGAAGCCGCCGCTCAAAATAAGACAACAGCAGAAGTAGGCGGCCGACAGAAACCACAGACTCATCAGCCCCATCCAGACGGGCGCGAGTCGTTCCATGATGCGGGCGAAGCCCGGCGTCAGATCCAAACAGAAAAAGGCGAGCAGCGCCGGAACGGTGAAGACGGCCAGATACGCCAAAACGGCCCGATGCAGGAAGGCAAGCAGCCTATCGATTTTTTCCATGACGGCCTCCGAGCGAATCCATGCGGAAGATCTCTTCGATGCTCTTCCCGAAAAATTTAGCCAGGAGAAAGGCCAGCTCAAGCGACGGCCGGTATTCCCCGTTCTCGATATAGTTGATGGTCACGCGGGTGACGCCCACGGCCTTCGCGAGATCTTCCTGAGTGAGGTTTTGCTTGGCGCGCAAATCCTTGAGATCGTTGAAGATCGCGGCGGTCGGATTCTTTCCCATGTCTAAGTTCCTTTACAAACTAGATTGTAAAGCAAGTTAGACATTTTGTCAAGACCGGTTTAAACTCCAAGTTCCCGGCATTGAGTCGGGAAGAGTCGTTGCACGACTGTACACGTGTACAGTCGTGCAGGGAACGGGGGCCGGTCTCGGGGCGCCGAGGGTCGAACTCGGAACCTCG
>JACQJQ010000114.1 GCA_016204945.1 Elusimicrobiota bacterium
CGACGACAACGCCAGCGGCGCCGCGGGCCTGCTCGAACTGGCCCGGCTCCTGGGCAAGGACGCCCCGGCCGCGCCCACGGAGCTCGTGGCATACTCGACGGAGGAGCCGCCCTACTTCGCGACGGCCGACATGGGCAGCGCCCGGCACGCGCGCGCCCTGAAAGCCCGCGGCGCCGTAATCCGGGCCATGATCTCCCTGGAGATGATCGGAACCTTCTCGGACGAGCCCGGCAGTCAGGCGTACCCGAGCCCCCTCCTCGCGCTTTACTACCCCTCGCGGGCGGATTTCATCGCGGTCGTCGGCGATCTGAGGAACGCGGGCCTCGCGCGCCGGGTGAAGAAAGCCATGCGAGCGGGGGGTCTGCCCGTCTACTCGATCAACGCTCCGGCCTTCATCCCCGGAATCGACTACTCCGACCACGCCAGCTATTGGCGCGAGGGCTATCCGGCCGTGATGATCAGCGACACCGCTTTCTACCGCAACCCCCGCTACCATACCTCCCGGGACACGGCCGACCGGCTCGACTACCGCCGCATGGCCCAGGTGGTCTCGGGCGCGTTCGCGGCCGTCCGGGACCTGGCCCGCTGACGCTCAACGGCGCTTCTTCTTCGAGCCGCCCGAGCCCCCGCCGAGCATCAACGCCGCCCAAGGCCACGACAGCAGTCCGCCGAGCGCCAAGCCGGCGAGAACGTCGAACGGATAATGCGCGCCGCAGTAGACGCGGCTGTACGCGACAAGACCGGCTCCGCTCCAAAAGACGATGCTCGCTCCGGGATAAGCGACCGACAGCACCGACGCCGCGGCGCCGGCATTGGCCGCATGATTGGACGGGAAGCCCAAGCGCCCTCCTTGCGAGGTCAGAATCCGGGCGCCGATGTCCGCGTACTCCGGGCGCGAACGCCCGGCCCAGGGCTTGATAACGCGGTAAGCGAGCAGGTCGCAGACGCCGACCGCAAGCACCGCGACGACGAGAGCGCGCAGCGCGCGCTGCCTGCCAAAATAAAGCCATACGGCCAGCGCCGCGGGCGCGACGCCGAACTTGAACCACAAGACCTTATGAATATCGGTGAGCACGGGCATCATCGCGTCCAAACTCGGATGCGTCCACGCGCCGTTGATCAGGCCGAAGGCGGCGCGGTCGACGGAGCCGAGCCAGCCCCAAAAGGCGCTCATCGCTTCGAGCAGGCGGCGCAGACGCCGTGCACGAGAACCTCGTGGGAGGTCACGCGAAAGCCGCGCGGCAGGGCGTTCTTAAGGTCGGGCAGGCAGGCGCCGCCCAACTCGTAGACCCGCTCGCAGCGCGCGCAGCGGAAGTGATGGTGGTGATCCTTCCCGGCCGCCTCGTAGCGCGGCGGCTCGCCGGGAAGCGCGACTTCGGAAATGTCTCCTTCCTCAAGGAGGGCCTTGATATTGCGGTACACCGTGGCGATGCCGAGGCCGGGAGCCTCGCCCTTCGACGCCTCGAGGACCTCGAGCGCGCCGAGCGGGCGCCCCGCGTCCTCGAGCGCGCGGCGGATCGCCCGCCGCTGGGAGGTGTCGCGCTGCATTGAAGACGATGATAGCAAAAGACGCTTGACCGTTATTTGATACTGTGTTATCATTATCAATATGAAACCCCTCATCTTTTCCACCGTCCTCGTTCTGCTCGCCGGCCCCGCCGTCGCGCAAGTGACGCTCGAGCAGGTCCGCGAGGAGATCGGCAAGGCGATCTCGCACTCCACGCCGAAACCCGCTCCCTCCGTCTTCAACCCCGCGATGGGGCTTGTTCTCGACGCAATCGGCCAGCACACGACCCCTGGCCAGGGAGCCTTCAAGTTCCGCTCCGCCGAGATCAACCTCGACGCCGCGGTGGACCCGCGCGCCAGGCTGTACGCGATCATCAACGGCACCCCGGACGGCGTCGAAGTCGAAGAAGCTGCCTTCGTGACGACGGCCCTTCCCTACAACCTGACCGCCCGTGGCGGCCGCTACTTCGCCAACTTCGGGCGCCTTGCCAAGCGGCACGACCACGAGCTGCCTTTTGTCGAGCGGACCGCCTCTCTCGACACCTTCGTCAACGGCGAGGCTCAAACGGAGGGCCTGGAACTGACCTATCTTTTCCGAACCCCGTTCTTTCTCCAAGGCACCGTAGGCGCCGGCAACAAGATCGGCGCGGAGAATGACCGGCTCCAGGAGACCGATCCTGTCGCGCAGGACGGGCATAAAAACGGCCGCCCTCTGGCCTCGTTCACATATAACGCCCGCCTGTTCACTTACGCGCCGCTCGGCGAAGACTGGGGCATCGACCTGGGTTTGAGCGAGGCCTACACCCCGCGGCATTATTATATCGGCGGCGTGCGCGCCGACGAGGGCAACAACGCGCGCTCGCTGTCTGCCGCCGATCTGACCGTGCGCTGGGAGCCGCTCGGAGACAACGTCTACCGCAAGGCGCTGTGGAGCACGGAGATCTTCCGCAACAATGAGCGGCGGCGCACGGCCGTCCTCGATCCGGAGGGAACGGCGATCCTCGACGCCGCGGGCAACCCGCTGTTCACCAACACGCGCAAGAGCGCCTGGGGCGCCGTCAGCTCGATCGATTGGCGGCTCAGCCCGCATGTCAGCGCGGGAGCGTTCGGCGACTATGCCGAGGACCTCGACCGCCGCGCGAAGAATACCAAGACTTTCGGCATCTTGTTGACCGGACACGTCTCCGAATTCCAAAACATTCGTTTGCAGCTCTCGCGCAAGCGCGATAACTTCGGCGGCAAAGCCGACAGCCAGGTTTTCGTCCAATATCGGGCTGCGATCGGCTCGCACGCCCACACCTTCAAGGACCGCTGAGGACAACGCCATGAAACGATTCCCATTTCTTCTCGCCGGACTACTCGCAGCCGCCCCGATACACGCTCGGCTCAACGTGATCGCCACAATCCCCGACCTCGCCGACATCGCCCGACGCGTGGGCGGAGACCGGGTCAAGGTCGAGAGCCTCGCCAAAGGCACCGAGGACATCCACGCGGTGCCCCAGCGCCCGAGCTTCGTGCCGCGGCTCAACCGCGCCGACGCGGTGATCTCCATCGGCTTCGGCGCCGAGCACGCGTTTCTCCCCGCCTTGCTCGAGGTGGCGCAAAATCCCAAGGTCCTGCCGGGGCAGCCGGGCTCGATCGACTGCAGCGAAGACATCGTCCCCCTCGACGTCGCGCAAAACCTGAGCCGGAGCGAGGGCGAGGTGCACCCCGCGGGCAACCCGCACTACAACGTCGATCCGCGCAAGGGCGCCGCGATCGCCGACGCGATCGCCGGAGGCTTCTCGCGCTTGGACCCGCCGGGCGCCGAGGCGTACGCGAAAAACGCCGCCGCCTTCAAGGCCGAGCTGGCCGGACGCGTCGAGCTGTGGCGCAAGGAGGCCGCTTCGCTCCGCGGCCGCAAAGCCGTCTCGTACCACAGGGACATGGTCTATCTCGCCGAGTTCCTCGGCCTTGCGATGAGCGGCGAAGTCGAGCCCAAGCCCGGCATCGCGCCGACGCCGCGCCATCTCGAGTCTCTCGCCAATCGCATGAACGCGCATCGGGTGAAGCTGATCATCCGCGAAGTCCACTTCTCGGCCGATTCCGCCCAGTGGCTGTCGCAGAAGACCGGCGCGAGGATCGCCGTGATCGCGGTCATGGGCGGGGCCTTCCCGGATTCCCGGGATTATTTCGGCTTCATCGACCACAACATCAAGGCCCTGCTCGAGGCCGCGAAGTGACGCTGATCGCGATTCTCGCGCTGTCCGTCCTGGCGGCGATCGCGGGCGGCGCGGCTCCGCTCGTCGACCGCGTCGCGGCGCGGGCCGGACTGCGCCGCGTCCAGGCGTTCCGCTCGGGCATTCTGATCGCCGTCGCGTTCGGCGACATCCTGCCGGAAGCCTGGCGCTTGGCGCCGGCGTACGCGGGCTGGGGCGCGCTGGCGGCCTTCGCCTTCTGCCGCGCGGCGGAGCATATCGCCCCTCTCGATCCATGCCGCGAGGCCTCCGAGGACTGCCGTTCCCATCCGCTCGAGAAGGCGGCGATCGCGGGCCTCTTCCTGCACTCGTTCTTCGACGGCGTCAACCTCGGGGCGGCCGCGCACGCCGGAACGGCGGTCCTCATCGCCGTCGGCGCGGCCACGATCCTGCATAAGTTGGCGGACGGCTTCACGATCACGACCATGCTGCGCGGCGGCTCGGACGGCCTGAAGAACGCGGCGCTCGCGGTCGTCGCGCTGGCCACCCCGCTCGGCGCCGCCTCGAGCAGCCTCGTCGTCCGGCAACTCGACCCGTGGGCGTTTTCGCTTCTGCTCGCGTTCGCGGGCGGGTCTTTCCTTTACATCGGCGCCTCCGAGGTTCTCCCCCACCTGCATCGCCGCGAACAAGGCGGCCCGTCCTCGCTCGCGAGCTTCGGCGCGGGATTGGCCGCGATGCTCCTGATGCGCCGGCTCATGTAGTGCGTCCAACACTTCTTCACTTACGAAGCTTGAACCACACGGCGAAAAAGCCGTACGACGGATTGCTGGTGATTGGTCTACGCAAGCAAGCCCGGAGTCTGGACCTTAACCTGGGGCACGTCGATGCGACGAACAAGAAGAATTCAATGCCGATGGATGTCAATGCGTGGTCGTCCTTGGAGACAAAAGAAATCGGGGTCACGGATGCACGGAAACATCTGACGGCTTTGTGCCAACTGGAGTGACGAATTGGTTTAAGCGCAATGCCGTTCACTGAAGCCGTTGCCGTCCAAAAAAATGAACCACAAAGAATGCCCAATTGCCCTCTGAAAAGCCTTCGAAATTCAAAAAATAACGGTGAAAGAATAACGACTTTTCACATCGCGCGCGGGATGTGAAAAAGGCTGAAAAAACAGCGATAATTTTTTCAAAAACGAAAGATACCGCGTCGCTCGCGCCCAGTACAAACCGCGCTATACCGCCGCGATTTTCCGCCTTTTTTTTCGTGTCTCGGTGGTTAAATATTTTTCCGCAAAATCTCTTAGGAGGGAATTCTCCGCCTCCACGTAAATATCGTAATATCCGGGCATGCCCATCCTCTTTTGGCTGTTGGGTGCGGCCTTGCGCGCGTCCGCCCACGACTTCTATCCCATCCGCCCCGTGCGCGCGACGCTTCTCGTCGAGCCGGACCGGATCGTCGCCGACCTTCGGGCGGACTCCGTCATCTGGATCGAGGAGGTGACCGGCCTTCATCCCATGCCGGCGCGCGACTGGCCCGCGGACGCCCTCGAGCGCGTCGAGAATTACGTGAACGCCCATTTTCGCCTGTCCGCCGACGGCGCGCCCCTGCGCGGCAAGCTCGTCGAGGCCCGCTACCGCCAGCTTCCCTGGGAGGTCAACGAGGAGGGCCGATTCTTCCTGCGGCTCGTCTATCCCGCGCCGTCCTCCCCCGGCTCGCTGATCGGCGGCACCGCCCGCTTTTACGAGGAGTACCGCAAGGAAGTCGAGCGCGAGCTCGCCGGGCGGCGGATCCCCTTCGCGGACGGCTACCGAACCCTCCTGGACATCCCGGGCCGCCGCCGCTTCGCCGTCGCGCTGACGCCGGACGCCCCCTCCTTCAGCGTCCCGGCGGAAAGCGCCCGCCGCGCGGGCTCGACGATGGCGGCCGAAAGCCTCCTGCGCGGCATGGGAACGGCCCTCGGCGCGGCCGCCGGCTTTCCCGCGCTGCTCGCGATCGCGCTGTGCCTCGGAGAAAAGCCGCCGGCCCGGACGGCGGCCGCGATCCTGGGCGCGGCGGCCGCGGCGGGGTTCGCGGCCGGCTATTTCCTCCCCGCGCCGCCCTGGCTGATCTGGGCCGCGACGCTCGGCGCGGCGCTCGCGATCGGGCGCCGCGCCGCCTTGCCCGCGGGCGTCCTCGCCGCCGGCTGCCTCGCCGCCTCCTGGTGCGGCGCCGCCAAACCCCTGCTTCCCCACTCCGGACTCGCGCTCCCATCGGCCCTCGTCGGCGCCTTGACCGCCGGCGCGGCGCTGCTGTCCGCCGCCGGGTCCGGCGTGCGCGCCGAATACCGGCGCCTCGCCGCCGTCTCGCAATCGCGCGCGGGCGAGCTCTTCGCGCGCCGCGCGCGCCTCGCCTCCACGGCGCTGGCCATGGCCGGAGCCTACGGTCTCTGGCAATCCCTGCGGAGGTGAACGAGTGAACGCCATACGCTTTCAGAGAGTCTCCAAAATCTACCGCCGCTCGCATCTCGGACGCACGACCGAAACGGCCGGCCTTCTCGATCTCGACCTCGACATACCCCGCGGCGAAGTCTTCGGCCTGCTCGGCCTCAACGGCTCGGGCAAGACCACCGCGATCAAGCTCCTGATGGGACTCCACCTGCCCACGAAAGGCGAGGTCGAGACCCTGGGCCGCCGCGCCCCGGACGTCGCCGTGCTCGCGCGCATCGGCTACGCGCCCGAGGCGGCGTACCTCAACAAGACCTTGACGGGCCGCGAGAACCTGCGCCTGTTCGCCGCCCTCTCCGGAATTCCGAGCGCGGAGCGGGAACGGCGCGTGTCGGAGATGCTGGAAAAAGTCGGGCTCGGCAAGGCGATGGACATGCGCCTCTCCGAGTACTCGAAAGGCATGCTGCAGCGCGCGAGCTTGGCGCAGGCTCTGGTGCACGGCCCCGAGCTCGTGATCCTCGATGAACCCGTGACCGGTCTCGACCCGCTCGCGATCAAGGAAGTCCGCGTCCTGATCCTGTGGCTCAAGTCCAAGGGCAAAACCGTGCTCTTCTCCTCGCACGACATCTCCGAGGTCGAGCGCGTCTGCGACCGCATCGGCATCCTCAGCGGCGGACGCCTGGTGAAGGTCATGAAGCAGGACGAATGGCGCGGAAAGGCCGACGCGCTCGAAGCCGCGTTCACGGCGGCCGTCGTGCGGACCGACGGAGTCGGTCCGATCCGCATGGAGTGATATGCAGACCATCTCGGCCGTCTTCGCGTACACGCTCAAGGAGCACGTCCGCCACAAGGCCTGGCTGTCCTCGGCCCTTTTCGGCCTCGTGCTGCTCGGTGGCTCGCTCATCGTCTCGGCTCTAGGCCAGGACGAGCGCGCGCGGCTCATGCTCGACCTCGGCCTGGCGGCGATCGAGGTGATCGCCCTCGTCGGGATCGTGTTCCTGACGGTGAACCTCATTCTGCAGGAGGTCGAATCGCGCGCGATCTTCCTGATTCTCACCCATCCGGTGCGCCGCGCCGACTACCTCCTCGGCCGCTTCCTCGGCACCGTCGCCGCGGTCGCGCTCGGCATGGCCGGCATGGCGCTGATGCACGCGGCTTTCCTGAGCCTGTACGGCTGGTGGGAGCCGGGGCGCTACGCCGCCGCCCTGGGCTGCATGCTCGGCAAGACGGCGGTGATGGGCGCGCTCTCGCTGCTGCTGTCGATCGCTCTGACCTCCGAGGCCGCGGCGATGGCGTTCGCGGTGTTCCTCTGGACGCTGGGCCACTTCTCGTCGGAGATGCGCTTCCTCGCGGACCGCTCCGGAAGCGCCTTCTTGAAGACGGCGATCGTGGCGTTCTCGCACGCGGCCCCGGACTTCGCCCGCTTCAATTACCGGGACTTCTGGCACCAAACGGCGCCGGGCGGCGATTGGCTGGCGTGGACCGCCGTCTACGCCCTCGCCTACACGGCCGCCTGCCTGACGCTCGCGGTCCAGCTCTTCGAGCAGAAGGAATTCTGATGGCGCTCCGCCGGCTCGCGCTCATGGCCGCCTTGCTCGCCGCGGCGCTGCACGCCGGGTCGCGCATGCGCCGCCTCCATGAACCGCGGTTTCCCCGCCTGGCCGAGCTGAAGGTCGGACCGTTCGCCTTTCAAGACGCGGCGCTCGCCGCCGCGGGCTTGCGCGCGCCGGCGGCGGATCTCGCCTGGATCGAGCTCCTGCAGTACTCGGCGGGAGGCATGCCGGAGCTGGTCGACCGTCCGGGGCATCCGTACGAGCATCTGGCGACGCTCAGCCTGCGCGTCACGCGCCTGGACCCATCCATGCACCGGGCCGTCCTGTTCGCCGCGGGCATTCTCGCCTGGTTCCGCGGAGTCGAGCGTCCCGACGAGGCCGCGGAGCTCCTGGAGGAGGGCATGCGCCGCTTTCCGGAGCAGCCGCTGTACGCGCTGTACCTCGCGGCGATCGCCTATCAGCGTCGCGGCGAGGCGGATCGGATGATCGTCCTGCTGGAATCGAGCTTCGACCGCCCCGAGACCCCGAGTACGATGAGAACCATCCTGGCCAATCTGCGGCAATCGCGCGGCGAGTATCGGGAGGCCCTCGCCCTGTGGGAGCGGATTCGGAGCGACGAGCGCGACCGATCCGAGCACGCGCGCGCGAGGATCAAGATCGCCGAGCTGAGGACTTTGCTAGGCTCTCCACCCCATGACGCTCAGCGATGACCTGTTCCGGCGCATCGACCTGGCCCTGAGGCAAGCCAAAGCCGGCGCCCGGCCGCCCGCGCCGGCGGAGGTCGAAGCCAAGGCCCCGGACGCGGCGAAATCCGACGCCGCCAAGCGTCTCGCCGAGTCCGAAACCGAGCTCCGCGAAAGCCGCGACGCCGTCGCCCGGCTGCTGCTGCAGCTCGCGCGCGAACGCCGGCGCTGGCAAGCCGCCATCCTCTCCGTGCGCCGCCGCATCAAGAGCGTGCGTCCCGCCGCGCGCAAAGCGGCCAAGCGGCTCGGGGATCTGGAAGTCGAGCTCGCCGAATCCCAGGAAACCGCCGCCAAGCTTCTCATGGAAATAACCCGGACGGGACGCCGCGCCGGAGCCGAGCGCCGCATCGGGCTGCGCGCGCAGCGGCGCCGCGCGGGCGCGGCCAAAAACAGCGGCGGCTCGCTCGTCCCGGCCATCGCGGCCGCCGCCTCCCGCTTCGAGGAAGGACTGCGCGCCGTCATCGAGTCCCCCGCCATGAATCCCGAGGCCGTGTCGCTGGTGGCCCGCCAGGGCATGGCCCTGACCCGGACCTTGCGCCTGGCCGCCGAGATATCCGACGGCCTGCCCGCCGCGTCCGAGCCGGGCGCGCTCATACGGGAGCGCATGGACCGCTGCCTCGATCAATGGGAGCCCGAAGCGGCGCGCCGCCGCATCACCATCGTGCGGCGCCACGCGGACGACCTGCCCGCCGCGCTCGTCCCGCTCGGCGGCTTTGAGTCCATTCTCGACGAGCTCTACGGCGGCGCGATCGACCGCGCGCCCCGCGGCACCGTCGTCGTGGCCGAGGCGGAAGCGGCGCCGGACGGCGGGCTCTCGATCTCCGTTCAAGACCCCGGCGGAAACGCCCCCAAACGAGCGCGCGGCGCTCTCGAGGGCCTGGCCTTCGCCTTGGCCCGGGAGCTCGTCGAACGCTGGGGAGGCCGGCTCGAGACCCGGGCCGCGGCCGGCGGACGCGGGCGACGCGCGGCCCTGCGGCTCGCCGCCGCGAAGCCGGGAAGTTAGGTACTATTGCGCCATGGCTCCCAAGCGCCGTCTCCTGCTGGTCGACGATGAGCCGATGATCCTCGGAGTGTTGGAAGGCCTCTTGGCGGGGCCCGCGTGGGAGATCGAAACGGCCTCGAACGCGCTCGACGCGCTCGCGAAGGCGCGCGACCTGCGCCCCTTCTTCATCATCACCGACATCCAGATGCCGTCCTACGGCAAGGGCACCGATATGATCCGCGCCCTGCGCATGGAAAAGGCGATCGCCGCGACGCCCATCATCGTTCTGACCGGGATGGATCCGGAGCGGGCGCAAAAGCTGATGCCTCCCGACGACGCGCGCGCGCGCCTGCTCACCAAGCCCCCGGATTTCGCCCGCATACTCGCGATCATCAAGGAGATGACGGGCGTGGAGAAGGACTCAGCGCCCTCATGACGGAAAAGAGCGCGTCGCAGTCCGCGTCGTCGAGCCGCAGGCGGTAGAGCATCTGCCGAACGCGCCGCTGCCGCGTTTCCGAGAAGCGCGGCGCCGCCGCGAGCCGCGGCTGGAGATAATCCCAGAGGGCGAGCATGCGGTCCATGGACGCCGCCGTGAACATCCGCGCGGGCTCCGCCTCGCCGGACGCCGTCAAGGCGAATAGAGCCACGGCGACCGCCTGCCCCAGGTTGAGGCTGACGCCGCCTTCGCAGGGTATGCGGGCGAGATGCGGGCACAGCGCCGACTCCGCGCGCGTAAGGCCGGAGGACTCGCGCCCAAAGACGAGTGCCGTCTTCCCCTTCAAATTCAAGGACGCGGGCAAGGAACGCGCGAGGCTGAATTCCTCCCGGCGCGAATCCGTCGGGCGCCGGCTGAACGCGATCGCCGTGCCGCAGCCGCGCAGCGCGTCGGCGAGGCCGCTCTCGAAGCGGACCCCGTCCAGGATATCCGGAGCGCAAACGCCGGTGACGCGGGCCTCGGCCGGCAAAGTTTTCCACGCCGACGCGGCCACGACGAGGTCCGCGGCGCCGAACGCGCGCATCGCGCGGGCGACGAAGCCCACGTTCAGCGGATTCTCCGGAGCGACCAGGACGACGCGCAAATCCATGGATAGGATGATATCATCTCGGCAGTCATGAAGCCCGAGCCCCTGCTCCGTCTTGAAAACGCGGCGTTCGGCTACGACGGGCGCCGGATCGTGCGCGACGTCGAGCTCGCCGTGGCGCCGGGCGACTTCCTCGGCGTCGCGGGCCCCAACGGCTCCGGCAAAAGCACCTTGCTCAAGGGCCTGCTCGGGCTGCTCAAGCCTCTCTCCGGAACGGTTTTCCGCTCTCCCGCGCTGGGCCGGGCGCTCGGCTGGGTGCCTCAGCGCGACGCGCTCGACGCCGTCTTTCCCCTCACGGCGCTCGACATAGCCCGGCTCGGACGCGGACTCGTCCTGCCCTGGCACGCGCGGCTCGGCGCGAAAGACGAGGCGCTCGCGCGGCGCTGCCTCGCCACCGTGGGCCTCTCCGGAAAGGCCGAGGCGCCGTTTCAGACCCTCTCCGGCGGCCAGCGCCAGCGCGCCCTGATCGCGCGCGCCCTCGCGGTCGAGCCGAGGCTCCTCGTGCTCGACGAGCCCACAGCCGGGGTGGATCCCGAGGCGGAAGAGTCCATCATGACCTTGCTCAAGGATCTCACCCGAAGCAAGGAAATGGCCGTCGTCATGGTCACCCATCAGCAGGAGCACCTCAAGGACGCCGCGACGCGCGTCGTCATGGTGCGCGACGGCCGCCTCCGCGCCCGGACGGCCCCATGAGCGAGTTCATCGCCATGTTCAACCCCGGCTTCCTCCTGCACCACGCCCTGTGGGGCTCGATCGCCGTCGGCTTGTTCTGCCCCCTGATCGGCGGCTGGTTCACCGTGCGCCGCATGGTCCTGCTCGGCGTCACCTTGCCCCAGGTCTCCGCGGCGGGCATCGCCTTCGTTTTCTTCCTGCAGGGCCTCGGATGGCACTGGTCCCCGCACGCGGGCGAGACCGGAGACCGCTTCCTGGCGCTCGCCGGCTCGCTGCTCTTCGTCTTCGCGACGATGGCCGCCCTGGCCTCCCTCGAGCGCGGCTCAGACGGCCTCAAGGAAAGCCGCCTCGGCGCGCTGTACGCCGCGGCCTACGCGGCCGCGATCCTTCTCGTCTCCGCCAACCCGAACGGCAAGGTCGAGCTTTTGGGCCTGCTCCACGGCGAGGTCGTCTCGGTGACCGAACAGGATCTGGGCCTTCTGCTGCGCGCCTACGCCGCGCTCGGCGCGGCGTTCATCGTCCTGCATCGGCAGTTTCTGCTCGTCGCCTTCGACCGCGACTCCGCCACGGTCATGGGAAAAAACGTCCTCTTCTGGGACCTGTTCTTCTACGCCGCGGCGGGGCTGGCACTGTCGATGAGCGTGCTGATCGTCGGTCCGATGATGACCTTCGCCTTCCTCGTGATCCCGCCGCTGACCGCGCGCCCGCTCTGCCGCGGCATGGGCGGCTTTCTGCTCGGCTCCTGCGCCGCCGGCGGCCTCACCGCCGTCGCCGGCTTCTGGCTGTCCTACCGCTGGGACTGGCCCCTGGGCCCGACGAACATCATGGTCGCCTTCGCCGCCCTGCTCCTCGTCCACGCCGCCGTTTCGCTCCGCGGCCGCGTGAGCGCCTCCCGCGCGCGCCGCGCGCGCACGTAGCGGCCGGCGACGCTGGCAGCAACGTTGCGTGCGTGAAGTCCGCCATGCCCAACATCGGACTCGCGGAACTCGCCGTCATCCTGGCCGTCGCGCTGCTCATATTCGGCTCCAAGCGCCTGCCCGAGGCGGCCAGGGGCATAGGCCGATCCCTCAACGCCTTCAAAGACGGCTTGAAGGATATCTCTTCAGGGAAGGAAGAAATCCAGCCGGAGGCGACGGCCGACCCCCCAAAAAAATAAAGCCCAGGACCCATCATCGACTCCGAGCCGTCAAGTCTAACGCACGCGTCGTGCCATGACTGGACGGCCTGCGGGGCGCGGAGCGAAAGATCCCGCCCTCTCGAAGCCCGCGGCGCGGGGCTGAATTGGAAAGGAGAGCGCGGAGCGGCTTCCATGCCGCGCCGGGCCTTTCCAATTCGGCGGAAACGGTCCGGTTTTTTTACAGCTATGAAATCCGCCCTCTCGCATCTCGACTCGAACGGCAGGGCCCGCATGGTGGATGTGGGGGCCAAGCCCGCGGCCACGCGGGAAGCCCTCGCTTTCGGGGAAGTGAGGGGCTCGCCCGAGCTTCTCGGCCTCATACGCTCGGGCCGGATACCCAAGGGCGACGTTCTGGCGGCGGCGCGCGTCGCCGGGATCATGGCGGCGAAAAAAACGGGCGAACTCATCCCGCTTTGCCACCCGCTTTGCCTTGACGCCGTTGAAATCGCGTTCCGGCTCGAGCCCGAACTCGTCCTCGTGCGCGCGCGGGCCAAAGCGCGCGGCAAGACCGGAGTGGAGATGGAGGCGTTGACGGCGGCCTGCGTCGCGGGGCTGACCATCTACGACATGTGCAAGTCCATCGACAAGGGAATGACGATCGGCCCTATTTATCTGGCGCGGAAAAGCGGCGGCAAGTCCGGCGTCTACGCGCGTGAAGGCGTTCCTCCGGACTGGCTCCCGCGAAACGCATCCGCGTCCGACGGAGGAGAGTCCGCATGGCTCTGAAGCTGCTGTTCTTCGCGCAAAGCGCGCAATGGGCCGGGCGCAGGGAGTTATCCATCCCCTGGGAGGGGCGCGCGAGCGTCGCCGATCTGCTGGACCGCCGCCCGGAATTGAAGCCTCTCCAGCGGCATCGGAGCGCGCTCAAGGCGGCGGTCAACCAGGAGTTGGCGGATTTCGATACGGAGGTGAACGATGGCGACGAAATCGCGTTCCTGCCGCCCGTCAGCGGCGGGTGAGGCCGCATCGCTGAGCGCGAAGCCCCTGAACCTCGGGGTCGTCATGCGCCGGTTCAAGAGCCCTCGACACGGGGCCGTGGTCGCGTTCCTGGGGGTCGTCCGGGACAGCGAGCGCGGCTCCCCCATTCGCTCCATCGCCTATGAAGCCTACCAAAGCATGGCCGAACGAGAGCTTGGCCGGATTAAGAGCGAAGCCCGGACGAGGTGGCCCGTCGAGATAACCGTGTCTCATCGCACGGGCAAAGTGGCGGCGGGCGAGCCAAGCCTCATCGTCGCCGCCCGCGGCTCCCACCGCCGGGAGGCTTTCGAGGCCTGCCAGTTCGTCGTCGAGCAGATCAAGGCCCGGGCGGCGATCTGGAAGGTGGAATACGAATGGGGCGCATGACCGCGGGCATCTTGACGGCCAGCGACCGCTGTTCCAGCGGAGCGTCTCTCGACCTCAGCGGGCCCGCGCTGAGGGAACTCGTCGAGGCCCGAGGCTGGAAAGTGACGGCCGCCGCCGTGCTGCCCGACGACGCCGAACGGATAGCCGCGACCCTGCGGGATTGGTGCGACCGGAAAAACATCTCCCTGATTTTGACGACCGGCGGCACCGGAATCGGACCGCGCGACGTCACCCCGGAAGCCACGAGACGGACGTTGGAGAAGGAGCTCCCGGGCGTCGCCGAACTGATGCGCCGCGAGGGCCTCAGGCACACGCGCATGGCGGTTCTATCGAGGGCGCTCGTCGGGGTAAGGGGAAGCAGCCTGATCGTGAATCTTCCCGGGAGTCCGAGCGGAGCCCGCGAGTCCCTGGAGGCCGTCATCGACCTCGTCGAACATGCCTTGGCCATCCTGAAGGGCGGGGGCCATGAAAAAACGGCCGGAGACGCGGCGTGATCCACCCCGATGAAGCGCTGAAGCGCGTGCTCGAGCACGCGCCGACCTTGGGCATGGAACGAGTCCCGCTCTCCCGCGCGGTGGAGCGCATCCTCGCCGAGGACCTCTTCGCCCGGTACTGCCTTCCCCCCTTCGACAACTCGGCGATGGACGGCTACGCGGTGCGGGCGCAGGACCTCAAGGACGCCTCGCGGCCGAATCCGGTCGAGCTGACGGTGCGCGAAATCGTCCGCGCCGGCGCTTCGGGCCGCCGGGAGCTTGGGCCGGGCGAAGCGGCGCGGATCATGACGGGCGCGCCGCTGCCGCGCGGCGCGGACAGCGTCGTGATGCAGGAGATGACGTCGCCGGGAGCGCGCGGCCGGGTGCGGATAGCGCGGACCGCCGAGGTCGGCAGCCATATCCGCGTCCGGGGCGAGGACGTGCCCGTCGGCGGACTGCTGGCGCAAAAAGGGGCCATGCTGCGCCCTTATGAAATCGCCCTGCTCGCCGCGCAGGGCATCTCGAAAGTGGCCGTGATTCGAAGGCCTCGGGCGGCGGTCCTGACGACCGGCGACGAGCTGGTGGAGCATCGGCGCAACCCCGCCGACGGCAAGATCCGCGACTCGAACGGTCCCGCCATCCTCGCGGCCCTGTCGCGCTGGAACGTCCGCGCCGCGCACCTCGGCATCGTCCGGGACGATCCGAAGGAAATCCAATCAGCCCTCGCGTCCGCTTTGTCCGAGGCCGACGCGGTCGTCGTCACGGGCGGCGTCTCGGTCGGCGATTTCGACCATACTAGGGCCGTCTTTTCCCGGCTCGGGATTCGCGAGGTCTTTTGGGCGGTCGCCATCAAGCCCGGCAAGCCGCTTCTCTTCGGGGTGCGCGAGGCCCCGGGCGCGCCCCCGAAGCTCGTCTTCGGGCTCCCGGGCAATCCCGTCGCCGCGCTGGTGTGCCTTGAGGAGTTCATCCGTCCCGCTCTTGAGAAATTGCAGGGCTTCTCGCCCGGGCATCAAAGCTACCACCTTGCCGGCGAGGCGGCGAACGATTATCCCAAGCCCAAGGACCGCCGGCAGTATCTTTTCTGCCGCGCGCAGCCGGGGCCGAGCGGCTATCAGTTGAGCATCATCCGGCCGCAAGGCTCGGCCATGCTCGGCATGGCGCCTCGGGCCAATGCCCTCGCCGTGGCGCCCATCGGCGTCTCGCGCGTCTCGCGGGGCGACACCCTCCCCTTCCGGTGGCTCAAGTGATCGACGAGCTGACCGGAGTCGTTCTGGCGGGCGGCCGCAGCAGCCGGTTCGGCGCCAACAAGGCCCTGGCCGATTGGAAAGGAGCGACTTTGGTGGAGACGGTGATCGGCTCCCTCCTCGAAGTCCTGCCCAAGGTTCTGGTCGCGACGAAAAACGCGGGCGAACTCGAGTTTCTCCAAAACGCCCGGGTGCGGATCGTGGAAGACCTGCACCGCGACGGCCATCCGATGGGCGGTCTGCTGAGCGCCCTTCAGCGCGTCGAGACGAACCGCGTCTTCGTCGCCGCCTGCGACATGCCCTTCGTCCGACCTGAGCTCATCGAGGCGCTCTGGGTCTCTCGGGCCGATTATGACGCCGTCATCCCCGTGTGGCGCGGCAAGCGCCAACCCCTGTGCGGCATCTACTCGCGCGATTGCGCCGGAATAATGCGCGCCTCGATCAGGGAGGACGAGCTCGGAATTTCCCGGATATTCGACTCGCTGCGGACGCGCTTCATGCTGGAGAGCGAAGTTCAAGGCGTCGATCCGCAGGGGTTCTCGTTCATGGACATCGACACTCGCGAGGATTACGAGCGGGCCCGGGGGCTTCGACCGTGCTGAGAGACGGCTTCAATCGCGCCGTCGATTACCTGCGCCTGTCGGTCACGGACCGCTGCAACCTGCGCTGCGTCTATTGCATGCCGGAATCGGCTCCCCGCTACGCGCCGGGCGCGGACATGCTGACCGACGACGAGATCGTGGAACTAGCCGCGTGCTTCGCGCAGTCGGGCTTCTCCAAGATACGAATAACGGGCGGCGAGCCGCTCGTCAGGCCCGGCCTGCCCTCCCTCATCGGCCGCCTCTCCCGCGTGCCCGGCATCGCCGACCTCGCCTTGAGCACCAACGGTATGCTGCTCCCGGACATGGCCGCGGAGTTGAAGAAGGCGGGGCTCAAGCGCGTCAACATCAGCCTGGATTCCCTCGACCCCGCCCGCTTCTCCCGCATCGCCCGCTTCGGCGCGCTCGACAAGGTCCTCGAAGGCGTCGAGGCCGCGCTCGACTCCGGGCTGACCCCGGTCAAGATCAACGTGGTCGTCGCGCGCGGCATGAACGACGACGAGATCCCCGCCTTCGCCGCCTTGACTCGGTCCCGTCCCCTCCACGTCCGCTTCATCGAATTGATGCCCATGGGGGAAACCGGCTTCTTCAGCGAGGAGCGCTGGGTCGCTTTGCGCGAGATCATGGCGAACGCGGGCCCCTTGGAGGCCGTCCCCCCAAAAGACAGGCCCCTGGGGCACGGCCCGGCCCGCTACTACAGGGCGCCGGGCGCGCTCGGCAGCATCGGGTTCATCAGCGCCCTGAGCTGCGGGTTCTGCGCCTCCTGCAACCGCGTCAGGCTCTCCTCGAGCGGGACCCTCATCGCCTGCCTCGACGCGACGCGAGGAACCGACCTGCGCGGCCCCCTTCGCGGCGGCGCGAACCGCGCGCGGCTCAAGGCCCTCATCGCCGCCGCCGTCCGCGGCAAACCCGAGGGGCACGCGATGGACGGCCGGCTCAAAAACCGGAGCATGAATCCGCGCCTCATGTGCCAGATAGGAGGTTAGGGATTGGGGTTGACCTCCTTCGCCGTCTTTCTCGTCGCGACGGCGTACGCCGCGGTCGGACATGGCGGCGCCTCGGGCTATCTCGCCGTCCTGGCCTTGCTCGGTTATGCGCCAGCGCAGACGGCCCCCAGCGCCCTGGCCCTGAACATCCTGGTCTCCGCAACGGCGTTCATCGCCTACCGCCGCGCCGGCCATTTCGAGCCGTCGTTGTTCTGGCCCTTCGCGCTGGCCTCCGTCCCCGCGGCCTTCCTGGGCGGAATGCTGAGGGTTCCCCCGAGAACGCATTCCTGGCTGCTGAGCGCGGCGCTCGTTTTCGCCGCGCTGCGGCTCGCGATGACGGACGGCCCCCGCGAAAACGCCGGATTCCCGAGACGCCTCCCATTGAGGCTGACCTTGCCCGTGGGCGGCGCCATCGGCCTCCTGTCCGGAATCGTGGGCGTGGGCGGCGGCATCTTCTTGAGCCCTCTCATGATCATCGCGCGTTGGGCGGACGCCAATCGCACCGCGGCCGCGGCGGCGGGATTCATCTTGGTCAACTCCATCGCCGGACTCTGCGGACACTGGTCCCGGCATCGGATCGACGCCGAGGGGCTCTGGCCTCTTGCTCTCGCCGCCTTCCTCGGCGGCCTCATCGGCTCCCACGCCGGTTCAAGGCGGCTCGGAGAAGCCGTCCTGCGCCGCCTCCTCGCGGCGACGCTCGTCGCGGCCGCGTTCAAGCTTATCCTGACGGGACCAGCATGACGCCCCCATGATTCCCGAAAACGACGCCGCGCCCGCGGATGCGCCGAAGCTCGATCGGGAGGAGCTGCGGCGCTATGACCGGCACCTCCTCTTGCCGGAAGTGGGCCTGGAGGGGCAGCTGAAGCTCAAAGGCGCCAAAGTCCTCGTCGTCGGGGCCGGAGGCCTGGGCTCCCCCCTCTGCCTCTACCTCGCCGCGGCGGGCGTGGGCAGGATCGGGATCGTCGACTTCGACGCCGTCGACGTCTCGAACCTGCAGAGGCAGGTGCTCTACGACGCGCGCTCGCTCGGGCGCCCCAAAGCGAGCGCCGCGCGCGAGCGCCTGCTGGGGCTCAACCCGGGCCTGCGGATAGACGCCGTCGAGACTCGCCTTGATCCGGGAAACGTCCGCGGGATCCTTGACGAATACGACTTGGCCGCGGACTGCACCGATAACTTCAAGACCCGCTACCTGATCAACGACGCTTGCGCCGCCGCCGGAAAGCCGGACGTCTACGGCAGCGTTTTTCGCTTCGAGGGGCAGGTGGCGGTGCTGGGAACCCGGCAAGGGCCCTGCTACCGCTGCCTGCACCCCGAGCCCCCGCCGCCCGAGCTCGCCCCGTCATGCGTCGAGGGCGGGGTTCTGGGCGCCCTGCCCGGGATCATCGGCGCGCTCCAAGCCGCCGAGGTTCTCAAATTGATCCTGGGAATAGGCTCCCCCCTGATCGGCCGCCTCCTGCTCTTCGACGCGCTGCGCATGGAATCACGGATCCTGCGCCTCCCCAAGGATCCGAATTGCCCAGCTTGCTCGGGGAAATCCCTCCCGCTCGCCGCCTCTGATTCGCCCTCGTGCCGCGCCGCCGAGCCCGCGGAGACGGCGCCCGAGATCTCCGCAAAAGAGCTCCGGCGGCGCTTGAGGCGGGACGGCGGCATTCGTCTTCTGGACGTGCGCGAACCCGCGGAGACGGCGTCCGGCGGCATCCCGGACTCGCGGCGGATCCCGCTCGCCGCCCTGACGGACAGAATCGACGAGCTCAACGCCGCCGATGAGATCGTCGTCTATTGCAAGACCGGAATCCGCTCCGCTCAAGCCGTCCGACTCCTGAGCGAAAGAGGCTTTTTCCGGGCGCGCAGCCTCGCCGGAGGAATCGACGCCTGGATCGGCGAGCTCGATCCCGGCCGCCCGTTCCGATAAAGCCTGAACGCTTCGGCCGTATTGTTGCGGGGCAATAACGGACAAGTGAATCCGGATTCAAGGCTCCTGTACCTGCCCCAGTCGTCGCGCTACGCGGTGAGCGCCGCGCTCTGCCTGGCCGCGCTGCCGGCCGGGGAATACCATATGGTCTCGAAGGTCGCCGCGCGGACCGGCCTTTCCTCGAGCTATCTCTCCAAAATACTCCAGCGTCTCGCGAAAATGGGCGTTCTCGACAGCCGCCGGGGCGCGAAGGGCGGCTACCGCCTGCGCCGGCGCGCGAGCAAAACATACCTGTCGGAGATCATCGCCGCGTCGCGGGGCGCGGACAAAAGGCCCATGCCGTGCATGATCGAGGCCCGGAACTGCGGCTCGGGAGAGCCCTGCGCCATGCACCAATTTGTAGCACGCACCGAAGGCTCGCTGTGGCGGCAGCTGGAAGCCATCACGCTCGCCGGCGTCGGCGCCGCCTCATTCGGACGGAAAAAAGGAGAATGAAATGACCGTTCTGAGCTCGCTCTTCCTCGCGCTCGCGACGACGGCCTCGGCCGCGACGGAGCCCCCAAAACTGGCCTTCAGCGGCCAGATCCGCTCCCGCGCGGAGACCACGAACATCGAGGGTTACGCCTCGCCGCTCAAGCGCCGCGGCTACGACGCGACCGCGCTCCGCACCCGCCTCGGCGTCGGCATCGACGCGGGCCGAGGCGTCCAGGGCTTCCTGCAGCTTCAAGATTCCCGCAACTGGGGCTCGGAGGCTTCCGTGTCCGCCAACTCGGCCCTCGTGGACCTTCACCAGGGCTACATCGACGTTCTCGATCTTTTCGCGCGTCCGCTCGACCTGCGCGCCGGGCGCATGGAGATGCAGTACGGCGACCAGCGGCTGATCAGCCCCCTCGACTGGAACAACGTGGGCCGCGCCTGGGACGGAGCGCGCCTTCGCTGGCGCGGCTCGAATTACGCCGTGGACCTCTTCGAGACCGTGGTCAAGGAGGTCAACGTCGCCAAACGCAACGGAAATTTTTGGGGCCTCTACGCCGCCTGCAGGGCCGTTCCCCGGCACGAGTTCGACGCGTACATCCTGGGCCGCGACCAGCGCGACGGGACGTTCGCCAACGAGCAGGGCTCGATGGGCCATCGCAGCGACCGCACGGTCGGCGCGCGGTTCAAGGGCGCGCCGGGACGTTTCGACTACACGGGCGAGGCGGATTGGCAGTTCGGCCGCACGGCGGGACAGCGCGTGCGGGCCTGGGCGCTGGCCGCGACCGGCGGCTATACCCTGGAGCTCGCGCTCAAGCCGCGCTTCGGCCTGGAGTACGATTTCGCCAGCGGCGACTCCAACCCCTCCGACAACAAGGTCCAGACCTTCGATCCGCTTTACCCGTTCGGCCACGCTTATCAAGGCTACCAAGACATATTCTCCTGGAGGAACGGCCATGACTTCAAGGCCAGCGCCTCCATCGATCCCCGGCCCGACTGGCGCGTCCAGGCCGACTTTCACCACTTCCGTCTGCACCACGCCTTCGACGCGTGGTACGACGCGACCGGGACCGCGATCATCGCGCGCTCGGCCACGGGCGCGC
>JACQJQ010000105.1 GCA_016204945.1 Elusimicrobiota bacterium
AAGAGCAGGAAAAGCAAGAAAGGCGCCAGGTTGACCCAATAGGCCGGGTAGGCGCGCAAAACGCCGTCGAGCGCCGCGATATAGGCGACCGTCATGCCTAGAAGGCCGGCGCCCTCGCGGCAGGCCAGGCGCAGGATGTAGGCCGTCCGGACGCGGGCGCCGAACGTTCCGGGCGCCCGGCGAAGGGCGCCGCGCCAAGCGAATTCCGAGGCGACGACCAGCAGCAGCGCGGCGAGCATCGCCGCGGTGGTCAGGGCGTTGACCGCTCTGACCTCGCCCGGAGTCGGGACCTTGGCCGCGGCGTTGAGGTGGGACCAGACGACGAGCCCGGCCATCAACGCGAGGCCTCCCCCCATCGCGAGCGCGACGACGCCCAGCTGCCGGGCGGCGTCCGGGGAAACGCCGTCATTGGCTTCGTCCGCCGTCATACGACCCCGAGCTCGTACTGCAGGAGCGCGGCGGCCGCGACGGCCGCCGTCTCCGCGCGCAGGACGCGAGGGCCCAGGCCGAAGACGACCGCGCCCTCGGCGCGCGCGAGCTCCACTTCGTCCTCGGAAAAGCCGCCCTCGGGTCCGATGAACAGGCTCACGTCGAGCGGCTTCGGCGCGTCATTTAGGATCGCGCCGCGGATGGCCGGTCCCAGAATCTCCCCCGCGGTCGCGCCTTTCATCCCCTCCCACGCGAGCAGAACGAGGCCCTTGCCCTTCAGCGCGCGGATCGCGTCGCGGAACTGCGCCGCGTCGCGCACCGCGGGCAGGTCGGCGCGGCCGCATTGCTTGGCCGCGGCCATGATCAGGCGCGACCAGCGCTCGGCCTTGGCCTTCGCGCGCTCGATCTCATGCAGCAGCACGACGGTGCGCGGCGTGAGGAGCGGAGTAAAGGACGATACGCCGAGCTCGGTGCATTTTTCGAGCGCGTAGTCCCAGTGGCTCGCTTTCAGGAGGCCAAGATAGAGGTTCAGGGTCGCCGGCGAACGGCCGGCGCCGGCCGACGACGTCGCCGTCACTTTGCCGGTGACCGAGCCGTCGGCGTGCACGGCCTCGATGACGCCCTTGAAGCGGCCGCCCTTGCCGTCGAAAAGGTCCAGCTCGGCGCCGACGCCGAGCCGCATGACCTTGACGGCGTGGAAGGCCTCGGGCCCGCGCAGGCAGAACGCGGCCCGGCCCACGTCCTCGGGCGCGACGAGAAATTGGGGCATCCCCTATTCTTTGCCGAAGATGCGGCCGAAGACGCCGCCGTCGCCCTTGTCCGCGCCGTCGCCATGGAGCGTCTTGCGGAACTCCTCGAGCAAGTCCTTCTGCTTGGCCGTCAGGTCCCGCGGGACCTCGACGCGGATGTGGACGAGCAGATCGCCGCGGCCGCGGCCGTGCAGCTTCGGCATGCCCTTCTCGCGCACGCGCAAAGTCGCGCCCGCCTGGGTGCCGTGCGCGATCTTGACCGTCACGGGCTCCCCGTCGATGGTCGGCGCGGTCACCGTGCCCCCGAGCGCCGCGGTCGCGATGTCGATGTGCGCGCTGACGGACAGATCGTCCTCATGGCGCTCGAAGCGCGGGTCGGGCTTGACGTGGACCTCGAGATAGAGATCGCCCGGCTGTCCGCCGCGCGGCCCCGCCTCGCCCTCGCCGGAGATGCGCAAAGTCGCGCCGTGGTAGATGCCCGGAGGGATCTTGACCTTGAGCTCGGCCTCCTTGCGCACGCGGCCCTGGCCCCGGCAGTCGGCGCACGGGTTCTCGACGACCTGGCCCTCGCCGCCGCAGCGCGGGCACGTCTGGGACATCGCGAAGAAGCCTTGGGACACCTGCACGCGTCCGGAGCCCCGGCACTGGGCGCAGCGCTTGACGCCCGAACCCGCCTTGCCGCCGGAGCCGCGGCAGGAACCGCAGGACTCCACGCGCTGGAAATGGAGCGGAAGCTGCGTGCCCTTGAACGCGTCCTCGAGCGAGATCGTGGTCGCGTACTTGAGGTCGTTGCCGTGCGCCTGCCGGCGACCGCCGCCGCGCTGGCCGCCGAACAAGTTCTCGAACAGGTCGCCGAAGACCTCGTTGGCGTCGACGCCCTGTCCGAAGCCCTCGAAGCCGCGGACGCCCGGCCCGCCGGAGCTCACGCCGGCCTCGCCGTACTGATCGTACAGCTTGCGCTTCTTCGCGTCCGACAGCGCCTCGTAGGCGCCGTTGATCCGCCGGAACTTGGCCTCGGCCTCCTTGTTGCCGGGGTTGCGGTCCGGGTGATGCTTCATGGCCAGCTTCCGATACGCGGCCTTGATCTCCGCGTCGGTGGCGTTGCGCGCCACGCCGAGAAGCCCGTAGTAGTCTTCAGCCATGTCGTTGGCCCCGGCGGCGTCCGGCACCCTTACGGATGCCGGACGCCAGAGGCAAGTCGACTACGACTTCCCCTGATCATCGACGACTTCCGCGTCCACGACGCCGTCGCCGCCCTTGCTCGCCGCTCCGGAAGCGCCATCGGCCGAGCCGGCCGCTCCCGCCTTCGCCGCCTCGGACTTGTACATCTCCTCGGCGAGCTTATGGGAAGCCTTGAGGAGGGCCTCCTTGGCCTTGTTGATGGCCGCCAGATCGTCGCCCTTCAGCGCCTCCTTGAGCTCCGAGATGCCCCGGTCGATGTTTTGACGGTCCTCGGCGGACACCTTGTCGCCGTGTTCCTTCAAGGCCTTCTCCGCGGAGAACAGCAAAGTGTCGGACTCGTTCTTGGCCGTCACCTTCTCCTTGAACGCCTTGTCCTCCTCGGCGAACTGCTCGGCCTGCTTGACGAATTTCTCGATCTCGGCCTTATCGAGCTTGTTCGAGGCGGAGATGGTGATATGCTGGGCTTTCTTGGTCCCGAGGTCCTCCGCCTTGACCGACAGAATGCCGTTCGCGTCGATGGAGAAGGTCACCTTGATCTGCGGAGTGCCTCTGGGCGCCGGCGGAATCCCGTC
>JACQJQ010000106.1 GCA_016204945.1 Elusimicrobiota bacterium
CGTTTCATGAGCTCGACCGCGCCCACGGCGGCGAGCAGGCACAGCAGCGGCTCCAGCGGCAGGCGGTAGCGCAGCGAGGTGAAGAATATCGAGTGCAGGGCCGTCAAGTAGGCGAACAACGCCCAGACGGGCTGCCAGGAGCGGTTCGGCGCGACGGTCGCCGCCCCATAGAGTGCCAGGGAAAAAAGGATCATGAAATAGGCGCAGAACGCCCAGCGCTGCCACCACGAGTGTGGATCATAGGGCAGCGGGCGCCAGAACAGGACCGCCTTGCCCGCGATGATCTTCATCGCCTTGAGCGGATTTTCGCGCATGAACGACGCCGTTTTTTTCGCGAAGTAATCGCCGCGCTCGATGGGGCCGCCGAGCCCCAGGCGATCCGCCTCGATGCCCATCTCTATCGGGCGGCGGCGCACCTCCTCTCGATCAAGCGTGAAGCCCTCGTAGAGATTCCAGCCCATCTGAGCGGCGACCGGGACGACCCGCCCGTACTTGAAATAGTTGCGTATGCCCCACCCGATCGTGGGCGCGAGCCAGCCTAGGCCGAGAACGGCGCAGAACAGCAGCGCGCGAACAAAGCCGCGCGCGCGCCAGAGGACGAGGAACAGGAAGGCGGGATAGCCCCCGAACATCGAACGACATAAAACCGCCAGCCCCCCCCATAAGCCCAGGGCGGCGAGGCGGCCGGAAAGCGGCCGGCCCAACTCGTCGATCAGCCGGATGAAGAACGCCAGTTCCATCGCGACAAACAACGTCTCCGTGCCGAGATGGGGCGTAAAAAAGATCAACCCGGGGTCGAACGCCACCCAGAGCGCGGCCAGGCGCGCGGCCGCGCCATCGACGCCGAGGCGGCCAGCGAGACGGCGCGTGAGCGGGGCGCAGGCCGCGCCGAGCGCGCATTGCAGGAGCAGGACCGGGAGGGGGTTCGGCGAGCGGAAAAGGCCGAGCACGGCCGCGATCGCCGCGGTGTACAACGGCGGGTGCGACGCGTCGAACGCCGGCGCGGGGGCCCAGCCGAGCCAGGACAGGGCGAGCCCGTAATACAGGTCGCGGCCATAGGACGCGTCCAGGCCCTTGGCCAGAAACACCCACAGGAAAGACAGGCGCAGAATGAGCGCGCAGGAAAAAGAGGCCGCATCGAAGCGGCGCTCGCTCCCTCTCAGAAGCGGAGCTTCAGCAAGGTCCATAAAGCGACCACTCCGTCGGTCCAGCGTATTTTTTTCCCTTCCTCCATGCGACGCGGGTTGTAGGAAATCGGAACCTCGAGAATGGGGATTCCGCGCAGAAGGGTCTTCGCCGTGACTTCGGGGCAGAATTCGAAGCCTTCGCATTCCAGACGCAGCGAGCGCAGCACCGGCATCTTAAACGCCTTGTAGCATGTCGGCTCGTCCGTAAGATGCGAGCCGTACAATATGTTCGTCCACAGCGAAACGAGCCGTCCCCCCCAGTAGTACCGATGGTAGGATCGCGCGTTGGGGCCCATGATGCGGGAGCCGTACACGACCTCGCATTTCCCTTCCTCGATCGGCTTCAGCAATCGAGCGTAGTCCGCGGGATCATACTCAAGATCCGCGTCCTGGATGATGGCGACGTCGCCCGTCGCGGCGGCGAGCGCGGTTCGAATCGCGGCGCCCTTGCCCAAATTCTTTGCGTGCCTCAAGATTTTTGTTCCGGGCCTTGCGGCGGTCGCGGCCGCACCATGCGTCCCGTCCGTCGAGCCGTCGTCGACGACAATGACCTCGAGATCCCGGCCGGGATTGCGCCCATACACGGCGTCGAGCATGCGCCCGATCGTGGCGGCTTCGTTATAGGCGGGAACGAGGACGGAAATCTTCACTTAGGCGCTGTCCTCCGCATGCCCTCGATTATAGATTAAACTGAAGTCCGCGACCGGACCGGGCGCCGCGGCAAGCGCTCGAATTCCGGACTAAGGCTTGACCGCAACGGCGTCGATTTCGACATCGGCGCCCTTGGGAAGCGCGGAGACCTGGACGGTCGCGCGCGCCGGGAAGGGCGCCCGAAAGCGCCGCGCATAGACCTCGTTCATCTCCGGGAACTTTTTCAGGTCCGTCATATAGACCGTGGTCTTGACCACCGCGTCCATCGTCGCGCCCCCGGCCAGAAGCACCTCGCGGACGTTGTGCAGGCACTGCTCGGTTTGCTCGGCGACGCTTCCATTGACGAAAGTGCCGTCCGCTCGGAGCGGGATCTGCCCCGAAACGAACAGCATGTCTCCGGAAGCTATCCCCTGCGAATACGGGCCGATCGCCGCCGGCGCTTTCGACGTGACGACGGGCCGAGCTTTCCCTTCGTTCATTTCAGAGCGCTGAGCAGCGCGTTGTTGTTCTTGTGCACGCGCATCATCTCGGTCAGCGCCTTGATCGCCTCGATGTCTCCCATTCCCGCCACGAGGCGCCGAAGCTTGTAGACGCCGTCCAGATATTCCGGAGAAAACAGCTTCTCTTCCTTCCGCGTCCCGGAATCCCTGACTTTCAGCGCGGGGAAAATGCGCATCTCGGCGGCCTGGCGATAAAGCACGAGCTCCATGTTGCCCGTTCCCTTGAACTCCTGGAAGATGATGTCGTCCATCTTCGAGCCCGTATCGACGAGGATGGTCGCCAATATGGTCAGCGACCCCGCGCCCTCCAACTTACGCGCCGCGCCGAAGAAGCGGCGTGGAATTTCCATCGCGCGCGAATCGAGGCCGCCGGACATCGTGCGGTTGCCCGTCGCGAATTGGTTGTATACGCGCGCCAGACGCGTGAGCGAATCGAGCAGGATGAAAACATCCTCGCCCGCCACGACTTTTTCAAGCGCCGTGCGGAACAGATCCTCGGCAAGGCGCTTATGCTTGTCGTAGGACTGGTCCGACGAGGAAGCCCAGACCTCGGCCGGAACGGAGCGCTTGAAGTCCGTGACCTCCTCGGGACGCTCGTCGATCAGCAGGCAGTACTGGCGAATCTTGGGATCCACCGCATGAACCGCGTTCGAGATCTGCTTGAGGAACGTGGTCTTGCCCGCCTTCGGGGGGGCGACGATGAGGCCGCGCGTGCCCTTGCCGATCGGCGCGAGCAGATCGAGCGCGCGCATCGATGGATCGGTCGAGCCCTTCTCCAGCTGAAGCCACTCAAAGGGGTCCACCGGCGTCTTCGCCGCGAACAACTGCTCGACGTCCGAGCGCACGGGCGCCTGCGGCGGCTGCGGGGGGCGAACGCCGCCGTTCTGGCCGCGATGGCCGCCGTGAGAGTGTCCGCCCTGGCGCTGCTGCGGGCCGTTTGTGTTATGGCCGCCTCCATGTCCGCTGCGGCCGCGTCCCCCGCGCCGACGGCGCCTGCGGCGGCCCTGCCCTTCTCCCCCGGGCTGACCGTGCTGGCCGCCGCCGTGGGACTGCTGCCGGATCGGCTCGCCGCCGCCTCCACCCGGAGGGGGTGAGCCCGCCGCGTCGCCTTGTCCCGTCGTCTCTTCGTTCATCATCTCTTTATCCTCTCCAAGCCTTCGCGCCCTTCCACATTTCTTCCGCGCCCGGGAATTCCCCCGGCCAGCGTCCGTCCAACGCCTTGAGAGCGTGCCCCAGAAAAACCGCCGTCGCGGTCAGAACCTCTTCGGCGCGCCGTCCGGGACGGGTCGCCTCGGCGAACACGTGCCCCCACGGCAATCCCTGCGCCGAACCGCGGGCAAAATCCGGGGCCGAACTCAGGACGGTTTCCACCGCCTCGTCGGGCACCGCGTACGTCTCGGCCCGCTCGCGCAGACGCGCGCTCGGCCAGTGCGTCTCCCAGTCCGGGTCCTGCAGCTCATCAAGCGCGGCGATCGCGCGGGCGGTCGGATCTTTCTCGACGACCCAGCGCATCATGAGGCAAATCTCCGCGATTCCACGCAGGATCGGCAGCGCCTCGTTCGCGAGTCCGCGCTCGCTGAGCGCCATGACCGCGTTCGCCTGGACGATCGTCCGCGCGGCCATGATCATCAGGGCCCTGTCGGCCGGATCGGACGCCGTCAGGCGCCGCCCGAC
>JACQJQ010000136.1 GCA_016204945.1 Elusimicrobiota bacterium
GCCGCGCTGGCGGCGGCCGGAGCCGGCGCGCCGCGTCCTCCCGCCGGCCTGATCGCGGGGCCCGTCGAGCCCCATGTCTTCGGCCAGCTCTTTCTTTTTTACAACCGCGTTCCTCCGGAGACGTTGCTGTTCTGGGGCCGCGCCGCGGGCCTGCTGCTTTTGGCTCTTCTGCTGATCGTCCTTCGCCTCTGGGGCGGCGTGTTCGCGCTCGCTTTCGCCGCTTTCGATCCTAATCTGCTCGCGCACTCGTCCCTTGCGACGACGGACGGAGGCTTCACCGCCCTCTTCATCGCCTCACTGGCTCTTTGGGAAGTCTCTCCGGCCGCGGCCGGCGCCGTCGGAGGATTGGCTTTGGGGTCGAAGGCCACGGGCATTATCTTGCCGTTTGTTTTTTTGTTCTGCGGCCGCGCCCGGATGCGGTCGGTGCTGATCTCGTGGTCCGCTTTCGCCGCCGTCGCCGTTCTCTGCTACGCCCCCACGGGCGTCGCCGGCCTCGTCGATATGCTGTCATTTCGCTCCGCGCAGATGGGCTCTCCCGCCCCGACGTACCTCTTCGGCGAGAGTTACCCTCAAGGCCATCCGTTGTATTTTCCGGCGATCCTCCTCATCAAGACGTCGCTTCCGCTGCTGTTCCTGGGGATCTGGGGCCTGGCGGACAAACGCCTCTGGAAGGGTCGAGAGGAGCGCCGCCGCCTGATACTGGCCGCGGGGGCCCTTCTCCTCTTCGCGGCGATGTCCGCGCGGCGGCAGCTCGGCGTCCGCTACGTGCTGGCCGTTTATCCCCTGCTCGCCCTCGGAGCGGGCGCGGCGGCCGCGTCTCTCTGGAAGCGCGGCGCTTCCTTCCGCCTGGCGGCCGCTTCGTTGCTCGCCTGGCACGCCGGCTCATCGCTGGCCGCCCTGCCCCAACCGCTCGCCTATGCGAACGAGGCGTTCGGCGGTCCCGCGGCCGCGTGGCGGCTTATGGGAGACTCGAACGTGGACTGGGGCCAGGCGCTGCCGGAGCTCAAGGAGTTCATCGAAAAGAATCCCGGCGGCCTGATTCTCTCCTACTTTGGACGCGACTGCCCGTCAAGGCTCGGGCTCGAAGCGCAGGACGCGTTCTCGACGCCGGGCCCGTGCCCTCGCGGCGAGCTTCTTCCGGTCGACGTCGGGCGCGAATGGCTCGCCGTTTCGGCGACCAAGCGCCAGGGCTTCTACGAGAGCGGACCGCCGGCGTGGGCGTGGCTCGGCGCGCGCGTTCCGGCCGCGGTCGCGGGCCGCGCGATCCTCATCTACGACGTGAGCCGCGATGCCGACGCCCATGAGCGTCTGGCCGCGATGTACGCGGCGATGGGCGAGCGCGCCGCGGCCGCGCGCGAGGCGGCGCGCGGCCGCCTCCTGCGCCGCGCGCTTCAGCGCAGTTCGTAAAGCGCGAGCCCCTCGCGCGAGAGAACGGGCCGCGCGCGATGTTTCAGGCACTCGGCCATCAATGCGAGCGTACGCGCGTCGTAATAGCCGGGATCCTCGCGGTAGAGGTGGGAGCCAGGGTGGTCGAGGACATGACTGATGCCCAGGGTCTTGAGGCGGCGCGCCAGCGCGGCGGCATCCGGAATCCGCCGGTAGTCGAGGAGCGCCTGGTTCATCGGGTCGCCCCATTGATAGTCGAAGCCGGCGCCGTAGCCGCGCACCTCGCGAAACAGCAGCACCTTGGCCCGGGGCGGGAGCGCGGCGCGCGCCTCTTGGTAGAATTCCGCGACGTCCACGCCGCGCCGGGTGAAGAGCGCGCGCCGCTCGACGGCGGGCGCCGAAGCCGAGCGCAGGCCGAGCACCGCGTACAATGCGTTGTTCGGGCTGAAGGCGGCCGCGGGCAGGGCCGACGCGAGGACGAGGCTCGCGGCCGCCGCGCGGCGGCCGCCGCCGCCCGTGAAGGCTCCGGCGGCGGCGCGGCCCGCCGCCAGCGCGAGCGCGGGCCAGACCGGCATGAGAAAGCGCCATGCCTCGTTATGGCGCCAGGCCAGCGCGGCATAGGCGGGAACGGCCATCCACAGCAGGCGCTCGATCGTCGTCGCGGCGGCGCGTCGTCCGCGGGATAAGGCGAACAGGCCGAGAGCCGGCAGGATGATAAAGCCCGGCCCGTCGTGGACGAAGGCCGACGACGGCGGCGGAAAATCCCAGCGATTGGAGCGCAAGTAGCGCGCGGCGAGCTCGGCGGCCTCGAGGCCGCTTCCCAAGAAGGGCCAGACGGGGTCGCCGGTCTGCCTCCAAGTCGTCCACAACCACGGCGCGATCATCAGCAGGCCGGCGGCTGCGAAGAGCAGGGGCTCCCTCGCGCGCCGGGTTTTCCAGAATAAGACCGCCGTCCAGGCGCACGGCGCCGCCACGCCGAGAAGCTTGGCCGATCCGGCCAGGCCCGCGAGCAGTCCCGCCGCGACCAGCCAGCCGTCCGCGCGGGAGCCCTCCCACCGCGAGAGCGCGTAGGCCGAGGTGAAGACGAACAGCGCCGTCGCGGCGTCGGCGTGCGCGGTGCCGGCCGCGCGCAGCAGAGCGGGCTGCCCGGCCAGCGCCAACGCCGCGGGCCAGGCGGCGGCGCGGCCGGCGCTCGCGGACAC
>JACQJQ010000107.1 GCA_016204945.1 Elusimicrobiota bacterium
CGTCAGGCCGCGGCGGATCGATATTCTTACCTGGCCTGCCTTCCCTTCGCCGTTCTCTTCGGCCTCGCTCTCGAGCGTCTGCGTCCGCGCTTCGCCATCGCCGTCCTGTCCCTCGTATCGACGTTGTCGGCGGCCGCGGCGATCCGGCAGTCCTCGTATTGGCGCGACGATGTTTCCCTCTGGACGCGCGCCGCGGCCGTCGAGCCGGACTCCTATCTTCCCCGCGCGAATCTTTCCCGCGCCCTGCTGGCCGCGGGCCGCGGGGAGGCCGCGGTTCCCGCCCTCGAGGCGTCGATCCGCCTGGAGTCCCGCGACGTCGAGGCCCGGGTGAACCTGGGCCTGGTCCTGGCGGCGAGGGGAGACCTCGCCGGCGCGGAAAGGCTTTATCGCGAGGCGCTGTCCCTGCGCCCGGACGACGCTCCCGCCGCCGTCAATCTCGCGACCGTGCGGGCCCGGGCGGGCGATCGCGCCGGCGCCGTTCGTCTATTAGAGGGGGTGCTCGCGCGCGACCCGTCCTCCGCGGCCGCCCGCGTCAATCTCGGGATTCTGAAACGGCGCTAGCCGCGGACCTTGCCCAGCAGGCGGCCCGCTTCGCGCTCCAAGTCCTGCGCGTGGGAGTCGACCGCGCGCGAGTCGCTGTCGAGGTCCGCGCCCTCGAAGGCGAATCCCGCGCGCATGAAGTCGGGGTAGGCGAAGCGCGCGTCCGTCAGCAGCCGGCTCGCCTCGCCGCCGAAGCGCCGGGCTGCGCCGAGCAGGCGTTCGGCGGGGGCGACGAGAGCCTCGTCCTTGCCGGCCTGGGAGGCCAGGCCGCGCAGGTCGTTGAGGCGCCATTGCGAGTCGCGCGCCAGGTACGACAGGTCCTGCCTGAAGACCTGAAGGTCGTGGCGCAGATCGGGGTCGTTGTTGGGGGCGCTCGGTCGATAGCCGCGCACGCGGTTGAGGAGGGGGGCCAGGTCTGCGCGCAGGCGCGAAGCGACGCGATCGAAGCGTCCCAGCTCCCGCGCGACGGCCTCGATGCGCCGATCGACATCGCTTGCTCGAGCTTGGGTTTGGGAGGCGCGCGCCGCGGCGACGGAGGCCTGGAGTTCGGCGGCGGATAACTCGAAGGATGGGATCGCCGGGGAAGCCGACGCGGAAACGGCGGCCGTCAGAAGAATCGCGGACAGGATTTTGACCATGGGGCGATTCTAGCGCGGGGAGTAGTTCGAGGTCAAGACGGCGGGCAAGGTGAAGTTGAACGCGGAGCCCACGCCGGGCAGGCTTTCCACCCAGATGCGGCCGCCGTGCGCCGCGACGAGGCCCTTGCAGATGGCCAGGCCGAGCCCGAGGCCCTTGCGCTTCTGCGTATTGTCGCCGGCTTGATAGAAGCGGTCGAAGAGCATCGGGAGCTTCTCGGCCGGGATGCCGGGGCCGGTGTCGATGACGCTGAAGCGCACGAATTGCCCGTCGCGCTGGGCCGTGCAGTCGATCGTCCCGCCGTCGGGCGTGAACTTGAGCGCGTTGCTCAGGAGGTTGCCGAGCACCTGGAGCACGCGGCGCGGATCGGCGGTCACGAGGAGGGAGTCGCCGACCGGGCTGCGCCAGTGCAGGCGGACGCCGCGGCCGACGGCCTCGAGCTCGACGGACTCGACGGCCTCTTGGAGCAGGGTCGCGCCCTCGATCGGGCGCATTTCCACGGCGAAGCCGTCGGACTCGAGGCGCACGGCTTCCTGCAGGTGGTCGACGAGGCCGACCAGGCGCTCGGCGTTGGAGAGCACGGCCTTCAGGGCCTTCTGGATTTCCTCGGGGCTGACCTGCTCCTTCGTCAGGTAGGAGGCGTAGCCGTGGATGACGGACAGCGGATTTTTCAGCTCGTGCGCCACGTCCTGCATCAGACGGGTCTTGGCGTCGAGAAGATCCTTGAGCTCGGCGATGCGTTCGTGTGCGCTCATATGAGGAAGAGCGTCATTGTAGCACGAATTCCGGCCTATTTGGTAGGATGCGGGCATGATCGACACCTCCCAATTCAAGAACGGCCTCGTCTTCGAGGACGACGGCCAGATCGTCCAGATCATCTCCTTCCAGCACCACCGCAAGTCCCAGTCCGCGGCCGTGTACCGGACCACCTTGCGCGTGCTCGCCAACAACGCCGTCGTCGAGCGCTCCTACGCCTCGGGCACGAAATTCCGCGACGTTCCCGTCACCAAGCGCGAAAAGACCTACAGCTACGACGAGGGCGACAAGGCCGTGTTCATGGACAATGAGACTTACGAGCAGGTCTTCTACCCCAAGGCCCTGCTCGGTCCGAGCGTCAAGTTCCTCAAGGAGAACATGGAGGTGCTCGCCGTCTACGTCGACGACAAGCTGACCGGCATCGAGCTGCCCGCCAACGTGGTGCTCACGGTGACCTCGACGGTCCCCGGCGTGAAGGGCGACTCCGTCTCCAACATGGTCAAGCCCGCGACGCTGGACACCGGCCTGGAGATCAACGTGCCCCTGTTCGTGAAGGAAGGCGACAAGATCCGCGTGGACACCCGGACCTCATCCTACGTCGAGCGCGTGAAGGAGTAACGGCGTCGTTCGGCCGGGCCGATATGATCAAGGGCGTTATTTTCGACATCGACAACACGCTGACCGACTTCATGAAAATGAAGCGGAACGCCGTGGACGCGGCCGTCGAGGGGATGATGGACGCCGGCCTGCCGGGCGCCAAGGACGCCCTGGTCAAGGAGTTCTTCGACCACTACTGGAAAGAAGGCATCGAGGATCAGAAGATCTTCGATAAAATCCTCAAGGCGAAGCTCGGCCACATCGACTACAAGATCCTGGCCAGCGGCATATTGGCCTACCGGCGCTCGAAAAACGGGACGATGACCTTGTATCCGCGCGTCAATCAGACCCTGATCGAGCTGATGAAGATGGGCATCGCGCGCACCGTCATCTCCGACGCGCCGAAGATGGAGGTGTGGCTGCGCATCGTGAGCCTGGGCCTGCACCATTACTTCGACGAGATCATCACGTCCGAGGACTTCGGCGTCAAGAAGCCCGATCCCAAGCCCTTCCGCCGCGCGCTGGAAGTCCTCGGCACGCGCGGCGACCAGACCTTGATGGTGGGCGACTGGCCCGACCGGGACGTCAAGGGCGCCCAGGGCGCCGGCATCCGCACCGTCTGGGCGAAGTACGGCGACACCTTCGACACGAAGGAGTCGGGCGCCGAGTTCGACATCGACGACATCTACGACGTCGTCGGGATCATCCGGAAGGAGAACGGCGTTGCGGCCTAGCCGCCTGCTGACCGCGGCGCTCCTGGCGGCGGCGCCCTGCGCGTCGGCGCTGCGCATCGAGAAAATCCCCCTTCGCGCCCGCGCCGGGATCGCCGGCTCGGCCGCCGCGCAGGGCTACGAGTCCGTCGTCGCGGAGGAGGCCGTCGTCTGGTTCGACGCGTCGGTCTCCACCGCCCTGCGCTCCGTCCGGGCCAAGAGCGTGGGCGGCGCCGTTCTTCAAGAGCAGCCGGACCTGGGCTGGACCCATATTTCCTTGGCCCCGTCGATGAGCGTGGCCGACGCCCTGGCGATCCTGCGCGGCCTTCCCGGCGTCCTGCGCGCGGAGCCCAATCGGGCGTACTCGGTTTCGCGGACCCCGAGCGACCCCCTGTTCTCCTCGCAGTACCACTTCGAGAAGATCAGCGCGGCGGCGGGGTGGGAGTTCGAGACCGGCGGCTCCTCGCGCGCCACGGTCGCGGTGATCGACACCGGCATCGAAGGGACGCATCCGGACCTGCAGGCGAAGCTGGCGGGCCTGACGCACAAGAACTGCCTGGACAACTGCGCCGACGAGGCCGCCGGCGGCGCGGCCGTGGCGGCGTGCGAGCACGGCACGGAGGTGGCCGGCTTCGCCGCGGCCGCGACCGACAACGGGACCATGGTCTCCGGCGTGTCGTGGGGCGCGCGGCTGCTGTCGATGAGGGTGTTCGGGACGGCGGACTGCACGGCCGATTGCGGCGACATCGCCGCCGATTCCTGCACCACCTCGGATACGAGGGTCTCGAACGCCCTCCAGTATCTGATCACGCAGCAGAACACCGCGGCCCACGGGCGCATCGTCGCCAACCTGAGCCTCGGGTGCCTGGGCGGCGGGCTCGGCTGCCAGGACTGCGACGCCGTGATCCAGCCGGCCATCACCGCCGCGCTCAACGCGGGCATCGTGGTCGTGGCGGCCGCGGGAAACAGCGGCCCGGCGGACAACACGGTCAATCGCCCCGGCTCGTGCGCGGGCGTCATCCCGGTGACGGCGACCGACGCCGCCGACGCGCTCGCCTCCTTCTCCTCGCGCGGGCCGGAGGTCGCCGCCAACGGCTTGGCCGCGCCCGGCTCCAGCCTGATGGGCACGACGATCGGGGCGACGACCAAGAGCGGGCTCAACGGCACCTCGTTTTCCGCGCCCATCGTGGCCGGCGCGGCGGCGCTGATCCTGTCGAGGAAGCCGACCGCGGCCGTGACCGCCGCGAGCAACGAGGTCAAGAACATCCTGCGGGGCACGGCCAACAACATCGGGCTCGCGGCCAATCTGCAGGGCGCCGGCCGCCTGGACCTGTACCGCGCGCTGCGCTATACGGCGCGGGGCACGCTCGCCGGCTTCGACGGCGAGGAGAAGCCGATCGCCTTCCCGAACCCCTTCCGACCGTCCCAAAGCGGGACGGTCGGGTTCGCGATCCCGCCCGCGCTCCAGGGCGCCGCGACGAAGATCAAGATCTACACGCTCGACGGCGCCTTCGTGCGCGAGGTGACGGGGACGTCCTGGAACGGCAGGAACGCCGAGGGACGCCCGGTCGCCAGCGGCACCTACGTGTTCGTGGTGACGACCTCCGCCGGGACCGGACGGGGCCGCCTGTCGGTATTGCGGTGAATTTGATAGTCTTCAACGCGACGCGCGGCGCGCTCGTCGCGGCGAAAGTCGAGAAGGCGGACACGCCGGCGTCGCGGAGCAGAGGCCTGCTCGGGCGGGCGTCGCTGGCGGCCGATGAGGGGCTCTGGATCGTGCCGTGCCCGATGATTCATACTTTCTTCATGAAATTCCCGATCGACGTCCTCTTCCTGGATTCCGCGCTGCGGGTCGTGCGCGTCGTCGAGAACCTGCGCCCCTGGCGGCTGTCGCCGTGGGTGCTTTCGGCGCGCAGCGTGCTGGAGCTCAAGGGCGGCGCGCTGGGGGGCTGCGTGCGCGTCGGCGACCGTCTCGACATGAGGCCCGCGTGAGCGTCGCGCCGGCGCCGGAATTCCTGACGCCGTCCGGCGTCGAGATCAAGCGCTACTACGGGCCCGGGGTCGCGTCCGCCGGCCTCCTTGGGGACGCGGGCTCCTACCCGTTCACGCGCGGCATTCAAAAGACGATGTACCGCGGCCGTCTCTGGACGATGCGCCAGTACGCCGGCTTCGGAACCGCCGTGCAGACCAACGAGCGCTTCCGCTGGCTTCTGGAGCAGGGCCAGACCGGCCTCTCGACCGCCTTCGACCTGCCCACCCAGATCGGCCTCGACGCCGACGATCCGAGGGCCAAGGGGGAGGTCGGCCGCGTCGGCGTGCACGTCGGCACGATCGACGACATGGAGCGGCTTTTCGCCGGCATACCCTTGGAGCGGATCTCGACCTCGCTGACGATCAACGCGACCGCCTCGGTCATGCTCGCGTTCTACGTCGCCGTCGCCAAGAAGCGCGGCGTCGAGCCGAAGGCCCTCAAGGGGACCCTGCAGAACGACATCCTCAAGGAGTTCATCGCGCGCGGCACCCAGGTCTTTCCCGTCGAGCCCAGCTTGCGCCTGTGCGCCGACAGCATGGAGTGGTCCTTCAAGAACACGCCCCAGTTCCACCCGATTTCGATTTCCGGGTACCACATTCGGGAGGCCGGCTCCGACGCCGTGCAGGAAATCGCCTTCACGTTCGCCAACGCGCGCGTTTACGTCGAGAGCCTCCTGCGCCGCGGCGTCGCGATCGACGAGATCGGGCCCAAGCTCGCGTTCTTCTTCGGCTGCCACAATCACTTCCTGGAGGAGATCGCGAAGTTCCGGGCCGCGCGCCGCGTCTGGGCGCGCGTCATGAAGGAGGATTTCGGCGCGTCCGATCCGAAATCCCAGTCCCTGCGCTTTCACGTGCAGACCTGCGGCTCCACGCTCACGAGCCGCCAGCCGCTCAACAACGCGGTGCGCGTGGCCTGGCAGGCGATGGCGGCGGTCCTGGGCGGGGCGCAGAGCCTGCATACCAACTCCTACGACGAGGCGCTGTCCCTGCCGTCCGAGGAGTCCGCCTCGCTGGCGCTGCGCACCCAGCAGATCCTGGCTCACGAGACGGGCGTGGCCGACACCGTCGACCCCGTCGCCGGCTCCTGGGCCATCGAGTCGCTGACCGACGAGCTCGACGCCCGCGTGAGCGGGAAGCTCGCCCAAATCGGGGCCCAAGGCGGCATGCTCAAGCTCATCGAGGGCGAGGTCCCGCAGCGGGAGATCCAGGAGTCCTCCTACAAATGGCAGCGCGACGTCGAGGAGGGCCGCCGCAGGATCGTCGGCGTCAACGCGCTGCTGGTCGAGGAGAGCGGCGCGTCCGCCGCGAAGCGCCTCAAGGTCCCGCCCGCGCTCGAGCGCGAGCAGGTCGGGCGGCTGCGGAGCTTCCGGAAGAATCGGAACGCGAAGGCCTCCGCCGCGGCGCTGTCCCGCCTCGAGCGGGCCGCCCGGTCGCCGAAAGAAAATATGTTCCCGCACATCCTTCACGCCGTCGAGTCGCGCGCCACCTTGGGCGAGATTTTCGGGACTCTGCGGCGGGTTTTCGGAGAATATCATGGCGGTTAAAGGCCTTCAGCGCCGCAAGACGGTCTCGGAAGTCCTCGCGGAGCGCAAGCTCCTCGACGCCGAGCAGCTCAAGAAAGTCGCCGACGAGTCGGCCAAGTCGGGCAAAACCTTCCAGCAGGCCGCCATCGACGCCGGGCTCATCGGCAAGGCCCAGCTCCTCAAGGCCTTGTCGGAGGAGTGGCAGGTCAAGGCCGTCGACCTGCTGCAGATGGACGTGGACGCGGAGACGGCCAAGATCATCCCCGAGGCCGTCGCGCGCCGCCACGTCGCGATCCCCTTCGCCAAGGAGGAGAGCGTGCTGTTCGTCGCGATGGCCGACCCGCGCGATTTCTTCGCCTCCGAGGACATCCAGCTTCGCACGGGCCTGGAGATCCAGCCCTACCTGGCGCTGCCGACGGACATCATGGCCGCGCTCGACGCGTCCTACGGGCGCGGCGAGGGCGAGGCGCTCAACCGCCTGATGACCGACGTCGCCAAGAACGAGGCCTCGGCCGTTCCCGACACGGGCGGCCTCGAGCTGCAGAAGGCGGACCAGAAGACCGACATCACCGACATCGACGCCTCCGCGCCCGAGGTCGAGAAGTTCGTCAACGCGATCATCCTCGGAGCGCTGTCGATGAAGGCCTCGGACATCCACATCGAGCCCTTCGAGGACCCCACCGGCAAGAACTCGAAGATCCTGCTGCGCTACCGCACCGACGGCCTGCTCGTGCCCGGCCCGTTCTCCGTGCCATGGGGCTACCGCAACGCGATCGCGGCGAAGATCAAGATCATGACGAACTCGATGAACATCACCGAGCGGCGCATCCCGCAGTCGGGCCGCATCCAGATCCTGGCCCAGGGAAACCCGATCGAGTTCCGCGTCGAGATGGTCCCCACCGTCTACGGCGAGTCCTGCGTGATGCGCATCCTCGACCGCAAGAGCGTGCAGGTCGACATCATGAAGATGGGCTTCATGGACGACACCCTGGCCAAG